>RFMZ01000062.1 GCA_009927445.1 Betaproteobacteria bacterium
CGCCAGTAATTTCGTAGATTTTGCACTCAGCGCTGTCACTTGTCAGGTGAAAAAGCTAGACGGTTGGCTTGGCGGTAAAACTAGTTTTTGGAAAAGTTAGACGCTTGGCGCGGTGCTCGAAATGGTTATGGCTAAAGTTCAACGCCATGCCCAGACATCGAACTTGATACTTCAAGCAGCATAGGAAGAGAAAACAGTGGAATACCTCGTGCCATCGGTTTTAATTCTTAGGCTGTTGGGTAATTGAAGTATTTGGGTAATCAAATACTTTAGATTTAGAGCGATTCTTAAGCGATGAGATGTTCCGCTTTGGAAGAAGTTGTATAGCCTCATCGGTAAATATGAATTTAGGCCGCTTTAGCAGGCATGACTGTTGCAATACATTCGCCAAAGCCAATGCGAACTGCACCAGACTTTTCACACCAGCCCTTGAGTGCAATGAATCACCATCTTGCAAAAAAATCCGCTTCTCGCCGTTGGACAAAGCAATAGCTTGTTTTCCGCCTTGAGTCAGTTCAAGCAATGAGCCAGCCTGCTCCGGCTTAGGGCCAGAGAGGGTGCCAGAGCCAAATAAATCGCCCGAGCGTAAGGAGCAGCCATTGATTGTGTGGTGCGTCACCATTTGAGCGACGGTCCAGTAAGCCGCTTCGGTGAAGTTGGAGTAAGTGAGTCTTTCAAAAGGCAATCCAGCTTTGCGCATGGCTTCAGTTTGAATCAATACCTCAAGTTTCACGTCAAATGCGCCTTGCAGACTGTTTACCTCTGAGCTGAGGTATGCAAGAGGTTGGGGTTCACCATCTGGGCGTTTGAATTCTTGACGAAAAGGCGATAGGGCCTCCATGGTGACTATCCATGGTGACAAAGTGCTGGCAAAGTTTTTTGACAAAAATGGGCCAAGGGGTTGATATTCCCA
This sequence comes from Betaproteobacteria bacterium, assembly GCA_009927445.1. GTDB lineage: Bacteria > Pseudomonadota > Gammaproteobacteria > Burkholderiales > Burkholderiaceae > Polynucleobacter. The sequence continues at coordinate 914 of RFMZ01000062.1, forward strand.
AGCCTGAATGTCTCTTGCGCTCCAGTCGTTGAAAAGTGTCAAACCAAATACATGATCTTCTGCTTTTTCAATTGCAATAGGTTGACCTTGTTGGTTCCCTTGGCCAATGACAACGCCGATTTCAAGTTCAAAGTCTAAACGTGCCGATGGTTGAAAAATTGGTGCGTCAGTATCAGCCGCTTTAACTTGACCACAAGGCCGAGGAAATGAAGTTCCTGAAACGTTTAACGTTGACGAACGTCCGTGATACCCAATAGGCACCCATTTGTAGTTGGGTAGTAAAGGATTGTCAGGGCGAAACAATTTGCCAACAGCTGTCGCGTGATGAATGCCTACGTAGAAGTCTGTGTAGTCACCAACTTCGCAAGGCATGCCTATCTCTACTGATGATTGCTTGAACAGACTTTGTTCAAATGCACTGTGGTTGACTGGTGCGTCTTCTTTGAGACCATTAGAAATTGCAATTCTCAATGCAACGCGGTCTTCCTTTTTCATCGCTAGAAGCTGATTCATATCGGAGTGATTGATTAGCTCAGCAGCTTTGAGGTCAAGCACCATATCGCCGATAGCAACGCCAATTCGCCATGGTTCATTTGAGTTTGTACGGAATCGTCCGAACGGAAGATTTTGAATAGGAAAATCTGACCCGCTCAAATTAGCCGTAGTTACCCAACTGCGCAGAGAAGGGTTTAGGGTTGCATTACATGCTTCCATCGTGCATCCAGGCGGCGTGTTTTGGGGCACGTTTAGTTTGTGACCACTCGTTAATCATGTCCCACTTAACTTCGTCGAGTTTGCGCATCATCTCAGGGGTACCGGTTTTGTTGCAAGCTCAAGACGGTGCCCATTAGGATCAAAGAAGTAAATGCTTTTAAAAATGGTGTGGTTGGTGGGGCCTAGCACTTCAACGCC
>RFMZ01000228.1 GCA_009927445.1 Betaproteobacteria bacterium
ATCTAAAGGGTCATCGCCAGCCTTGTCTACGCCCTGCTTAATATCCGGACTTTGCTTATCGTACGCCACTAAAACAGCGCAACCCTTATGGTCAATACCATATTCTGTATTGTCGTAGCCAATCTCTCGCAGAGTATCCCGAGCTACCTTGATGTAATCCACATTAGCAGTCGTTGTAATTTCACCGGCAAGCACAACTAAGCCAGTATTACATAGCGTCTCAGCAGCAACTCGAGCAGTCGGGTCTTGCGCCAATATGGCGTCTAAAATTGCATCGGAAATTTGATCCGACACTTTATCAGGATGCCCCTCAGAAACGGATTCCGAGGTAAAAAAATAATCATTTGCCATTCAAGTTTCCTTCAGTTAAAAGTTATGACAACACGTGCCAGTTAACTTGAACGGCGACGCTTTAGCAGAATTTATGAATCGCCCGGCAAGTTGTCTTAACTCGGCGATACTCAAGTATATAACGATTTGAATCATTCATCAATTCTTCGTCTTTTGTCGAAAATTTGCATATCATATGGGTAATGCGATGGATTATTCAAATTTTAGGCTTGCTCTCCCTCAAGCATCTCCAACAATTAGGAAGCCTACTTGGGCTAATGACCTTTTGGTTCTCGAGTAAAGATCGCCAGCTCATTAAAGATAATTTAGCCCAAGCACAAATCGCTTATGCCTTCAAAGCAAATCCGGTAAAAATTGCCCAAGCCTCCGGTACCATGCTGGCTGAGAGCTTATGGATTTGGAATCATCCACAAGATTGTCTCAAGTTGACCGAGGTTCTAGATTGGCAGGTTGTAGATCAAGCTATGGCAGAGGGTAAGGGACTCCTCATGCTCACCCCTCATCTTGGTGCATTTGAAATGATCCCAAGAGTTTTGGCAGAACATTTCTGCGCAACAATCATTTATAAACCAGCTAAGCAAGCTTGGCTAAACCAAGTTATTGAAAAGGGCCGCTCCCATCCGCAAATGCATTTTGTTCCAGCAAACATTCAAGGTGTAAGACAAGTTGCTAGAGCACTCCAAAGAGGCCAAGCAGTCGGCATACTGCCAGATCAAGTTCCAGGTGAGGGCGATGGTGTCTGGGTTCCCTTTTTTGGAAAACTCGCATATACAGCTGTATTACCAGCCAAATTAGCCACTAAAAATCAAGTCCCAACCATTATATTTTCTGCTACTCGAAAAAAAATTGGTCTTGGTTGGACCATCCGTGCAATGCGAATCAACAAACCATTTGATGCAGATCCAAGTATTGCGGCTGAAGAATTAAACCGCGCCATAGAAGAGGTTATTTTAAAATGCCCTGAACAATATCTCTGGGGATATAACCGCTATAAACAACCCGCTGGAGCTCCTCCAGCTCCAAGCGTACAATCATGAAACTTATTTACCTAATCGGTAATTATTGTAGCCTTGGGCTTTTATACCTTCTCTCCGCGGCTCCCCTTCGCCTACTGCATCTGTTTGGCGACATCATCGGATATTTGATTTCGTATTTACCGATTGAACGTCAGCGAGTGACAAATATCAATTTACGACTTTGTTATGCGGAGTATTCCCCACTTGCCAGAAAAAAATTGGCGCGCAAACACTGGCAATTATTTGCCAGAAGTACCCTAGAAAGAGCGTATCTTTGGCTCGGTTCAAAAGAACAAATTAAAGACTTCGTCCAGATAAAAAGTGCCATTAATCTGCTCGATGGAAAGCCTCGCTTATTTGTGAGCATGCACTTAATTGGTATCGAAGCTGGTCTGATTGCGATCTCGATTTATATGCAAGAATTAGGTCTCAAAGAACCAAATACTTTATATGTTCGAATGAAAAACTCTTTTTTTGATACCCGTATCAAAAAATGGCGTGAACGCTTTGGGTCAAAAATGGTTCTACGACAACATAATTCGAGGGATTTGATTCGCCAAATACGCCGCCAACAAGTTGTGGTGATATCGCCGGATATGGATTTAGGTAAACAAGACTCCATTTTTGTTCCATTTTTTGGTATTCCTACCTGTACAGTCACCTCCGTATCAAGACTCGCCCGCTTAAGCGGGGCAGAAGTATGCCCGATCGTAACAACCCTCAATCCTGATGGAGTAGGCTACACCTGTCACATTTATCAAGCCCTAGAACACTTTCCAACGGCCGATTTAATCGAAGATACGACTCGACTCAATCAATTCTTCGAAGCACAAATCCGCCCAAGACCACAAGAGTATTATTGGGTTCATAAAAGATTTAAAAACCGTCCCGATGGACATCCTCGGTTTTATTAAAAAGGCTTTTAATGATTTTGCAATTTACTAAAATGCATGGCTGTGGCAATGACTTTATTGTCATTGATGGTATCCATCAAGACTTAAGCCAAATTAGTACCGCCCAGTGGCAGTTTTTAGCAGACCGTCACTTTGGTATTGGAGCTGATCAGATTTTACTGGTAGAAAATTCTTCCCTCAAGGAGGTCGATTTTAAATACCGCATTATTAATCACGATGGTACTGAAGTCGAGCAGTGTGGGAATGGCTCGCGTTGTTTCGTGCGATTTGTGAGAGAAAAAGCCCTTTCTAATAAAAAACTCTTACGGGTAGAAGTGCGACATGCCGTGCTAACACTCCAAGAGTTTGATAACGGCTTAGTAGAGGTCAATATGGGTAAGCCCATCTTGACCCATAATGAGATCCCTTTTGAACCGGGTCATTCGCCTCAAAAAACTAGTGGCCATATCAATCTTTACCAATTAATAGATTCACCTGTACCCGAAAAGACACCTATCTGGATCTCTACTTTGTCGATGGGCAATCCCCATGCAGTTATTATTGTGGACTCCTGCCAAGATACTCCGGTTTTGGAATATGGGCCAATAATTGAACATCATCCTGCCTTCATTAAACGCGTCAACGTGGGCTTTATGGAAATCCTTACGCGCCATGAAATCAACCTTCGGGTTTTTGAAAGGGGCTCAGGAGAAACCCTTTCCTGTGGGACAGGTGCTTGTGCGGCAGCGGTCAGTGGTATCTTGCAAAATCTTCTTGAATCTCCCGTGACGGTTAATACCCGTGGTGGAGTACTCAATATTTATTGGGACTTCATAAATCTAGGACAATCAGCTGAAGTATTTATGACGGGTCCTGCCAAAACTGTTTTCGATGGAAAAATTTCTTTACCAGAAATTTAAGATACTCCATACTTTGCGCCATATGCCTCTACCGCCGGTAGAAATGTTTGTAATGACGGGTCTGAACTGGCCTGTAAAAAACCTAATAAATCCTGCAAGTTTGCAATCGCTAAAACTGGAATCCCAAACTCGTTTTGAACATCCTGCACAGCAGAGAATTTCCCAATTTGAACGGCATCCCCAGATCTCTCCATCCGATCTAGGGCAATCAAAACAGCACAAGGCGTCGCTCCAGCGGCCGCAATCATTGCAACAGACTCCCGCACACTCGTACCCGCTGAAATAACATCATCAACAATGACTACCCGACCTTTTAGGGGCGCACCAACGATAATGCCACCCTCACCATGATCCTTTACCTCTTTACGATTGTAAGAAAAGGGCACGCTTTGACCCATTTGTGCCAAAGCAATGGCTGTCGTTGCCGCCAAAGTGATTCCCTTATATGCTGGCCCAAATAACATCTCAAAAGAAATTCCAGCATGGACTAATGCGCGAGCGTAAAATTGCCCTAAGGCTCGAAGCCGATCGCCGTCATTAAAATCCCCCGCATTAAAAAAATAGGGTGAAATGCGACCAGCCTTGGTCTTAAAAGAACCAAAAGATAAAACTTTTGATTCTAGGGCAAATTGAATAAATTCAGATGAATGAGATGTCATGTTAAGAATAATAACTGCGAATGTAAATGGTTTAAGATCTGCGGCAAAAAAGGGCTTTATAGAATGGTTACAAACTACCCATGCTGACCTCATTTGTTTACAAGAAATTAAAGCACAGTCAGCCGATTTATCTCCCGAATTATTAAATCCTTCAAACTATCAAGGGGCATTTCAATTTGCCCAGAAAAAAGGTTATAGCGGAACTGGTATCTATTCTAAGCATACTCCAGATGAGATTCAAATTGGTTTTGGAGAATTCGAGTTCGATCAAGAAGGGAGATATACCGCCCTGCGTTTTGGGAAACTTTGGATTATCAGCGCCTACTTCCCCTCCGGATCAAGCTCACCAGATCGTCAAGAGGCCAAATGGCGTTTTTTGAAAGTGTTCCTGCCACATCTTCAAGACCTTAAAAATGCCGGTATGGACGTACTCTTATGCGGTGATATGAATATTGCTCACCAAGAGATTGATCTAAAAAACTGGCAAGGTAATTTGAAGAATTCAGGCTTTCTTCCCGAAGAGAGAGCTTGGCTTACCCACTTATTTTCACAGGTGGGATTTTGTGATGTTTATCGAGCCCTAGAGCCTGGCGCCACTCAAACCTGCTACACCTGGTGGAGCCAGCGCGGGCAGGCATATAACAATAATGTTGGTTGGCGTATTGATTATCAAATCGCTACCCCAGCAATTGCTCAATTAGCCAAAAAAGCAACTGTTTATAAAAATACGCGCTTCTCCGACCATGCTCCACTTATAGTTGATTATGATTACTCACTCGGTAAATGAGCTGTTGCAAAGGCGTTATTTTCTGGCAGGCCTTGTCGACTGACAAACCAGACAAGAACTAATACTGGCAAACCAAGTAATGCCGTCATACTAAAAAACCATCCATAACCAAAATTGTCCACATAAAGTCCAGAAAAGCCCGCTAACCATTTGGGGATAAGTAACATCATCGAACTAAAAAGTGCATATTGCGTGGCACTATAGGTGACATTGGTTAGAGACGATAAATAAGCAATAAAGGCGGCCGAAGCAATTCCTGAACTTAAATTATCCGCTGAAATAACAAAAATTAGCCCGTGTAAGTCATGGCCTCTGGTAGCTAACCAAGCAAATAATAAGTTACTGAGAGCTGATAAGACTGCACCGACCATGAGCATGCGTAAGACACCAAAGCGAACGGTAAGACCCCCACCAATAAATGCACCAACTAATGTCATCAACACACCATATAGTTTCGAAACAGTTGCTACTTCATCTTTGGTATATCCCATATCTACGTAAAAGGGATTTGCCATAATCCCCATCACCACATCACTAATTCGGTAAACAGCAATGAGACTCAAAATTAAAATAGCGTGCCAACGATAACGCCTTATAAACTCCGCAAATGGCTCTACAAAAAACTCCTGAAACCAACGCTTCGGCCCTAATGATCGATGTAAAACCGCAAGCCGTTTTTCTGGTGAAAAAAATACGGTAATCACTCCGACAAACATAGACATTGCCATACACAAATATGCAAATTGCCAAGCCCTAGCCTCATATATCCCACTCATCTCTAATTGCGAACGCGCAGCAATCCATAAGACGCCAGCACCAGCCCAAATCATTGCTAAACGATAGCCCGTTTGATAGGCCGCAGCCAAGATGCCTTGGTGATCAACTTCTGCAGATTCAATCCGGTACGCATCTAAGGCTATGTCTTGCGTGGCCGATCCAAAGGCCACGAATAAAGCACACCAAACCAAATAATTTAACTGGGCTATTGGATCAATCAAAGACATACCAATTAAGCCAGTAACGATCATTGCTTGTCCAAATAATAACCAAGCTCTTCTTCTACCAAAGTAGTTTGTGAAAAAGGGAATCGGCAGTCGATCGACTAATGGTGACCATAACCATTTAAAACCATAAATCAGGCCAATCCAAGACAGAAAGCCAATCGTACTTCGTTCTATACCCGCTTCACGTAACCAAAATCCTAAAGTGCCTAGTACGAGGAGTAAAGGCAAGCCAGCTGAAAAGCCTAAAAAAAACATGCGACATGTTCGAATGTCCGTATAGGACTTAAAAATTTCGAGCCAAGTGCTTTTTTTAGCTTGGCTTGATGAGTTATGGCCAACTGGTGCCATATTCTTTAGGTGCGCCCAACTCGATAGATTGCTAGACTACCAAATAGATTAGCGCACCATTTAACTTCTTGACTGTCATGTAAAACTACACGGTCAAGTATCCGAATACCGATCTTACTTGCTAAAGACTCAAAGTCTTTAATCGTTAAAACTCTGACATTGGGGGTGTTGTACCAATCGTAAGGTAAGGATTTAGTCACAGGCATATGGCCCATAAAAACGGCCGCACGATGTGACCAGTGCGCAAAGTTTGGAAAAGAAACTACACATTCTTTACCAACCCGAACGACCTCTCGCAAAATAGCCTCAGTCTGATGAATCGTTTGCAATGTTTGAGAGAGAACCACGGTATCAAAACTTTGATCTTCAAAAAGTGCCAGCCCACCCTCCAAGTCCTGCTGAATCACATCTAAATCTTTGGCTACACAGGCTAAGACTTGCTCATCCGAGATTTCAACGCCATATGTTTTAACTTGTTTGGCACGGCGTATGTACTCTAAAAATACGCCGTCACCACACCCCAAGTCTAAAAGAGTTGAATTCGGCTTAACCCAATTTGCAATCGCAGAAAAATCAGCCCGAATAGCCTCAAAACTCAATTACATTCTCCTTGCATCTTGACAAAATATGACTGGATTAGTGCATGGTACCTTGCATCATCTAGTAAAAATGCATCGTGCCCATGCGGCGCATCAATCTCTGCATAAGCTACGCGATGTTTATTATCTAGTAATGCCTTCACAATTTCTCGACTTCGCTGGGGTGCAAAACGCCAATCGGTAGAAAAACTAATCACCAAAAAATTCGCTTGTATATGAGCAAAAGCCTTTGAAAGGTCATTCTCATAGTCCATCGCAGGGTCAAAGTAGTCCAGTGCTCTAGTTATCAGTAAATAGGTATTCGCGTCGAAATAATCTGCAAATTTGTCACCTTGATAACGTAAATAGCTTTCTACTTCAAATTCCGTATCAAAACTAAATTGATAATCTTGCTTAGCACCTGTTGGTCGACGTAAGACGCGCCCAAATTTTTCGGCCATATCATCATTGGATAAATACGTAATATGACCAATCATCCTAGCTACCCGTAAACCACTTTTGGGGACAACAGCATGGGCATAAAAATTCCCTTGATGAAAATCTGGATCACTCATAATGGCATTACGAGCAATTTCGTTGAAGGCAATATTCTGCGCTGACAAATTCGCCGAAGAGGCAATCACGATACAATGCCCAACGCGCTCAGGGAACATCATTCCCCAAGCGATTGCTTGCATCCCACCAAGACTGCCCCCCATAACTGCTGCAAATTTCTGTACCCCAAAGTAATCAGCCACATAGGATTGTGAAAGAACCCAGTCTTCTACAGTCAAAATCGGAAAACTAGCTCCATAAGGAATACCTGTTGCCGGATCGGGACTCATGGGGCCCGTAGAGCCAAAACAAGATCCTAAATTATTAATTCCGATAACAAAAAAATGGTTTGTATCAACAGGCTTGCCAGGCCCAACCATGTTATCCCACCAACCTGTCTGGCCACTATCGTTAACCCCGGCAACATGGTGCGAAGCATTTAAGGCATGACAAATTAATACGGCATTTGATTTTTTGGCATTGAGGGTTCCATATGTTTCAACTTTTAAAGTATAGGGACCAAAATGCGTGCCACTCTGTAAGGGCAGAGCTTTTGTAAATTCGAGTGAGTACAACTTGGTTTGCAAACTGCTCATGCAAAAAGAAGTACCTTCAAGGATGCTGGTGCGTTATCAAGCGGAGATTTGGTAAATCCACTTCGTGCAAAACGATGCCAACGACCTATAACAACTGCCATAATTAAGGCTGAACGTTGACCTATATCTTCAGTCGCCCAATTGCTCTGGTGCTGTGTTTGCAAAATCCGAAAAGACTGTTTAAGTGAGGCTTCAACACGTTCTAAAACTTGGTTGATGCGTTCTTGCAACCTAGCGTCCTCTTGAAATAATGAGTCCCCTAACAAGACTCGCGTCATCCCTGGATTTTTTTCCGAAAAGGCTAAAAGCATCATAGCAATCTCATATATTTGCTTTTGCCCGTCATCCTCTTTAGCAATAATTTGATTAATTAAGCCAAAAATACTCTGCTCAATGAAGGCAATCAAACCATCAAACATTTGCGCTTTACTCGCAAAATGTCGATATAAAGCCGCCTCTGAAACTTGAATTTTCGCAGCTAATGCAGCCGTGGTAACTCTTTCTCCTTGGGGGTTCTCAAGCATTTCAGCTAAGGCTTGCAGAATCTGCACACGCCTCTCCCCCTGGCTTTGGCCTCTTGCGCGCTGGAGCAGATTGCTCACTTCCAACTGGTAGAGGGTTGCTTGTTGAAGAGTTGTTTGAATTCATATAATTAATTTGAACGAATCATCGTACCAAAAGCTTGCTCAGTTAGAATTTCTAATAATAAAGAATGTTCAATCCTACCATCAATAATATGTACTGAATGAACGCCACTTCTTGCAGCATCTAAGGCTGATGATATTTTTGGTAACATGCCACCTGATATCGTACCATCTGCAAATAACCGATCAATTTCCTGAGCTGATAAATCGGTGAGTAATTCACCCTCACGATTCATCACGCCAGGGATATTTGTCATCATGACTAGCTTTTCGGCATTTAAAATCTCGGCCATTTTCCCAGCCACTAAATCCGCATTAATGTTATAGGCTCGCCCGTCCTCACCAAAGCCAATGGGAGAAATAACAGGGATAAACGCATCATCCTGCAGGGCTTTGACTACAGCAGGATTAATAGAGCTAATTTCACCTACAAAACCTAAATCAATCGATTTCGAAGCATCATTTCGATCGGTCATTAACATTTTTTTTGCTTTAATTAACCCGCCATCCTTGCCGGTTAATCCAACAGCTTGGCCACCAAACTGGTTAATCATCATCACGATATCTTGCTGAACCTCACCGCCTAATACCCACTCGACAACTTCCATCGTCTCATCATCGGTGACGCGCATGCCTTGTACAAAAGTTCCTTCTTTACCGATTTTCTTTAAAGCGTCATCTATTTGGGGTCCGCCGCCATGAACCACAACCGGATTCATGCCAACGAGTTTTAAAAGAATCACATCCCGCGCAAAACTTTCTTTTAAGCGCTCTTCAATCATCGCGTTTCCACCATACTTAATGACGATTGTCTTACCATGATACTGACGAATATACGGTAATGCCTCAGCAAGTATTTCTGCTTTTAAGGCCGGCGCAATATCGCCAAGACTTAGGTCTTTATGTTCCATGGTTGTTTAAATAGGATGTAAATTAATAAAAGAAGATATCTTTATGGGTATTCAAAGTTTTCGCAGAATATTGCTAATATACTCTCCCATACTCAACAATTCATTAGTATTTTCAATTTTTAATTGGAATTAGAAAACTTGGTGGTCTATCTGCAACGTCAAAGCGTCTTTAAATCATTATCAGATATTAGAAGAAAACGCTTTTCTTGTTTAGTCCCCAAAAAGTTTCTGCCTTAACTCCCTACGCTCCTGAGCCTCAAGGGAAAGATTTGCGGTTGGCCTAGCCAGTAAACGCGCCACACCAATTGCCTCACCAGTCTCCTCACACCAACCATAATCTCCAGATTCAATGCGAGCCAAGGCTTGTTCGACTTTTTTCAAAAGCTTGCGTTCGCGATCCCGCGTTCTTAACTCAAGAGCGTGCTCTTCTTCAATAGTTGCACGGTCCGCAGGGTCCGGTACCAAAATATTATCGCGCAGATTTTCAGTTGTTGTATCAGCATTTTTCAAAATATCTTCACGTAATCTTGCCAGCTTTTCCTTAAAAAAGTCTAACTGAGATTTACTCATATAGTCTTTTTCTGACATTTTTACTAATACCGCTTCAGTAATCAATTCTGAGGATATTGAGGCAGTTGACTTCTTTTCTTTGGTAATCATCAATTTGTTTGTTGCATTCTTGTTAGTTGCAGCGCTAGCCGATACTTTGGCCACCACGATTGGTTTAATTTTTTCAGCCGGTTTAGTCTGAACTACTTTTTTTGCCTTTACCGCAGGCGATACTTTAGTTACTGACCTTGCCTTCGCTGCAGGCGCTGACTTAGCCGCAGGCATTGCCTTTATAGCGGACTTGGCTTTTACTATTGGTAAAGCCTTTACCACACGCTTTACCTCAGTAGTCTTGGCCAAGCCAGTTTTTTTAATGATCTTTTTCGCCACTGTAACCATATTTGTATCTCCTGTGTAATTTACACACTTTTTATTACTCTACAATTTTTATTCCCGAATCATTCCTAACTTGTAACTTTGACAAAATTTAAAGGCAAATTGTAACTTCACTTGGTAGACTACACCAAACACCCCTCTAATCCCATCAAAAGTGTATCTTTTGGCAAGTCAGTCCCAATAAAAACAATCTTCGTTTGCTTTTGCTCAGTGGCAGCCCATGGGCCTGCCATATCACTCCCCATCATTTCATGGACGCCTTGCAAAACCACCTTACGATTAGACCCCTTGATGTATAAAACCCCTTTATATCTCATGAGTTTAGGGCCAAAAACACTCAGAATGCCACCTAAAAAGTCTTCTAACTTCTTATGCTCAAAAGGTCGCTCACTTCTAAACACAAATGACTGAATTTTATCGGTATGGCCGTGGTGATGCTCATGTCCATGATCATGGTCATGATGCTCATGACCATGATCATGGCCGCAGTCATCGTGGTTATCTTGGGCTAAAAAATGCGGGTCAATATCTAATTTTGCGTTCAAATTAAATCCGTGCAGGTCAAAAACCTCATCTAAATTAACAACACCTTGTTGAATTTCTTTAATGGGCGCTTTGGGATTCATATGAATTAAGCGATTTCTTAATGCACTACGCGTTTTTTCATCCACCACATCCGTCTTCGTAATAAAAATCTGATCAGCAAAGCCGACCTGTGCCTGCGCCTCTTCATGCTCACTTAACTGGGCGTCTCCATGCTTAGCATCCACTAAAGTTACTATAGCGTCTAATACATAATGATCAGCCACATCATCATCCATAAAAAAGGTTTGGGCAACCGGCCCCGGATTTGCAATCCCCGTTGTCTCTATCACAACCCGCTCAAATTGAATCGTTTTACTCTTGCGCTGATCCCAGAGCTGCTTTAACGCTTCTACTAAGTCGCCACGAATAGTACAGCAAACACAACCATTACTCATTTGAACAATTTGCTCATTACTCTCTTGGATCAAAATTTCATTATCAATATTTTCTTCACCAAACTCATTTTCAATGACGGCAATTTTCTTACCGTGATTAGTCGTTAAGATGTGTTTAAGTAAGGTGGTTTTTCCACTGCCTAAAAAGCCAGTGAGAATTGTTACCGGAATCAGTGCCATATGTCTACCTAATTAAAATTACTTCATTTTGCTTCAACATGATCTAATATAACAATCTTCTTCAGAATCCTATATTCTTTCTAACATCAAGCCCTTCAAATAGTTCCCTTCAGGGAAACTAGATAATTTAGGGTGGTCTAGCCCCGAAGTCAAGCGCTTTAGTACTCGAAATCCCAGCTTTGGGTCTTTTTGATGGGTTGCAGCCTCTTGGGCAGCCAAAAAAACCGTTTGGTCAAATAATTCGAGGTCCATTGCACCTGAACATGAAAAAGTCAGCAGTAAGCCATTCGGACGCAACATTTGCATTGCCGATCGATTGATTTCCTTGTACGCCTTTTTGGCGCGCAACAAATGCTGCGCTGACGGGGCAAATTTTGGTGGATCTAAAATAATCATATCAAACTGCTCACCACCCTCACGGTACTTCTTTAGCAAATCAAATGCGTCCGCATCAACCCATTTGGCTTTAGATGGGTCTAAATGATTTAAGGCGAGTTGACGACTAGCGATTGCTAAGGCATCGCCCGAGGAGTCAACTGAAATCACCTCCCTCGCACCACCTTGAAGAGCCGCTAATGAAAAGCCCCCGGTATAACAAAACATGTTAAGAACTCTTAATCCTGAGGATAACTTCGCCACCTCTAGGCGATTATCCCGCTGATCAATATAAAAGCCCGTCTTATGTCCCTTTGTCGGATCAATTAAATACTGAATTTGATTTTCTTGAACAATGAATTCAGTATCAGATAACTCACCCTTTAAAACCCCACTCGCCAAGCTAAGTCCCTCTCGCTCACGCACTGCAGCATCAGATCTTTCATAAATACAATGGCAAGCACTCTGATCTTCCAAAATTTGGACAATGGCTTCTTTCCAAAATTCGACTCCAGCACTTAAAAATTGACAGACTAAAGTCTGGTTGTACTGATCAACAATGAGCCCTGGCAGGCCATCTGCCTCTCCAAAAATCAAGCGGATAGCGCTCGTCTGAACCACCCATTTTTTTCGGTGTGCTAGAGCAATTGCTATTTTTCTTTTGAAAAAAGCATGATCAATCGGCTCACTTTCATCCCATGACCAAATTCTGGCGCGAATCTGTGACATCGGGCTGTAAGCTGCACGGCCAATAAACCGTCCACTATCGCTCTTTACAGTGACTGTCGAACCCGAAGTAATCTTTCCTTCATAGCCAACCACGGCGCTAGCAAATATCCAAGGGTGATGATTCATTGGTGAGCGCTCTTTACCAGCGCCAAGAATAATAGTAGCTTGCATCTGTGTTATGTCTTTTCTGCTTTAGCACGCGGATGCGCCATATCGTAGACCTGTGCGAGGTGTTGAAAATCTAATGCGGTATAAATTTGAGTACTCCCAATACTTACATGTCCAAGCATCTCCTGCACTGCTCTTAAATCATGGGATGATTGCAGCACATGACTCGCAAAACTATGCCTTAACATGTGTGGATGTACATGCACTGGTAAGCCAGAGCGCAATGCTAATTGTTTTAATCTGGCCTGTACAGTCCTTGGCGATATCCTAGTCAATTTTTCGTTAATAAATAATGGTCCATCTGGGGCCTTTAATTGCTCCTGGCGACAGTCGCGCCAAAGCACTAAAGCACGCATCGCCTCTTTTCCTATTGGCACTATGCGGCGCTTATTACCTTTACCCAAGACAGTGACTTCAGCACTAACCCAGTCTACCCAACCCGATGAATCCTTTGCATAGACTTGTGTCTGAAAATAATTAATCCCTAATATTTCCGAAAGCCGGAGTCCAGATGAGTACAGTAACTCAATCATCGCATGATCGCGCTGACGTATCCAAGAGGCTTCACCATTATTCCTATCATCTATTGCTGACTTACAATGCGCTTCCTGCTTAGCACGCTCCATAAGAACCTGAGCATATTCCACACTTAATGCCTTGGGAAGTGATTTTGCTTTTTTAGGTGGACGAAGACCTTGCACAGGATTTAACAACATCGTATAACTAAATAACCTAGGCCCTTCCAATACCAGCCACTCAAAAAATGTTCGCCAGGATGAAATCATCCTAGCTAAAGATCTCGCTGATAATCCGTTCGCATGTAATTTACTAACCCAAACCCTAATATGGTGCCCCTGAACTAGATCCCAACTGATGTTATTCAGGTTTATAAAATTATGCAGCTTGATTAAATCCTGTTGGTAAGCTTTTAATGTGTGGGGTGAGAACTGTCGAATACAGCGCAATTCCTCTAAAAAAAGCTCTACTTCCTTACTTAGTTGAACATCCGCACGCATTAATCAACCTGGAAACGACTTAATGCTGCAGCGGCTAAATTACCTAATTGCTCTAAATAAACAAGGCCCATCTCCGGTAAAAACTTTTCTTTATCCGCACTAAGCATCAGAACTACACCAAGAGTTCGACCATTGTGTCGAAGTAGTAACGCTGCAAAACTGCCATCAGTTAGGTCACGGTGATGCGATAAAAATAATGGCTCCACATCATGCGCTCCGCAGCAAATGCCTTTTTGAAGCTTTTCTATATCAAATGAGCTTAAATGCTCAACCGAAACAAACTTGACCTGGCCAATTTCAAATAATTCATTTAAACCTTCTGTAATTCTTATGCGTGTTTGCTCTTCATCTTTAGTAGCCAATAAACCCTCTAGCCACTGAACCATGAGGGATTGCGTCTTGTCATTTTCAGAACCAAACCGCAGCATATCTGAAAGTCGTCGATTTAAGTCTCTATTTTGGTTTCGTAAAACGTGCATCTGCTTTTCTTGTAAAGAAACAGCACGGCCACTATGTGAGTTGGCTAATTCCATTTTCGTGAGTAATTCTGCGTGACGCTCAAAAAAACCTGGTGTACTTAATAACCACTGCGCGACTAATTGCTCTCTTTCAACTTGCGACGCATCTAACTCTGGGCTGGACATATCAAATCTCTTTAGGTTGGGGTAAGTTTTTGTTTGAGAAGCGCGTTGACTTGAGCTGGGTTAGCCTTACCTTTGGAAGCCTTCATAATCTGACCAACTAAAGCATTAAACGCTTTTTCTTTGCCGCTGCGATACTCTTCGACTGATTTTGTATTCGCCAATAATACTTCATCAATAATTAATTCGATTGCACCAGTATCACTAATTTGTCTTAAGCCCTCTTGATCGATAACCTGATCAACTACGCCTTCTAATTGCAATGGCTCTTTTTGCCCACGCTCCCATAAAAGCGTAAATATTTCTTTAGCAATCTTATTAGAAATCGTGCCGTCTTGTAACCTTTTTAATAACTCAGCTAAATGGACTGGCAGAACCGGAGATTGCCAAGCCCGAAGACCATCTCGGTTAAGTGCAAAAGCAAAATCACCTGTCATTAAATTAGCAGCAGCCTTCACCATGGATTGATCAATTTTCTCGATTAATTCCATAAAAAATTCCGCTGTCTCTCGATCCTGCGTTAGTAGAGTTGAATCATAGCTACTCAAACCATAAGCTGTCTGCCACCGCCCCCTTAGCTCTGCCGGCAAAGGTGGCATTAAATCTTGAATTTGAGCAATCCACTCTTTAGAAATGTTTACTGGTAATAGGTCTGGGTCTGGAAAATACCGATAATCCTGCGCATCCTCTTTACTGCGCATACTGCGCGTCTCACCTCGATCTGGGTCATATAGCCGAGTCTCTTGCTTGACGATACCGCCATCTTCGATTAATTCGATTTGGCGGCGTACCTCAAATTGAATAGCCTCTTCTAAAAATTTAAACGAATTCAAATTTTTAATCTCACAGCGCGTGCCAAATTTGATTTCTCCTTGATGCCTGACCGAGACATTTGCGTCACATCGAAACGATCCCTCTTGCATATTCCCATCACAAATACCAAGCCACATGACTAAGGCGTGCAACTGTTTGGCATAGGCCACCGCCTCGGCAGCACTTCGCATGACAGGTTCGGTAACTATTTCTAATAGGGGTGTACCTGCTCTATTTAAATCAATACCACTAGACAGCTCACCATGGGGGCCTGCAAAATCTTCATGTAATGATTTTCCGGCATCTTCTTCTAAATGCGCCCGAGTTAATACAACCTCTTTTTCTTTGCCATTGACATCTATTCGTAAAGAACCGCCCACCACCACTGGTAAATCCATTTGGCTAATTTGATATCCCTTAGGTAAATCTGGGTAAAAATAATTTTTACGGGCAAATACACTCACAGGGGCAATCTTTGATCCTAAAGCTAAACCTAACCGGATTGCGTGACTAACTACCTCTCTGTTTAATACTGGCAAGGTGCCGGGTAAGGCTAAATCTACCGCACAAGCTTGCACATTAGGTGATGCTCCAAATGCAATACTCGCGCCACTAAATATTTTTGACTTCGTTAAGAGCTGCGCATGCGTCTCTAGCCCAATGACCACTTCCCACTCACGCTGAGTCATGAGACTTCTCCATTACTTGCGGGTGGAGCCAAAAGCGGGGATTGCTGTAAGTGCCAATTACTTGCTTGCTGAAAATAGTCGGCTATCTGTAACATGCGCGCTTCCGAAAAGTAATTTCCAATAATTTGTAAACCAATTGGCATCTTACTGGTACTGCATCCACAGGGGATACTCATCGCTGGTAAGCCCGCAAGATTAGGACTTAATGTGTAAATATCCTCCAAATACATTTGGACTGGATCACTCGACTTTTCCGAGAACTTCCATGCCACACCTGGCGCAACTGGCCCCATCAATACATCACACTCTAAAAACGTATTCTGAAAATCTTGCGCAATAATTCGACGTATTTTTTGTGCTTGTAAATAATAGGCGTCGTAATAACCTTGAGAAAGTACATAAGTGCCAATTAAAATTCGTCTTTTTACTTCCGCCCCAAACCCTTCTGCACGCGAGCGTTCATACATTTGAGCTAAATTCTTATAATCTGCAGAACGGTGGCCGTACCTTACACCGTCATATCGACTTAAATTACTCGAAGCCTCGGCAGGCGCTAATACATAATAGGTTGGTATGGATAACTCTGTTTTTGGTAAAGACACATCAACGCAAACTGCCCCTAAGCCCTCAAACGCTCGCAGGGCATTCTCTACTGCCGTCCTGACTTCACCATCTAATCCATCTGAAAAATATTCCTTTGGGACCCCTATACGTAAACCCTGAAGTGGTTTATCAACTAGATTATTTTTATCTAACCAAGGTTTTCCTAAGTGCCGACAATAATCTTCGTTGTCTTTTTCTAAAGAACTGGAGTCTTTAGGATCATGTCCCGCAATCGCATTCATGATTAAAGAGCAATCTTTAGCATTTTTACCCATCGGACCAGCCTGATCTAGAGAAGATGCATAAGCAATCATGCCGTATCTCGAAACCCTACCATAGCTTGGCTTAAGCCCAGTTAACCCACAAAAAGCTGCCGGTTGTCGGATCGATCCGCCCGTATCTGTGCCAGTTGCAATTGGGGCTAAGCCCGCTGCGACGGCTGCTGCCGATCCTCCTGAAGACCCACCAGGTACACGCTCCAAATTCCAGGGATTCAAAGTCGGGCCATAGGCCGAGTTTTCGTTGGAAGACCCCATCGCAAACTCATCCATATTTGTCTTACCTAAACTCACCATCCCAGCACCATCTAAACCAAGCCGCTCTACAACAGTTGCATCAAACGGACTCGTATAGTTAGCTAAGATTTTCGATCCGGCGGTTGATTTCCAAACTTTGGTGACAAACACGTCTTTGTGAGCAATTGGAATACCAGTCAAAGGACCGCCTTTGCCCTCCCGAATTAATAAATCAGCTTGCCGAGCTTGCGCCATAGAGGTTTCTGGCTGAACATCTAAAAATGCATTTAAATGCTTCAATTGACTAATTCGCTCTAAGAAAAACGATGTCAAACCAACACTATCAATCAACCCTTGCTGAAGGGAATTTTGCAATTGCGTTAAGTTTTGTAGATGCCAATTCATTCGATCACCTTTGGTACCAAGAATAGACCTTCATGAACCGCCGGTGCGCAAGCCATATTGACATCTCGCAAGTCCGTTTCGGTTACTTGGTCTATCCGAAACGGCTGAGATAATTCCTCGATGAGCGCAATCGGATGGAACAGTGGATCTACGCCAGTGGTATCAACCGCTTGCAGTTTTCCAACTAAAAATAGAATTGCGCTCATTTCTTCTGAAATAAGAGCAATCTCCGCGGGATGCAGTTCTAAGCCCGAAAGCTTCGCTAAATGTTTAATTTCTTCAGTATTCATAACAAGCTTGCAGTATCATATACATTATCTTCTAAAACTAGTTTATATTTAACTTTTTACTATTCTCCCACTAAGCTTATGTTCGGTCTTTTCCGCAGTTATTTTTCAAATGATCTTGCTATCGATTTAGGTACTGCTAATACCCTAATTTATATGCGTGATAAGGGTATTGTGCTTGATGAGCCCTCGGTTGTTGCTATCAGGCAGGATGGCATGGGAGGCAAAAAAACGATTCTGGCTGTTGGTCATGAGGCCAAAGCCATGCTCGGCAGGGTGCCGGGTAATATCCAAGCGATTCGACCAATGAAAGATGGCGTGATTGCTGACTTTACTATTACAGAACAGATGCTCAAGCATTTTATTAAGATGGTCCATGAAAGTAAATTTTTAAAGCCCAGTCCTAGGATTATCATCTGCGTTCCCTGTGGTTCGACACAAGTTGAAAGACGCGCCATTCGCGAATCAGCCCTAGGGGCAGGTGCCTCGCAGGTTTTTTTAATCGAAGAACCGATGGCTGCTGCGATTGGTGCGGGTTTGCCGGTAACTGAAGCCTCTGGATCCATGGTGATCGATATTGGCGGTGGTACGACAGAGGTTGGCGTCATGTCGCTTGGTGGTATGGTCTATAAATGGTCAGTACGCGTTGGTGGCGATAAGTTTGACGAAGCAATTAGTAACTATATTCGCAGAAATTATGGCATGTTAATTGGTGAGCAAACCGCTGAAGCGATTAAAAAGACCATCGGCTCAGCGTTTCCTGGCACAGAGGTTCGTGAGATGGAAGTTAAAGGTCGAAATCTTTCTGAAGGTATACCTCGGAGCTTTACCGTTACAAGTAATGAAATTTTAGAGGCTTTATCAGATCCGCTCAATCAGATTGTCATCGCAGTGAAGTCTGCCCTAGAACAAACGCCTCCTGAGCTAGCATCCGATATTGCCGAGAGAGGTATGATGCTAACTGGTGGTGGAGCCTTGCTCAGAGATTTGGACCGATTACTTTTAGAAGAAACGGGCTTACCTGTTCATGTTGCTGAAGACCCACTCACTTGTGTTGCTCGCGGCTCAGGCATGGCCTTAGAGCGAATGGATAAATTAAGTAGTATCTTCTCTCAAGAATAAGTTCACACCCCCTTTAAATTTAGAGGTGTACATTGTTTCAGAGCCCACCTGCTTTATTTAACCAAGGCGCGCCGCTTTTAAAATTAAGTGTATTTGTCTCACTTTGTTTGCTCCTAATCATTGCTGATTATCAATTTCGGGCAACAGAGCAAATCCGTGCCACTCTCCAAATAGTTTTATACCCTATTCAAATTGCTTTAAGTCAGCCAGGAAAGTTAATCGATACTGCCTCAGACAATTTGCGCTCTCTATCGACAATGAAAGCTGTTATCGAACAACAAACAATCCAAATTCAAAATCTTTCTTTACTTTCTAACCATGCAGAGCATTTAGAAATTGAAAATGCTAATTTAAGAAAGCTGCTCGCTTTACAACAACAAGTGGCATTTAAAACCCTTGCTACAGAAATTATCTATAAGCCTAGTAACTGGGCCTCACAAAAAATTGTAATCAACCGCGGCTTGGCTGATGGCGTCAATGTAGGAATGCCTGTTGCGAGTGATACGGGAATTATTGGACAAATTATTCGTGTCTTTCAATACTCTGCGGAGGTCTCTCTGATCGAGGAGAGAGACTCGGCTATACCCGTTCTAGTATCTCGCAACGGGGTACGCGGCGCACTGTTTGGAATGGGCCGTGCAGAGCCATTAGACCTTCGGTTTATCAACTCAATTGGTGATTTAGATGTGGGAGACTATCTAACGACATCTGGTATTGATGGCACTTACCCAGCGGGATTTCCGGTTGCAATTATTACGAAAATTGATCGCTCCGAAACAGCTGGGACTTTTATATCATGCCGCCCTGTTGCAAATTTAAATCGCTTTCGGCATTTAATGGTTCTACTCTATCAACCTTCGTCCTCAGCGCCGAATCCAATCATTCCTGATTCAGTCAAAAACAAAAAGACCTCCAAGTGGGGGAATAAGTGAAGTCCTTGCTAAATAATATGAGTTCTTATCGGGGAATCTTTCTATCCCTACTCATCGCGTTCATTTTAAATATGACTCCTTTACGAAGTAACCCGCTTCTGCCAGACTTTGTCCTAATTGTGCTTGTTTTTTGGATTTTATATTTTCCTGAAACTGTTAATTTATTGACTGCCTTCTTACTCGGGCTATTCATGGATGTACAGTCATCCAATCTCTTAGGAATTAATGCCTTAGGATACATTATTGCTGGCTTTCTAATAGTCTTTTGGAATCGCCGTATCCTTAGTGCATCTCCTATCTGGCAAGTAATTAATATTTTTCAAGTAGTGCTTTTGGTCCATATCTCTATCGCAATAACCATGTGGATACTAGTTCCAAGTTTTGTATTTTCATCTTTAGATATCTTTTTACCTGCCACCTTCGAAGCACTTCTTTGGCCCCTAATTAAGCGCCTGCTAGCGAATCAAGGGCCTTTTATCTCCAGAAATAAACCGTAATGATGGCGTTTATTTGATTCCCATGGTTGGCAATAGCGACTCTTCCTCTGCCCTTGAACAGTTTCAACAACGGATAAAAATTGCCTTATGGATTGTTATTTGTTGCCTTTTGATTCTGTTTTGTCGTTTTTTTTGGTTGCAAGTCGTTCAACATAAAAAATATTCAACCGCCTCAGAAAGTAACCGTATTGCCATTATTACCACTCCGGCACCCAGAGGAATTATTACTGATCGCAATGGTATCGTTATCGCGAAAAATTTTCCTTCCTTTTCTTTAGAAGTTACTCAAACCGGGATAGTTATGCCAATCCCTGATCTCATTCAAGAACTAGATCAGGTTGTCAAAATTCCAGCGCGTGATCGACAACAGTTCTTACGTGCAATACAGAATTCCAAAAAAACGGAAAGTATCCCTATCCGTAATTTTTTAAATGATGAGGAGGTTGCGCGGTTTCTTGCACGTCGATATGCTTTTCCTGGAGTCGAAATTCAAGTACGCTATTTCCGAGAATATCCCTACCAAGAATTAGGCTCTCATCTATTAGGTTATACCGGAAAAGTTTCTGTCAAAGATCGTGAAAAATTGGCCGCTGAAATTGAGGAAAACCCTGATGAAATTCAGGGAGATGAATTACGAAATATGCGCGTTAAAGGTATCCAACAAGTCGGTAAAATTGGGATTGAACAAAGTTACGAAAAGCAATTACGAGGTACTGTTGGCTTTAGTGAGGTAGAAATTACAGCTGGTGGGCGAGTAGTCCGCAACCTTTCTTATACTCCTTCTGCCCCAGGCTCTAATCTGACTTTAGCAGTTGATATTAAAGCGCAATTTTTAATTGAACAACTCTATGAAAAACGTCGGGGGGCCGCTGTAGTCATCGAAGTGGCTACAGGCGATATTATTGCCTTTGTCTCTTTGCCCACGTTTAACCCAAATGCTTTTGTAGATGGAATTGATGCAGATCTTTGGAAAAAGTTAAATGAATCCCTAGAAAAGCCTCTTTTTAATAGGCCCTTAAAAGGTACTTACCCACCTGGATCCACTTACAAACCTTTTATGGCATTGGCAGCTTTGGAAGGTAAATATCGAACACCCTCGCAAGCAATTAATGATCCTGGCTTTTTTAAATATGGTGGTAATATTTTTAGAGATGATGCCAAAAATGGTCATGGGCTCGTAAATATGTATACGTCTATTGCTGCTTCTTGCGATACTTATTACTATATTTTGGCTCGTGATATGGGCGTTGATGCAATTCATGATTTCATGAAACCATTTGGTTTTGGTCAAATCACAGGTATTGATATGCAGGGTGAAGTAAAAGGTATTCTCCCTTCAAAAGAGTGGAAAAAAAATTACTTTAAGGACCCTAAAAAAGGCAAATGGATTGAAGGTGAAACTATTTCGATTGGCATTGGTCAGGGCTATAACAGTTTTAGTATTTTGCAACTTGCCCAAGCTACTGCAATCTTAGCAAACCGAGGAGTTATTATGCGGCCTCATTTAGTAAAATTAATAGAGGATCCTTTAACCCATGAAAAAATCCTAACTGTGCCCTCAGAGAGTGGGGTCATTAATTTAAAAAAAGAGCATATCGATACAGTTACAGAGGGAATGATTGGTGTTAACAAAATAGGTACTGGAAGTGTTCCTTTTGCGGGAGTATCTTATCCAGTGGCTGGCAAAACAGGCACGGCACAAGTCTACAGCTTGGCAGGCAAGACTTATAACGCTGCAGCAATTTCGGAATTTAAACGCGATCATGCTCTATATATTGGTTTTGTGCCTGCTGATAAACCGAAATATGCTATGGCGATCGTGGTTGAAAATGCTGGCTTTGGAGCAACGGCTGCCGCTCCAATTGTGCGTCAAACTTTTGATTACTTAATTTTAGGTAAATGGCCCAGAGGAGTTCCTGCTTGGAAAACCGTCCCTTAATTAAGCGTCTTGGATTTTTATGGGCTGGTTTAGACCCCAGCCTAAGTATTATATTAGTTGGGCTTGTACTTGTAGGGAATATTATTTTTCTATCTGCGAGTTCTGGAACAGTTGTTACTTGGGTTGAACAAGCCCGAAACTTACTCATGGCTCTAGTCATTATGTGGGTGACATCTCGCATTCCAGTCAAATGGTTAGAAAAAATCGCGGTTTGGGTTTATACGATCGGTATTATTTTATTAATTGCTGTCGCACTATTTGGACTCATCAAAAAAGGCGCGAGGCGTTGGTTAAATATTGGAGTTGTCATTCAACCTTCAGAGATCATGAAAATTGCGATGCCTCTGATGCTCGCTTGGTATTTTCAAAAACGTGAAGAGACTATGCGCTTTTTCGACTTTATCGTTGCCTTTATCTTTCTTCTACTACCCACGATTCTCATTGCTAGACAACCGGACTTAGGAACTGCTATTTTAGTTTTTGCAGCAGGTTTTTATGTCATTCTACTAGCAGGTTTTCCCATCAAATTTGTATTACCCATTTTTATCATTGGAATCATTGGGATTGTTCTAATGATCATTTTTGAAGATCAAATCTGTGCGCGAAATGTGAGCTGGCCCATTTTAAAAAGTTACCAGCAACATCGGGTCTGTACTCTACTAGACCCGTTTTCAGACCCCCTTGGAAAAGGTTTCCATACTATTCAATCGATGATTGCTATAGGCTCAGGTGGTTTTTTTGGTAAGGGTTGGAAGAATGGTACGCAAACCCATCTAGATTTTATTCCTGAAAAACATACAGATTTTATATTTGCTGTTTACTCAGAGGAGTTCGGGTTAATCGGCAATACTTTGTTACTTATTTTATTTTTATTATTGATACAGCGCGGCCTACAAATATCTGCTGGGGCACCTAATTTATTTACTAGATTACTAGGAGGCTCAATTACTTTGATCTTCTTCACCTACGCTTTTGTTAATATGGCAATGGTCAGTGGTCTATTACCCGTTGTTGGCGTTCCGCTCCCTTTTATTAGCTATGGCGGTACAGCGCTAACTACCCTAGGCCTAGGAGTTGGTTTATTAATGAGCATTCATCGGCATCGACGACTTGTGCAAACTTAATAATGAATACTCTATAGTCGCCTCATATGTGAGCGTCATAAAAAAATCCTCGACAAATTACATCGAGGATTTATATCGAATTTCTTTAAATATTACTTCTTACGCTTATTCACGCTATCTTTAAAAGCCTTACCAGCTGAAAACTTCACTGTCTTAGAAGCAGCAATCTTAATCGCTTCTCCAGTCTTTGGGTTACGTCCAACACGAGCTGCACGCTTACCTGAACTAAATGTGCCAAAGCCAATCAATTGCACGTTATCACCTTTAGTAACAGCCTTTTTAATAGTCTCCAAAGTTGCGTTTAATGCGTGCTCTGCTTTCGCCTTAGACAACTCTGATTCGTCAGCAATAGCTGCAACGAGTTCTGCTTTATTCAAATTATGCTCCTTAAGAAAAAAATACCTCAAATTAAATGTAATTAGCGAAAAAGACGCTAGTAATATTTTAACCTTGTTTGGCGCCCTTTGGCTATACTTTATTTAAGGAAAACCCTTATTTATATTACCTCTAGGGTTGGCTGCACCATTTTAGCTCTTAATTTGATGGATTCTAGAGTCACTCATTCCAAATAGACTACCTCGTAGGTTTGTCTATGAATACACAGATCATTTAAATGAAAATTTAATTGGTTTGGGTCTTGCAGTTACTTCGCATCAGGTGTTACAGGGCTTTCTTTTGGCGCTAGTGGATTGTTATCCCTTTGAATTGTAATGTTTTCTAGAACTGCTTTTATATTGGTTACGTAATATTCAGTTTCAGCAAAACAAGTTGTAGGCACTCCTATATGCTGGTTGTAATCAATTTCTACCCGCTTACCAATATTACTATTAATTAATTTTGCTAATTCTGGATCACGTACAGAAAATTGAAATTTTTCTTGATTACCCATAAAGGCTCCCGTCACTAACTCGCCCTCCCAGGTCTTACAAACCCAACCCCGATAGGAAAATTTTTGCAAAAAGCCTGCTCGGCTCCCCTTCGAATACGAGTAATTTAATGTGACCCAAGTATATAAAGCCAATAGTCCTAAAAGAATCAATAAGAAAATAATTAGTTTTAAAAAAACTTTTCTTGCACTCATCAAAACAGCCCTCATTTAAAGTTTTTTAAAGTGGTGCCATCAACCGCACCTTTGCAGTTGCCAAGTTAGATACCCTGGTAAGCAATTTCTATGATAATGCATGTTATGTTACCAATAAAAGCATCCCAAAGATTGGTCTATCTTTTGATAGGCTTTCTATGCTTTCTCTTTTTAGGAGTAGCACTTTATCTGCAACATGTTGGCTGGAATGGCGTACTTTATCCACCATGCCCACTTTGTATACTCCAACGTATCGGCTTTTTAGGAGTGGGGGGGTTTTGTATTATCGGATCAATAGTTACTCCTTTAAAAAAAGTTTCTTATGGCCTAGCTGGTCTTTTTACTGTTGGCGGGTTAAGTGTTGCCATTCGACAACTTTGGGTTATTGCATACCCGAAAGCTTCCTGCGGCCTTGATCCCTTAGAAACTTTTATCAATCAATTCCAGATTGTCCAACTACTACCTTTCTTTTTTCAGGCCGATGGTCTTTGTAGTGCAATCCTACCGCCAATACTTGGGCTACCCATCCCAATTTGGTCTCTTCTTGGATTTATTTCATTTGGGTTACTATTCATCACTCTTTTTTTTAAGAACATGCGACAGAATAAGTATAAAAAGACATTGTCTAATCATCTATAGACTTTTTAGGTGGACGCATTCTGACTGAATAGGATGCGATTAAGACCTCAATCAGTAAAAAAATTAATGCTAAAACAAAACTGACCACTCCACCTACAAAGGTGTAGAGCACAATCGTAGGATTTGTTAATTTACCATCGGATGTTTCTCCGAGAAATAACTCTAGGATTGTCAGCGCTATTTGAATAGCGCAAAGCACTAAGAAAACCATCGATGTATTCACTAGAAGCGCGCGCTGTGAGAGCTTGACTAGTTCTTCATCATATAATTTCCGAATACTTGGTTTAATCGGCTGAGTTGACTCGTACAAGATTTCTACTTGTAAAGCTCGTGAGCGGTCAATTACTCTTGCAAGCCGCTGTGTTAGTGCGCCAATCATACCAGCTACTGCAGTTAATAAAAATACTGGTGCGACAGCTAACTGAATTGTTTCACTTAATAAAATTGGGTTTAGATTAGACATGCCTATTTTCACTTCAGTTCATAAATGACTTATAAAAGGCTCTTTATAAGGCTGATAGCTATTTTCTAGTTTAATCTGATAATCTGCACATGATACGTATTTTTTGTATTCATTAACGATTAATTCGAGTGGTCATTGACAGATTTACCGCAATTTTACTTCTTCCCAATATAAGAGTCCTATAATCTTTCCTTTAAGTATAGATTTAGTTTTTAGTCCAGCCTATATTTTGCATGGAACTAGTAGCGCTTTGAATGATGACCAATCCACCCTCAAACCCAATTATCCAAAAAGAAGTCTCTAGGCGGCGAAGTTTCGCAATTATCTCGCATCCAGATGCTGGCAAAACCACGCTGACGGAAAAACTTCTTCTGTATGCTGGTGCAATCCAAATTGCCGGCAGTGTCAAAGCCCGAAAAGCAAGTCGTCATGCAACCTCTGATTGGATGGAAATTGAAAAGCAACGCGGCATTTCCGTTGCCAGCTCCGTAATGCAAATGGAATACCGTGATTGCATTATTAATCTTCTAGACACACCTGGACACCAAGACTTTTCAGAAGACACCTACCGGGTTCTCACAGCTGTTGATTCCGCTTTAATGGTGATCGATGCAGCTAATGGTGTTGAAGCACAAACTAAACGCTTAATTGAAGTTTGTAGAGCACGCCATACTCCCATGATCACGTTTATTAATAAAATGGATCGTGAAGTTAAACGTCCATTAGATTTAATTGACGAGATTGAGACAGCCCTTGGAATGTCTGTAGTCCCCATGACATGGCCTGTGGGAATGGGAAAATCTTTTGCTGGAGTAATCGATATTGCAAGCTCGCAAATGCGTCTTTTTAAAGCTGGTGAGGATCGAATTGGTAATCAACCGAATACCTCTATTTCGATTCATGATACGGTCCTTGCAAACAAACTTGGAGATAGCCTGCAAACTGCCTTATCTGAAGTTGAACTAGTCCAAGGAGCTATGCCAAGTTTTGATCAGGCAGCTTTTCTAGCCGGCAAACAATCGCCTGTTTTTTTTGGCTCCGCAATTAATAATTTTGGCGTACAGGAAATTCTGAATACTCTAGTCGAATTGGCCCCGGCCCCCAAATCGCGTCAAACATTACAACGTGAAGTCCTACCATCCGAAAAAAACTTCTCGGCGGTCGTCTTTAAAATTCAAGCAAATATGGATCCTGCTCATCGAGATCGGGTAGCATTTTTACGAATCTGCTCTGGATACTTTGAGCGGGGCATGCGTTTGAAAATTTCTCGTAATGGAAAAGAAATCCGAACAAATAATGCCCTATCTTTTCTTTCCCAACGACGTGACATCCTCGATGAAGCTTTTCCGGGAGATATTATTGGTATTCCAAATCACGGGCTTTTACAACTTGGTGATACATTGACCGAGGGCGAAAAGCTACAATTTACTGGATTGCCTTTTTTTGCGCCAGAAATTTTTAAAATGGTAGAAACCGCTGACCCACTTCGAACGAAACAACTTCGTGATGGACTCATGCAACTCGGGGAAGAAGGGGCAATTCAAGTATTTAAACCCCTTATTGGTGGGCAAATGTTACTTGGCGCATTTGGACAATTACAATTTGAAGTAGTTGCTCATCGACTAAAAAGCGAATACAACGCTGAAGTAAGGCTACTACCTGCTAGATACTCGATTTCAAGGTGGGTAAGCTCTGCAAATCCCTTGGTCTTAAAAAAGTTTATCCAAGAAAACTCTCACCGTATTAGTGAAGATGTTGTTGGTGCCCCAGTTTTTTTAGCGGCGCACAAGTCGGAACTTGACGTTGCTCAACAACTTTGGAAAGAAGTAGAGTTTCATGCCCTCAGAGAGCATGCTGGACTCGTTTTCCAAAAAGACCTCGTCAATTAGTGGTGCAGGTTTAGTCTACAACTACGGTTTAATATTGGCAGTTTTTACTACAACACTCCATTTAGCTGCCTCAGCTTTAATTAATTGTCCAAATTCCTCAGGGCTACCTCCGCCAAGTTCATTACCCTGAGATAAAACAAACTCAACCATCCCAGGGTCTTTTAAAACCTGATTGATCGATTTATTCAGCTTGTCAATAATTGCTTTTGGTGTACCTTTGGGCGCCACTACTCCCTGCCAGTTATCTACCGCTACCTGAGGAAAACCAATTTCTGCAAAGGTTGGAATGTCCTTTAACATCGGTGAGCGTTTTTTGCTAGTAATCGCGATAGCTCTTAATTTATCACCCTTAATCATCGGCGTGGCAGAATAAAGTTGATCAAACATGATGTTTACTGTTCCGCCCATCAAGTCGGTTAATGCTGCTGCCCCACTCTTGTAGGGCACGTGAATCATGTCTATTCCAGCGCTTTGCTTAAAAAGCTCTGCTGAAAGTTGGTGGCTTCCACCAATACCACCAGATGAGAAAGTTAACTGACCAGGCTTTGCTTTGGCATCTTTAATAATATCTTGTACCGTTTTATAGGATGAATTCGGGTGAACGACTAAGACTAGTGGCCCTTTTTCAATTAAAACAATCGGCATTAAATCCGTTTCCGGATCGTACCGTAAATTACCAAAAAGTGTCTTATTGATAGCTAATGGCGCAAAATTACCCATTCCAATGGTGTAGCCGTCAGGATTTGCTTTAGCAATTAATTCCGTACCAATATTTCCGCCAGCTCCTGGCTTATTATCTACAATGATTGGTACTTTGAGGACTTGCGTTAAGAGCTGCGTAATTTGTCGGCTTCGAGAATCAGCTCCCCCACCAGCACCATAGGGAACAATGAAATTAATCGGTTTATTGGGATAATCAGCCTGTGCGGCCGCCTTTTGTAACCCAAAACTAAGAGCTAGTAAAACTACAGCGAGGTGACTTAAGTAAAGTAAATAGGATTTTTTAGGCATAATTAACATTTCTAGTTTTTTTAAATCATACCATTTTCCTATCCCAACATCTTTTTTCAAGCGGAATTATTACTATGTTTTTTGAATTTTTTAGCAGTCATCAAAAAAGTAATTTGCGGTTTTTCTTCTTCCTATTTTTAAGTTTTTTAGCCACTAATTTAGCCTTTGCCATACCAGTTGACTATCCAAATAGACCAGTAAAAATAATCGCCCCTGTTGCCCCTGGAGGTGGTGTTGATCTAGTTGCTCGAACCATTGCTGACCGACTCACTAAGGCATTAGGGCAGAGCTTTATCGTCGAAAATCAAAGTGGTGGTGGCGGTGCAATTGCTTCACAAACAGTCGCGAGAGCTCCCGCGGATGGTTATACGCTATTACTTTCTTATGTAGGCACACATGGCACTAACCCAGCCGTACGAAAGCTACCTTATGACGCACAAAAAGACTTTACTCATATTGCGATGGTCGGTGGCACACCCAATGTTTTAGTGGTACATCCAAGCGTGAATGCAAAAAATCTCAAAGAATTCCTCGATTATGCAAAAAGTAATTCGGATAAGATGACCTATGGTTCGGCCGGTCAAGGGACTCTTACCCACTTGGCGATGGAGCAGTTAAAAATTCAAGGGCATTTTATGAGTACCCACGCCCCTTATCGTGGAATTGGGCCTGCCTTCACGGATCTGATGGGGGGGCAAACCCTTTCGATGTTTCCTGGACTCGCCGCTGCTTTGCCGCATATCAAGTCAGGAAAAGCAAAGCCAATTGCTGTAACTGGCTTAAAGCGGCACCCATTATTGCCAGATATCCCAACCTTCAAAGAACTTGGTTACGAGGGTTTTAATGGTATCCAGTGGTACGGCATTTCCGGGCCTACGCAAATACCAGATAAGATAAGAAACCTTTTAAATATGGAAATTAATAAAGCAATCCGTAACCCCGAATTAAAAGACCGATTATCGGCCGAGGCTATCGAACCAATGCCTATGTCTTCTGATCAATACACTTTGTATATTAAAAATGATATTGCCCGCTGGACACGCGTGGCAAACGATAGAAAAATTCAACTAGACTAATTTAATTATGGCAATCAACACAAAAGTAGAAGCAGATCACAATCCCCCTGAAATTACTAAAATCCTTGCAGAGTTTGTGGCACACCATCCCTCGAATGGCTGGCAGGCATCAGTTGACCATGAAGCACACCGAACTTTTTTAAACTGGCTGGGCTGTGGCATTGGCGCTTGCCAACATGAAAGCGTAATTGCTTCAATTGCTGCTATGCAAGAGTTTAGTCCAGCTCAACAAGCTAGTCTGCTAGGCAGAAATGAGCGCATTGACATGGCAGGTGCCGCTTTAATCAATGGGATTAGCTCGCATACTTTTGACTTTGATGACACCCATCTCAAAACGATTATCCACCCTGCTGGGCCCGTTGCATCTGCCCTTTTAGCTTTGGCAGAACATACCCAAGCATCTGGTCGGCAGGTTCTAGATGCCCTCATTTTAGGCATTGATGTAGCTTGCCGTATTGGGAACGCGATGTACCCAAATCATTATGATCGTGGTTGGCATATTACTGGTTCGACTGGCTCTGTTGGAGCTGCTGCAGCCTGTGCTAGACTGCTAGGCCTAAATGTCAAACAAACCCAAATGGCTATTGGTATTGCTGCCTCTCAGCCGATCGGTTTTAGAGAGCAGTTTGGCACGATGACGAAGCCATTTCATCCCGGTGGTGCGGCGCGAGCTGGCCTGACTTCAGCTTTATTAGCTAAGCATGGATTTACGTCAAGTCCCAAAGCTCTAGAGGCGCCCCGAGGAATGATCCAATCTATTTCTACTAAATATGACTGGTCAGAAATCACTACTGAACTTGGTCAACGCTTTGAAATTTCCTTTAATACCTATAAACCATTTGCTTGTGGAATTGTGATTCATCCAAGTATTGACGCTTGCGTACAACTTCGCAATCAAGGGGTCACCGTTGACAATCTTGAGAGGCTTGAACTAAGAGTACATTCACTGGTATTAGAGTTAACGGGTAAGAAAACACCTCGTGACGGACTAGAGGGAAAATTTAGTGTTTATCACGGCTGCGCCGCAGGAATTGTTTTTGGCTGTGCGGCTGAGGATGAGTTTCATGATGCCATCGTCAATCGTCCAGATATGGTTGCACTAAGGGCTAAAGTACTTGCTACCGTAGACGATACGATTGATGAGGCCGCTGCCGATGTAACCGCTTATCTGAAAGATGGTCAAAAACTTCATGTTCGTGTTGAGCGTGCCATCGGTTCATTAGAAAATCCAATGACCGATAAACACCTAGAAGCGAAGTTTGAGGGTTTGTCAAACCCAATTCTTGGGCAAAACCAAACTAGACAGCTCATTCAAACTTGTTGGAATCTTAAAAATCAGATAAATTTAAAACAACTCGTAACACTGGCAACTAAAGCATCCGTCTAACAGTGCTAACCGTTGCTTATATTTTTAAGCCTAAAACTCGTACGGCATTTCCACTCAAGATAGCAATGCGTTCTTGATCTGACAAACTCGGTGTTTGCATAATGTGATCGACAGGCTGCTCAGACCAAGGTATTGGATGGTCAGACCCAATCATTATTTGACTAGTGCCAACTTGAGCCGCTAAATGTCTTAGCGCTTCGGAGGTAAAGACCAAAGAATCAAAGTACATCTGATTTAGGTACTCTGTGGGTTTTTTCTTCAGGACAATATTGGGGTCACACATAGTTGGTGATACCGTGCAACTATGGTCTGACCTTGGTGCATAAGATGGAAGATATCCGCCACCATGCGCTGCGATAATTTTTATTTTAGGAAACTTATCTAAAGTGCCATCAAAAATTAAGTGCTGTAAAGCAATCGTGGTGTCTAAAGGATTACCAATCAAATTTGATAACCAACCATTACCCTTAAATCGTGAAGCTAATTGCGGTGTACTTTGTGGATGTATAAATAAAGCTACATTTAACTCTTGAGCCTTAGCAAATACAGGGTGATATCTTGGATTTGAAAAATCATCGCCAAGAACACTGCCGCCTATTGCGGCTCCAACTAAACCATATTGCTTAATACCTTCCTCAAGTTGCTCAACAGCCAAGTCGGGAAATTGCATTGCTAAGGACGCAAAGCCAGCAAAGTGCTGCGAATTTTTGGCGCATAGCTCTGCTAAATTTTTATTATTGATATGACAAATAGCTTTGGCAGTATCTCGATCCTTTTTGTACCAATACGGATTAATACTCAGAACTTGCATATCAACTCCCTGAGCCTGCATTGCGGCGATACGCTCTTCAACTTGAATGAAGTTTTTAGTTTGCCCCCTAGTTGGTGCCAATACGGACTTGGCATCTGCGCCCATTAAATCAATCGCCTCCTGAAAATAACAGTGCGCATGAACATCGATAGCCTTTATTCTTTTTCCTTGAATAATTAAGGGCGGTCTTTGCACCGGTATATTTTGTGCTTGAGCTTTACCTAAAATACCGCAAGAACAAAATGTTAGGCCTCCAAGTGCTTTAACACCGGTATTTAAAAATTGCCGTCTATTTAGCATATCGCCCTCTTGTCTCTTTTTATTTGGTTTCTTATTATTAATTAGCCTTTAAATTAGCGGCTTTACTTATTTTACCAGCCACATCCATTTCGGACTTTATAAATTGATTAAACCCATCTGGAGTCATTGGCATTGCCTCTGCACCTAACTTCACAAAACGCTCTTTCACCTCATTATTATTTAATGCTTTTATAACCTCATCGTTAATTCTTTTAACGATTGCTGGGGGAGTCCCTGCTGGCGCAATTAAGCCAACCCAAAAAACAAAATCTGAATTAGCAACACCGCTCTCGACGGTCGTTGGAATATTCGGCAAAGCAGAAGAACGTTTTGCCGTACTTACCGCTAAGGCTTTTAACTTCCCCCCTTGTATCAAGGGCAGGGCCGTCGAAAGCGGTGCAAAATACCAATCCGCTCTTCCACCAATGACGTCAGATATAGCCTCTGGGGTGCCTTTGTAGGGAACGTGCGTGGCTTTAACGCTTGCTGCTAAATTAAATTTCTCCGCATTCATGTGGGTAGCACTGCCAATCCCTGCTGAAGCAAAATTGAGCTCACCAGGTTTTTCTTTCGTTGCATTAACTAGGTCTGTAACAGTTTTCCAAGACTTTGAAGGGGATATAACTAAGACATTTGGCAGTGCTGCTAAAGGGATAACACCCGTTAAATCTTTCAATGTGTCATAGGACAAGTTCGTATAAATAAAAGGATTGAGGGCATGGCCAGAGGCTTGAACTAAAAAGTTATAACCATCTGGTTCAGACTTCGCTACTTGGGACGCGGCTATCGTTCCGCCAGCGCCGGGTTTGTTTTCAATTACAACTTGCTGTCCTAAACTGGCTGACATCACATCCCCAACCGATCTAGCAATAACATCCGTACCACTCCCCGCTGTAAACGCTACAATAAATTTGATAGGCTTGGATGGATAATTTTGTGCCCAAGTCTGTAAATGAACAAAGGTCATTAGACCGACACAAACCCAACGCAGAACATTTTTAATATTTGCATACTTACCGTACATACTGCCTCCAATATTTATATTAATATTACAAATTGCTATAAATCAACCCGATGCGTTTTGGCACATCGCAGCTCTTCCTAACCCGAATGGTTAGACTGAATACGACAATCTAACTCAGCCCATCAGGGATTGTTTTATTTTCAGAAGTTAATTCTAACCCCGAATCCTTCGCAACTTCAATTAACAGTGCAGAAAAATCGATATCTCCATAACCTCTACCAACCATTCTAGCAATTGACTCGCGCGTAGCTGCCGCACTTGGCATCACGACCCCATGTGCTTTTGCAGCCGCCATACCTAAATCCATGTCCTTTAATAATAATTCTGGGGTAAAAGTAACTTGTTCAAAATTGAGATTAGTTAAAACCGGCGTTTTATATCTGGTGTACATGGAACCTAATACTGAATCATTAATACTCTCTAGGAATAAATGTCGAGGTATTCCAGCTTTTTCTGCTAGAACAGTGATTTCGCATAAATTCTGAATGACAACGCCAAACATCGTGTTGTGCGCAATTTTCCAAACCCTAGCTAGTTCTCCCTCCCCAATCCACATGCATTTTTTTGCCATCGCTTGGAAATATGGCTCGGCTATATTGTATAGATCTCTAGGGCCGGAAGACACTACTAGTAACAAGCCCGCTTTTGCAACTTTAGCGTTGCCTGAAACTGGCGCACACAAATATCCGATGCCTAAAGCCTCTAACTCTTTACGTACCTCTGCAGAACCTTCCTGAGAAATGGATGAGCTATCGACAACCATCTTTGGCTTTGTGGAGGTCGTAACTAAACCACCTGGGCCAAATAAAACTTGTTTTAGATCTTTTGTTGTAGAAACCATCGTGATAACCGTTTCACAACCAGCCAGGTCTAGTACATTGTTAACAACTACCGCACCGTACTTTGCTAATGGCTCTGCCTTGCTGCGTGTCCGGTTCCATACTTCGACCTCATATCCAGCCTGAAGAAGTCTTTTAACCATTGCTTCACCCATACGCCCTAGGCCAATCCAACCAATTTTCTTACTCATACCTATTTCCCCGTTTTAGTTCAAATTAATTTATCTAGTTTAGATCAGTTGCTAAACTAGCCCGTCTTTCTAGTAGTCTGATAACTGCTGCATAATCTAAATCTCCTTCGCCATCTTGGATTACTTGCTGTAACCAATGGTAAGTCATCGTTGTTTGATCTATTGGAGCAGCTAAATCTGTTGCTGCATCCTTTATTAAAGTTAAATCCTTGAGCATTTGATGGACTGTAAAAGTAGGGCTAAAGTCTCTTAATTCTAATGAAGAACCTAACTGTTCTGATTTTGCCTTAATAATTGGTGAGCCTACAGCACTGTTTGATAGAACCTGCCACATATCAGACCAATCTAAGTTTCCTAACCTTCCTAAAGTTAATGCCTCTGAAAGCATCGCACTGGTTTGGGCTATTAAAAGGTTTACTACCAGCTTCATTAATCTAGCCTGTTCTTGCTCGCCCAAATAATACTGTTTTGGTCCCCAAGATGCCAGCATTGGTAAAACTCTTTCATAAATATTTTTGTCTCCAGAAGCCAAAATAGTTAACATGGCTGCCTCTGCCATATGATTATTACCTGAAACAGCTACTCTTAGATAAGGAATATTTTTTTGCTTAAGCTTACTGGCAACTTTTTGTGATGCACTTAATGATATGGTGCTTGTATCTATATAAATACTTTTGGCCTGAGCATATTGCTCAACTTGATCAGCAACTATTAAAAATGCCTCGTCATTTGGCAAAGAGGAGAATATGTAATCTGCCCATAAGTAATCTTCTCTTGAATTGGTTGCTTTTATCAACCCATTTTTAATACCAATTTTTATCCGCTCTACATCTTGATCGATTACTTTCACAGTATTACCCTTGGCAGCTAAATGTTGAGCCATGGGTAATCCCATTTTTCCGATTCCAATAAATAATATTTTCATAACTCGCTCCAGTTTTAAATGATCACTTTAATTTTCGGATGGAGATGCCTGCATTACTATCTAACTTATTTAAGATGATCATTCCAATTATTGGGAATATTGCAATAAATACTAACGCCAATCTAAAATCTGATACGCTGGGCGTTTCAATGTTCCCACTGTGCATCAAACTTACTAAGGTTAATGTCAATGATCCAATCGCTATCCCTAATGCCATACTTAATTGCATTGCCGTGCTGCTAACTGACGATCCTGAACTGATTTTTTCTTTAGGAATATCTGCTAAAGAAAGCGTATTAATCGATGTAAACTGTAATGATCTGGTTAAACCACCGCAAAAAAGAATCACCACTATTAAGCCTATTTGCATATTTTCATTGATACAAGCGCTTAATAAAAATGTAACGATGATCATTGCCCCATTGACCATCATGACTAATTTAAAACCATATTTGTTTAAAAGTGGCGTTGTAACAGTTTTCATGGCTAAATTACCTAAGAAAATACTCAGCACAATTAAACCAGCTTTAAATGGGTCCATGCCCAACCCAATTTGTAAAAATAGTGGGATTAAAAATGGCACCGTTGCAATCGCTATACGAAAAAATAACCCTGCCCAGAGGGTTGTAGTAAATGTTGGTATTTTCAAAAGTGACAGGTCAATCATTGGGTGAGGACTTTTTTTCATATGCTTGATTGAGCAACAGCCGCTAATTACCCCCAAAACCATAAAACCTAAAATTTCCAGTTGACTATCCTTAATATGGCGTGTCAACTCAATAGCATAAATGATGCTACTGAGCGCCACACCTGTGAGTAGAAAACCATAGATATCAAATGGCTTTCGTATTTTTTCCTTTTTTTCTTCCAACAAAATGAAACTAAAGATAATTCCAATGATACCAATTGGAATATTTATAAAAAATATCCAGTGCCAGGTTGCGTAAGTGGTTAGAAACCCGCCTATTGCTGGCCCAACAACTGGTCCAACTAATCCTGGCCATGTAATTAATGAAATTGCTCTGATCAAGCCATCTTTTTGGGTATTTTGAAGTACTATGGCCCTACCCACAGGAACCATTAATGCGCCACCCACCCCTTGTAAGATTCGTGCACAAGTAAAAAAAGTCAAATTTTCACTCAATCCACAAAGTATCGAAGCGAATGTAAATAATACAATTGCGAGGATGAATACTTTTTTTGAACCAAACCGATCTGCAACCCACCCACTTATTGGGATACACGTTGCTAAAGTCAGTAAATAAGCCGTAATACCTATACCAACATCTACGGGACTCACCCCAAAATCACTGGCCATTTGTGGTAATGCCGTTGTAATAACCGTACTATCTAGAGTCTCCATAAAAAATGTGGTCGCTACTAGGTAAATAATCCAATCCACTTTTTTTGATTGCATAGCGATAGTTGTGAAATTACTTTTTTATTAATTGAGGGTTTATTTTAGCCTGCCTAGATGGTGTCTCTAAGTACCTTCATTTGCTAAGTTTCGTGGTATCTATTTTT
>RFMZ01000137.1 GCA_009927445.1 Betaproteobacteria bacterium
TTCGAACTCACGACCCTCTGCTCCCAAAGCAGATGCGCTACCAGGCTGCGCTACGCCCCGAACAATCCATATTTTAACCTGTTTTACTTGGGAGCGCTATTATTCCCCCCCCGCAAAAGCATTATGACTTCCCGAGCTTTATCAGATAAGACTTTTCTATCTGACATACCAACTAATGGCTCTCCAATATCTAGCCTTACAACGAGGGGGCTTTCTCGTAAAGTGCTTTGAATTGACTGTAAAAGACTCATCTCACCTATAAAGGCTGGAGCGGTTGAAATTTTCTTAGTCTTGACAGATTGATAAGAAATTGCAACTGGGATACATGGAACTTGCGTATTAATTACTGACTGGAAAAGGCCAGAGTGGAATGGTAAAACCTTCGTTCCATCTGAAGATGTTCCCTCAGGAAATATGCAGATTTGATCACCATCTTTAAAAGCTTCCACAATTGCATTCGAAATATTTCTTGAATCTCCTTTTGTTTGTCGATCAATAAAAAGAGTTCTTATTTTTTTTGCCATAACTCCAAAAATAGGCCAAGTGGATACCTCTTTTTTTGCAACAAATCGCAAAGGAAGATAGGCGTTCAAAACATGAATATCTAACCAAGAAATATGGTTACTTACCACTAAGGCAGGAAATTGATCATCGATAGTTCCCCCAAAGACCTCGAGACGGACTTGAAAAATATCTAATAATTGCCCGCACCAATTCTGAACATACTTTTTTTTATTTGAATCCGATACCTGATGAAAAGTCCATAAAACGATCCAAAAACCTTTAAATAGATGAAAAGTCAGCTTGATATAGGCAACAAGGATCATTTATTTTTAAGTACCTTCATAAAAATGCAACAAAAAAGTCATCTTTCTGACATATTACTTTGGCTTAATAAAAGCCAATGGCACAATATCGAACGATATGGATATCTGATGTTCACTTAGGCACAATTGGATGCCAGGCTGATTATCTACTCGATTTTTTAAAGCATAACGAAGCACACACATTTTACCTAGTTGGAGACATGATAGACGGTTGGCGTCTTAAAAAATCATGGTACTGGCCACAAGCCCACAACGATGTAATCCAAAAAATTCTCAGAAAAGTTCGTAAGGGAGCAGAAGTTTTTTACATCCCTGGTAATCATGATGAAATGGCTAGGCAATTTATTGGTATGACTTTTGGTGAAATTCAAATACGGGAAGATATGATCCATATTACCGCCAAAGGAAAAAAATTATGGATTACCCATGGCGACATCTTTGATAGTGTCATGCAGTATGCTAAATGGCTGGCTTATTTAGGTGATAATCTATACACATTAATTTTGTCGGTAAATCGTTACTTCAACTATATCCGTATCAAATGTGGCTTTCAATATTGGTCATTGTCACAATATCTGAAGACAAAAGTAAAAAATGCAGTCAATTTCATTACTGATTTTGAGGTATTAATGACTCGGGAAGCAAAAAATAGAAAATGCGATGGCGTAGTTTGTGGGCACATTCACAAAGCTGAAATCAGATTAATTGATGGCCTTTTATATTGCAATGATGGCGATTGGGTTGAAAGCATGTCCGCTCTCGTCGAAACTTTAGATGGCGAACTACAAATTGTATTTTGGCCTCATATTTTAGATGTTGATATAGAGCATTCACCGCTCGATATTAAACCGCTAACGCCGTCAGTTGCTCATCAAAGCAATTCTGGGACACAGTTACCAACTGCCGTAACTACTGAATCTCTCAATCTATAAGGAATATCGACATGAAAATTATGATCATTACAGATGCATGGGAACCCCAAGTAAACGGCGTTGTACGTACTTTAAAGCAAACGAGACTAGAACTTCAAAATATGGGTCATACAGTCGATATTCTGACCCCCAATGAATTTCATACTGTGCCATGTCCAACCTATCCTGATATCTCTTTATCACTTTTTCCAGGAAAAAAAGTATCCGAGCGCATATCCGTTTTTAATCCAGATGCTATTCACATAGCAACCGAAGGTCCCCTTGGACTCTCAGCAAGATCTTACGCCATAAAAAATCATTTACCTTTTTCTACCGCCTACCACACGCGCTTTCCGGAATATGTAAAGGCAAGAACAGCTATTCCACTCCACATTACGTACCGCTTTTTAAGATGGTTTCATGGCAAATCGATGGCTGTGATGGTACCTACTGCAACTGTCGTTGCTGATTTACAAAAATATGGTTTTGATAATGTAGTTCTTTGGAGTCGTGGTGTTGATACTAACATGTTCAAGCCACAAGAATCAAAAGTCCTTAATTCATCACATCCAATATTTTTATATGTAGGGCGAGTTGCTATCGAAAAAAATATTGAGGTTTTTTTATCAACTGACTTACCTGGTTCTAAGTGGGTAGTAGGCGACGGTCCTGCTCTAGCTTATTTAAAGGCTAAATATCCATTAGTCAATTACTTGGGTGTACTTGATCAACCTGAACTGGCTAAAGTTTATGCCGCAGCAGATGTATTTGTATTTCCAAGTAAAACAGATACCTTTGGCCTAGTACTCCTTGAAGCAATGGCATGTGGATTGCCAGTCGCTGCGTATCCAGTTACCGGACCAATTGATGTTATTGGTAATTCAAATAGTGGTGTTATGCATACAGACCTTCGGGAGGCCTGCTTACAAGCACTTCATCTTTCTAGAAATGATGCCCGTTCCCACGCTGAAAAATTCTCCTGGCAAGTAGCCAGTGAACAATTTCTAAAGCATCTTAAGCCAGTGCCTAGTGGTTTAATTCAAGCAAATAAAGAACTAACAATTTAGATCGATATTTATGAGCGATGATTACCATATTGACCAAAATCCCTACAAGGGCAATAAGGGCCTCACGCGCGCATTACGTGCCGCGGTCAATTCATGGCATGGGCTGGTATTTGCATATCAAGAGGAAAGTGCCTTTCGACAAGAGTTAGCTATTACTTGCATCCTCATACCGATATCAATTTTTCTTCCAGTATCTCCAATCGAGCACGTAGCACTTATTTCTTCTATCTGCCTCGTTCTAATTATTGAATTACTTAATTCAAGTATCGAAGCGGCGATTGACCGAATTTCCTTTGAGCATCATGGCCTTTCAAAACGCGCAAAAGATTTTGGTAGTGCGGCGGTTATGCTCGCACTTTTTTTATGCTTAATTACTTGGGTCTATATTACTTACCCTCTTATCCAAACAACCTAGTTCTGCTGACTAATTGCAGCTGTCATGATTTTGTAATCTTACTTCAATAAAATTTTAATAATTACACTTTGATAAGGCCCTATGAAAGAAATCCCAAATCCATTACATGCCATCAATTTTATAACCGATGGTTTTACCAGCAGGATTGTCAATAAAATCTTAGGCATGCACCCCCTAGAAAAGCTCAATAGCTTGTTCCCCAACAAAAAAAGCATAAAAAAAAGTCATCAGTTAAAAAAACTTAAAAAAATTTTAAACAAAACGACTCCTGCAGTAACTGACAAATCTGAGATCAAGAAATCTCGTCCTCTTGAGGCATATATTGCGCGTGACATGAATGAGGTCAAAGAAGCTCAAGCACTGCGTTATAAAGTATTCGCTGAGGAATTGGGTGCAAGACTGCCATTTAATTCTGAAAATTTAGATATTGATGAATTTGATCAATATTGCGATCATCTCATTGTTCGGGATCAAGACAGCTTAATGGTCATCGGCACCTATCGAATATTGCCGCCAGATCAAGCAAAGCTGATTGGAAAAGTCTACTCCGCTAATGAATTTGACTTGTCGCGTATCGAACACTTACTTCCAAAAGCGGTAGAGGTTGGTCGGTCTTGCGTCCACCCTAATTATCGCTCTGGCGCAGTCATCATGGCTCTTTGGGCTGGACTCGGATCGTATATGAGGCAACATGGCTATGAAATCCTGCTGGGTTGTGCAAGCGTTCCCATGGCCGATGGTGGACATTACGCTGCAAGTCTGAACAGAATTTTCTATGAAGCTAACTTATGTCCTGTAGAGTACCGAACCTTTCCTAAAGTGCCACTGCCACTTGACAAACTCAATACCAGTTTAGAAGTTGATCCCCCTGCTCTCATCAAGGGTTACTTACGACTTGGTGCTCAGATTTGCGGGGAACCGGCTTGGGACCCAGACTTTAATACAGCAGATTTTTTAACTATGTTGAGACTTTCTGATATAAATCCGAAATATGGCAAACATTTCTTAAATTCGAATTAATATAGATCAATCTCATACTCTTTTCCGACCTTCGACCAATCCTCGGCCTCTTTTCTAAGACTGTACTCAGTTAAAGTATGGTTCTCTAACCACTCTTTAGAGAGGCTTACCTTAAATCCTCTTGGGGTTTGCTGAACTAAAATGGTGGGGATATCCTCTTCCACTCTTTTTCTAGATAAAACAAGCGCCAACCTCAAGCTAAACAACATTCTCCAGTCGATAAAATTACTACTCACTGATAGTTTTCCCAACTTGCCAGTGTGGCCCAATAGGAGTGCTGATAATCGAATTTGATCATTTTTAGAAAATCCGGGCATATCAGCATGTGCAGATATATAAGCCGAATGCTTATGATAGCCATTATGGGATATGGATAAGCCTATTTCATGAAGTCGTGCCGCCCAACCCAGTAAAGCCATATTGTTAGTTCGATCTTCATCTTTTGGTTCTGGGAATTGCTCTAAAAATATCGTGGCTAAATGTTCGACTCTTTTGGACTGCTCCAAATCAACACTATAGCGCTTCATAAATTGTTCAACAGTTACAAAACGCATGTCATGATGTTGTGAGCGCCCAAGAAAGTCGTATAAAACTCCCATCCGAAGGGCTGCTTCAACAATTTCCATAGACTCAATGCGAAGTTCATCAAAAGCCGCAATCATAATTGCTAAGCCCCCAGGTAAAACTAGGCGACGATCTGACTTGAGTGCAGTTAATTCCAGAGATTGCATCGACTCGGCATTAATCAAAACTTCTTTGAGGTTTTCTAATCCCTCGCGGGTAATAATGCCAGTTGACTCAATCCAAAGAGTATCTTTCTTGAGCTGACCATCTAAACCATTCAGGGCGATTAATTCAGCTAAAGCCTTAGCAGTTCCAGATGACCCAATTGCTTGATCCCAGCCTTTTTTTCGAAACTCTTTTGCTAAAATTTGAATTTCTTGCCGAGCAGCTAATTCTGCTTGTTTAAAGCTATAACGATCAACTGCTCCATTAGCAAAGAATTTTTGACTATGAGAGACGCATCCGATATACAAACTTTCCATTATATTGGCCTCATAACCTTTGCCAATAATAAATTCTGTTGAACCGCCACCAATATCGATGACTAAACGGTTGCCTGAATTTGCAGGTGCACCATGTGATGCGCCTACATATACAAGCCTTGCCTCTTCTCTGCCTGCAATTACCTCTATGGGAAAACCTAACTCAATTTCTGCCTGTGCAATAAATGCTGAAGCATTTTTAGCTACGCGTAAAGTATTAGTCGCTACTGCTCGTACCTGCATCGGAGAAAAATTCCTCAATCGTTCTCCAAATCGTCTAATAGAACTGAGTCCTCGAGCAAAAGCCTGCGTATCTAAGTTTTTATGTCGGTCTAAACCTGCCGCTAACTTAATCGAATCCCTCAAAGTATCAACTGGTCGTAATTGAAAACCTGAGGGCGTCTCTACAATTTGAGCGATGACCATACGAAAACTATTTGAACCGAGATCTACTGATGCAATTAGTTTGGGATCAGAATCGTTGGCTTGGGAGAAATACTGAAGTGATAACATACTATAGACTCAAGTAAAAAATGATTATATTTATTTAATATGTCATTTTAAAGACATATTATTCATTAAAATGACATGTTTGCATGAAATAATAATTTATGACTATCAAACTTGTCCCTCTACTCAATCGTGAATTAGGTCAATTAGAATTCAATAGACGTGTATTGGCCCAAGCTGAAAACCCACAAACTCCTACTTTAGAGAGACTTCGCTTTGTTTGTATCGTCTCGAGCAATATGGATGAGTTCTTTGAAATCCGCATGTCCGGACTCAAGGAGCAATTAAGGGAAAACCCCCTCAAAGTCCTGGCAGATGGGCAAACAGTCCAAGACTCCTACCGTCAAATTACTTGCAAGCCCGGCATTTAATTGAAAAAAAATATCGCCTCTTGCAAGAAGTTATCTTTCCTCAACTCAATCAAGAAAGAATCTTCTTCAAATACCAATCAGCTTGGACCAAAAAGCAACGTTTGTGGGCTCGAAATTTTTTCCACACGGAGTTAGTGCCAGTATTAACTCCCATTGCACTAGATCCTGCCCATCCTTTTCCAAAAGTCATTAACAAAAGCTTAAACTTTTTAGTTACCCTTCAAGGGCAAGATTCATTCGGAAGAAAACCGCATCTTGCGGTGGTTCAAGCACCTAGAGCCCTACCCAGAGTAGTTAGAATGCCAGCGCACCTAGAAAGTACTGGCGAAACCTGCTTCGTTTTGCTCTCCTCCTTTATGCAAGCCTTTGTACCCGAATTATTTACGGGTATGGAAGTAACAGGTTGTTACCAGTTTCGGGTAACTCGCAATTCCGACCTGTTTGTTTCAGAAGATGATATGACTGATCTTCGCAGCGCACTGCAAGGAGAACTCTCAACCCGCCACCTAGGGGATGCTGTTCGTCTTGAAGTTGCTTCTGGGACTCCTGCGGAGTTGATCCAACGATTAAGAGTTGAGTGTGACCTCAACGAAAGTGACTGCTATCAAGTAAACGGCCCAGTTAATCTCGTTAGACTCTTTCAAGTACCCGATTTAATCGATCGACCTGATCTGAAATTTGTAGAAGTTAAGCCAACTATTCCTAAAATTCTTTTAGATGAAAAGCCTATTTTTGACATTATTAGTCAGCAAGATGTCCTCCTACACCACCCTTATGAGAGTTTTTTACCCGTTCTAATACTGCTTCGACAAGCCGCAAAAGACCCACAAGTGCTCGCTATTAAACAAACTGTTTATCGAACAGGTGATGATTCACAGGTGATGGATGCGTTAATGGAAGCTGCCAAAAATGGCAAAGAAGTAACTGTGGTCGTGGAACTATTAGCCCGATTTGATGAACAAACTAATATGCAATGGGCCGCTAAACTTGAAAGTGTTGGAGCCCATGTTATATATGGGGTAATTGGCCATAAATGCCACGCGAAGATGCTCTTAATTGTGCGCAAAGAACCAATTACAAAAGGTCGAGGCAAGGGTAAATATGTACTAAAGCGCTACGCGCATTTGGGAACCGGAAACTACCATCCAAGAACTGCCAAACTCTATACCGATTTTGGCTTACTAACATCTCATTCACAAATCACACAAGACATGCATTTTGTCTTTCAACAGATGACAGGTACTGCTATACAGCCGACTTTGGCAACCTTGTGGCAATCGCCATTTACCATGCAAGATGAAATTATTCGGCATATCCGAGCAGAAATACGAACTGCAAAATCTGGTAAAAAGGCAGCAATTATCGCAAAAATGAATGCCCTATTAGAACCCAGCGTGATTCAAGAGCTTTATAGAGCCTCTCAAGCAGGTGTAAAAATAGATCTCATTATTCGGGGAGTTTGCGCTCTTAAACCTGGAGTTCCAGGACTATCTGAAAATATTCGCGTGCGTTCGATTA
This sequence comes from Betaproteobacteria bacterium, assembly GCA_009927445.1. Classification (GTDB taxonomy): domain Bacteria; phylum Pseudomonadota; class Gammaproteobacteria; order Burkholderiales; family Burkholderiaceae; genus Polynucleobacter. Next base: position 7,686 of record RFMZ01000137.1, read on the forward strand.
TCGGTCGATTCTTAGAACATCATCGAATTTATTACTTCTTAGCGCAAGGTGAAGAACAGGTATACCTATCAAGCGCCGATTGGATGGACCGAAATCTATATCGTCGCGTAGAGGTTGCCTTTCCTATTCTTGACCCAGAAATCAAGGCCAGGGTTATCCGTGAAGGCCTACAAATACTTCTGCAAGATAACGCCTCAGCTTGGATAATGCAGTCCAACGGAAGTTATCAACAAATTCTATCTCGTAGTAAGTTAAAAAAAGTTGGCCAGCAAGAATTGTTGCAACTCATTCAAAAAAAATAGCGTCCAAGTCTTTTACTCTGCAATATTCTAGGCCCCATCGACTAGTCTGTCTTTGACAAAAACCATCTCAAAAGTACTCCCCTGACCAATTTGACTTTCAATGCGTAACTCCGCCTGATGACGCATTGCAACGTGCTTAACAATTGCTAGGCCTAAACCAGTTCCACCCGTGTCTCGCGAACGGCTTAAGTCGACCCGGTAAAACCGTTCTGTAATTCTTGGGATATGTTCGGGAGCAATCCCAAGCCCCCTGTCAGTGACTGCAAATCGGGCCCCTCCATCCGGCAGATCGCTCCAATCAATTAAAATCTCCCCACCCTCTGGAGAGTATCGAATAGCATTATTTACTAAATTACCGAACGCTGAAATAATTTCACTATCAGAGCCTAAAACATACTTATGCGAACTTGCCCTTAAAATTATTATATGCCGTCCCTTTGATAAACTTCTTGCATCTGTCATTAACCTTTCAAAAACTTCAGCTAAGTTGACCGTTCTTGTCTTTGGAGATACTGGACTGCTATCTAGACGAGTCAGTATCAGCAACTCATCGACTAAAGTTAACATTCTATCGGACTGGGTCACCATAATATCTAAATAACGGGCTTTTTCTTCCTCTGAAAGAGGTAAGTCTCGAATGGTTTCTAAAAAACCGCTCATTATCGTCAATGGAGTGCGTAATTCGTGCGAGACATTCGCAACAAAATCTTGTCGAATCGCTTCATTTTTTTTAATCGCTGTGATGTCTTGACTTAACAGTAATTTTTGACTCTCCCCGTAAGGGATGATCTGTAGCCGAAGCATTACGTGGCCACTCTCCCCCATATGATCTAGCTGTAAAGGCGTAGAGAAGTCTGCCTCCTGCATATACTGCACAAAATCCGGATGACGCAATAAAAAGGCTACGGGCTGATTTGTATCACGCACCGGGTCAATCCGAAAATGCTCCCGACAGATCTTATTACACCACTGAATACGATCCATTTTATCAAGCATGATTAAGCCATTTGGTGAGGCTTGTACCCCCTGAATAAACCGATCATATTGGTCTGCAGCAGCAGATATTTCTTGGTGCAAAACCTTAGATTTTTTTTCTAATAAACCATAAATTTCACGCCATAAACCTAAGCCACGCTTTCGACCTATTAAGTCATCCTTGAGTAATAAATCATGTAGTCGGTTAATATTCCATAATTGGAAAAAATAGGCCACAATCATGACCCCTACTAAAAAATAGGGCATCGTCTGCCAAGAAATGAGATCAGCCCAAAGAAAGCTGACAAGCATTAGGGCAATTAAAAAGTAGAAAAAATGAAGTCCCAAATTCGACATGGGACTATTATTTCACGAAATGAGTATTGGATTACGAGTTAGTCTATATCCACTTCCTCGAACCGTTTCAATCATCGTCTCACAACCAATGGGGCTTAATACCGCCCGTAGACGCTTAATATGGACATCGACTGTTCTTTCCTCAACAAAGACATGATCTCCCCAAACCTTATCTAATAGTTGTCCACGGGTATGCACTCTCTCCGTATTGGCCATAAAAAACCGCAACAAACGAAATTCCGTAGGACCAAGTTCCACTTTCACAAGCCTACCAGACTGGTTAAAAGAAACCCGGTGAGTTGTGGAGTCTAAAGTCAAACCATTAATCTCTAACACTTCTTCCTTTAACTGTGGGGACATCCGACGCAAAATCGCCCGAATCCTAGCAATTAACTCCTTGGGCGAAAATGGTTTCGTTAAATAATCATCCCCCCCCGCATTTAATCCAGTCACTTTATCAACTTCTTCAGAGCGGGCAGTTAAGAAAATAATCGGGATATCCTTAGTGCGCTCGTTGGCACGAATTTCTTTAGCAAATTGAACTCCCGATTTACCAGGTAACATCCAATCTAAAACAATTAAATCTGGTAAAACATCACGCATGAGTTGCAAAGCTTGATCCGCTTGAAAAGCTCTAACGGGTAAAAAACCCTCATGACTTAAATGAACAGAGATTAACTCCGCGATCGATGGCTCATCTTCAACAATTAATATGCTACTTGCCATATCTATTTATTCGCCTCTTCTATCAGCTTATCTTGTGGAATGTGGCGCACATCAGCGCCTTTATCAACATAAATAACAAATTCGGCAATATTCTTGGCATGATCCCCAATACGCTCGACAGCCTTTGCGATAAATAGAAACTCCAGAGCTGTTGAAATGATGCTGGGGTCTTCACTCATATAGGAAGTTAACTTCCGCACAAATCCACGAAACTCATTATCAATCTCAATGTCATCAGCCACAATTACAGCCGCCGCTTTTGAATCGCCCCTGGCAAATGCATCCAACGATCTACGCAGCAAACCTAGCGCCATTTGTCCAGCAATCCGAATTTCAGCAACATTGATTTGATATTTTAAATTCGCTTCAAAGATTTTTTTGATCCTTGCAGCAATATGGTCTGCCTCATCTCCAACCCGCTCCAAGTTTGAAGCGGCTTTGGTAACAGCCAACACCAAGCGCAAATCTCTAGCAGCTGGTTGGCGCATAGCTAAAATTTCAGCACACTCAGCATCAATGTTTAACTCAAGTTGATTGACTTCTTTTTCTAACAACAAAACCTCATCAGCCAACTCCATATCCATGGTCACAAACGCTTTCATCGTCTTAGCAACTTGTGATTCGACGAGTCCACCCATCGCCAATAAATGCGAATTAATTTTATCTAATTCGTTATCAAATTGTGTTGAAATGTGTTTATCTGGCATATTTTCTCCTGAATTCAAATGCATTAACCAAAACGACCAGTAATATAGTCTTCAGTCTCTTTTCGATCTGGCTTTAAAAATATCTGCTTCGTTTGATTAAATTCTATTAATTCTCCAAGATACATAAAAGCAGTGTAATCAGAAACACGTGCAGCTTGTTGCATATTGTGGGTAACTATGGCAACTGTGTAGTCTTTCTTTAACTCATGAACTAATTCTTCAACCTTGCCAGTTGAAAGCGGGTCTAGTGCTGAAGTTGGCTCATCTAATAATAAAACAGCAGGTTTTACAGCGACTCCCCTAGCAATGCACAAACGCTGTTGCTGTCCACCAGATAATGACAAGCCACTTTGTCCAAGCTTATCTTTCACTTCACCCCATAAGGCCGCCTTATTTAAAGCCCACTCTACTCGCTCATCCATGTCTGTCTTATCTAAACTCTCATAGAGCTTTACCCCAAAAGCAATATTGTCATAAATAGACATTGGAAAAGGAGTTGGTTTTTGGAAAATCATACCAACTTTAGATCTCAGTAAATTCAAATCACGGCCTGGTTCTAAAATATTTTCGCCATATAAGTTGATCTCACCTTCAGCTCGCTGACCAGGATATAAATCATACATGCGGTTTAAAGTCCGCAATAAAGTCGACTTGCCACAGCCTGAAGGACCAATAAAGGCAGTCACTAGATTCTCTTCAATATTCAAATTAATATTTTTGAGCCCCTGAAAATTTCCATAATAAAAGTTTAAATTCCGAATTTCAATCGCGTTCGATTTTTTCTGGTTACTTTCATCTTGTCCAGCTTGATGCTCTTTACCACCAGCATTAGAGGCATTATTGTCCTCGTGAAACATTGTTTTCATCATCCCACTCATAACTTATCCTTTTCACTAAAAACAACCCTAGCTAAAATGTTCAACCCAAGTACTGCAAATGTAATGATCAGCGCCGCCGCCCAAGCTAAATTAACCCAATTATCATACGGGCTCATAGCAAATTGGAAAATTACCACCGGTAAATTAGCCATTGGACTATTCATGTTCGACGAAAAAAATTGGTTATTCAGAGCCGTAAAGAGCAGCGGTGCTGTTTCCCCACTAATACGGGCTAGCGCTAATAGAATACCCGTAATTACACCGCTTTTTGCGGCTTTTAAGGTCACAGTTAAGGCCACCTTCCAGCAAGGAGCACCTAAGGCATAAGCTGCTTCACGTAGCGTTAGTGGGACTAATCGCAACATATTTTCTGTTGTACGCAAAACAACCGGAACTGCAATCAAAGATAGCGCGCACGTGCCAGCCCAGCCAGAGAAATGTCCCATCTGCGCGACCATAATGGCATAAACAAACAGACCAATCACAATCGATGGCGCAGACAGCATGATGTCTGTTACAAAGCGGGTAATCTCAGCAATAACGCTTTGCTTACCATACTCAGATAAATAAATACCTGCCAAAATACCAATCGGCGTACTTACCAGCGTTGCAAAGCCAACAATCATCAAGCTGCCAATAATCGGATTAGCCAAACCCCCACCTTCAGAACCAGGTGCAGGGGTGTTTTGTATAAACAAATCCAAACTCAGTGTTGAAAAACCCTTGAATAGTAAAACACTTAAAATCCAAAACAAAAAGATCATCCCAATTAACATGGCGATCATTGATAAAGTTAAGCCAATTGTATTCGCTCGCTTTCTTTTAGAAAAAAGCCCCGGATCAATAACACTACTAGCTTGTCCACCTAATTTTTCTGACATTATGTTTTTGCTCCCTGACTAGCTTCCATCCGCATTAGCATGAATTTTGCTAAGGCAAGTACGATAAACGCAATAATAAATAAAGCCAAACCTAAAGCGAATAATGATGAATAGTGCGCACCAATTTCTGCCTCACCGAATTCGTTAGCTAAAGTCGATGCAATCGAATTACCAGGTGCAAACAAAGAACCTGATAATTTGTGCGCATTACCAATAACAAATGTTACTGCCATCGTCTCCCCAAGCGCTCGGCCAAAACCCAACATAATTCCACCAATCACCCCAGTTTTTGTATATGGTAGGACAACTCTTGTAACCACTTCCCAAGTGGTACAACCGATACCGTACGCTGACTCTTTCAAAACTGGTGGAACAATTTCAAAAACATCACGCATCACTGAGGCAATAAAGGGCAAAATCATCATCGCCAAAATCAGCCCAGCACATAAGATACCAATCCCATTAAACGCCCCAGCAAATAAAAAACCGAGGCCTGGAATTTTTCCCAAAGTAGCGGCTAAAAAAGGCTGAACATAGTCTGCAAATAAAGGCGCAAAGATAAATAAGCCAAACATACCATAAATAATAGAAGGTACTGCCGCTAAAATTTCTACTGCAGTCCCTAAGGGTCTGCGTAGACCTTTAGGACATATCTCTGTCAAAAATACCGCAATCCCAAAGCTTAAAGGTATCGCAATCACTAAAGCAATCACAGAAGTTACTACCGTGCCATAAATAGCAATCAAACCACCAAACTCACCCTGAATGATATCCCACTCGATCCGAGTAAAAAATCCAAATCCAAATTTACTTAAGGCAGGGTATGCATTGATGATTAAAGAAAAAATAATTCCTAATAAAGCAAATAAAACAATCAATGCAAAACTTTGCGTCAGGTATTTAAATAAAAAGTCAAAAACGTGTTGTCGCTTGGCAATAGCTATTGCAGTTGGATTGTGGTTCGACTTGGCAGTACTCATAAGGACCATTCGGGAATATTAAAAAAACAATAGCCTTGAAAGGCTATTGTTTGATTGAAAAAGTTTTATTTTGCTTGAACCTGATTCCAAACAGATTTACGTATAAAGTCAGTTGTCGCATCTGGCATCGGGACGTAGTCTAAATCAAGAGCCATATTTTTACCTTCTTTAAAAGCAAAGTCAAAAAACTTCAAGACTTCTGTTGCGTTTGCTTTATTTACAGGATTTTTGTACATCAAAATAAAAGAAGCACCAGTAATTGGCCATGAATTAGCGCCAGCAGCATTGGTTAAATAAATACCCATTCCAGGAATTTTTGACCAGTCAGTACTAGCAGAAGCTGCTGCAAAAGTTAAATCGTCGGGGCTAACATAATTTCCTGATAAATTTTTCATCTGCGCATAAATCATTTTGTTTTTCTTGGCGTAGGCATACTCTACATAACCGATAGAGTTTTTCACACGACTCACATTGGCGGCCACACCCTCATTGCCCTTACCACCGACAGAGGTTGCAGCTGGCCATTTAACAGCCGCCCCAGCTCCAACGGAGGATTTCCAAGACTCACTCACTTTGGCTAGGTAGTCCGTAAAAATAGCGGTTGTGCCAGATCCGTCAGCGCGGTGAACCACTGTGATATCTCCAGCTGAAATCTTTACGCCAGGGTTAAGAGCGGCAATTCTTTTATCGTTCCAGTTCGTGATATTGCCCTGGAAAATATCTGCTAAAGTAATCCCGTCTAGTTTAATTTGGCCTGGCTTTATACCATCAATATTCATCACTGGCACTACTCCACCAATAATTGCTGGAAACTGTACCAAACCGTCCGCTTCTAAATCTTCAAATTTAACTGGCGCATCAGTAGCACCAAAGTCCACTGTCTTAGCTTTAATTTGTTTTATTCCACCAGAGGATCCGATCGACTGATAATTTAAACCAGAGCCTGTTTTGGCTTTATAGGCTTCAGCCCATTTGGCATAAATTGGATATGGAAACGTAGCGCCAGCACCAGTAATATCTGCTGCTAATACTGAAAAACTCAAAGTTGAAAGGGATAGGGCTGCGAGTGCAACCGTTTTTTGCAATTTCAATAACATATTGTTTATCCTTGTTGACGAATATCGCACGACGCGATTCACAAACAATACTATCGAAATATGTCAAATTAATGACAGTTTATTGACGCTCGCGTGGAGTCTTTTTGTCGCTCGTTTATTCTAAATTTTCTCTTGTCCGCCCTAAATATTGCCTAAACTGGTCTATAAATGCGGTACTGAGCCTTCAAAACCACCCTAAAGATTTATTTTTTCCCTTAAAAAAAGCATTTGACAGTCTAGTGGTGATTAAACCTTACTAGCCGATGAAACACTTTGCGATATCTTTTGGGCCGCCCACTCGGCCTTATTTCGAGTACTCGCCTCAGCCATAACGCGCAAAACCGGCTCTGTTCCCGACGGACGTATTAAAACTCTGCCAATGCTGCGCAAGTCATGCTCTACTTCTGTGATCGTGTCTTTTAACTGCAGATCTTTTTTCCAGTCGTAATCCTTACTAATCGCGATATTCATTAAGACCTGTGGAAATAATGAAATATCCTGTAATTGTGTCCCGATATCTTCTTTGCTGCGTTTAACCGTAGCTAAAACTTGCAGTGCAGCAATAATCCCGTCCCCTGTCGTGTGGCGATCTAAAAATAGTAAATGCCCAGAACCCTCTCCCCCCAGGACCCAATTTTTACTTCTTAACTTTTCTAAAACATAGCGATCACCAACTAAAGCTCTCTCAAATGGAATACCTAGCCTCTCAAAACCTTGCTCTATCGCCAAATTAGTCATCAAAGTACCGACCACACCAGCCACGCTTTTACCTGCAGCTAAACGATCCTTTGCTACAACGTACAGCAATTCATCGCCATTAAACAAGCGCCCAGTTCGATCGACCATCTGTAACCTGTCAGCATCACCGTCTAAAGCAATTCCAAAGTCAGCACCCGTTTCTTTAACTAAAGCAATGCAAGCAGCAGGTGCAGTTGCGCCAACCTGATCATTAATATTTAATCCATTGGGCTGATTACCCAGAGGTATGACTTCGGCCCCTAACTCATGAAAAACATGACCAGCAATGTGGTAAGCAGCGCCATGCGCTGTATCAACCACTAACCTCATACCATGTAAATCTAAATGATTGGGAAAAGTACTCTTACAAAATTCAATATAACGTCCCGGGGCATCATCTAGCCTTCGAGCCTTACCAAGTGATTCTGCATCAACAACTTGAAAGGGTTCAAGCAGGGCTTGCTCAATCTCGGACTCAATCGTATCGGATAATTTATCGCCTAAGGCTGAAAAGAATTTAACGCCATTATCCTGGTAAGAATTGTGTGATGCGGATATAACAACACCGGCATTGAGTCGTAGAGTACTCGTTAAATATGCCACCCCCGGAGTAGGAATTGGTCCGCATAAGACAACGTCTACGCCAGCCGCAGAAAAACCCGCCTCCAGCGCAGCTTCAAGCATATAACCTGAAACCCGCGTGTCTTTGCCAATTAAAACGGTGGTTCGGCTTCCCGCCTCATTTCGTTTAGAAAATACACGTCCTGCCGCATACCCTAAACGCATAATAAAATCCGGCGTGATCGGAAAAGTACCGACCTCCCCCCGAATGCCGTCTGTACCAAAGTATTTTCTTGTCATTCAACGATTTTAGTATAAATAGCCATCAACTCGTTCAGTTTTAATAGCTGACCAAACTTGAATGGCTTCAACCGTCGGTCCAACATCATGGACTCGAACAATACGTGCACCATGCTCTATTGCTGTCATTGCAGCAGCTACGCTTGCCATAGTTCGATCGGCCTGATTAGAACCTAAAATGAGCCCTAGAGTGCTTTTACGAGAGATCCCAAGTAGTAAAGGTCGGCCATGAACTAAGAGATCTGCAAGGCGGTTTAAAAGCATTAAATTATGAGTCGGAGTCTTACCAAATCCAATCCCCGGATCCAAAACAATACGCTCACTTGCTATTGCATGACTCTGAAGCACCGCTAAACGTTGCTTAAAAAAATTATTTACTTCCATTACAACATCTTGGTAACTTGGCCGCAATTGCATCGTTAATGGGTTTTCTTGCATATGCATAACGCATAATCCAACCGCTTCATTTTCTTGGGCTATTTGAAGATGTTCTTGATCGACAAACCCAGAAATATCATTGAGTAAATCAATTCCGACTTCTAATGCAGCGCGCATCGTACTAGCCTGATAGGAATCTAACGACAAGGCAACTGCGCATCCTTGCAAAGCCTCAATCACCGGTAAAACACGATCTTGTTCTTGCGCAGAACTGATAGCAACAGCTCCAGGCCTAGTCGACTCACCACCAATGTCAATAATCTGAGCACCTTCGGCAATCATCTGGTGAGCGCGCTCAATAGCAGTCTCGGTATTGAAAAACTTTCCACCGTCCGAAAACGAATCTGGTGTGCAATTTAAAACCCCCATCACCAGGGGCCTAAAACCAGTCTGCAAATCAAACGAAAACCGCCCGCAACGCCATGCTGCGAGCTGAGATTGCACTACCGTCACACTTAAACCGCCGCCGCTGGAGCGCCGCCTTGAGCTGGAGTTGTAGTACCGCCATCACTGCCACTTGAATTGCTGATTGGCTCAGTGACCTTCGGGGGGCGAGGGGGCGAGCCCGCCATAATATCGTTGACTTGATCGGCGTCTAAAGTCTCCCACTCTAGAAGGGCAACAACCATCGCCTCGACCTTATCACGATTGGTTTCTAACAAATGCTTGGCAATTGCGTACTGGGTATCCACTAGTGATCGGATTTCTGCGTCAACTTTTTGCTGGGTAGCCTCAGAAACTGTCTTCGAATTCATACGACCAAATATGCTTTCGGACTCGGTATCAACATACACCATCGTTCCTAAAGACTCGCTCATACCGTATCTTGTGACCATATCCCGCGCCATTTTTGTAGCCCGCTCAAAATCATTCGAAGCCCCAGTACTCATCGAGTTTAAGAAAACTTCCTCGGCGGCGCGTCCACCAAACAAAATTGCTAAATCCTCTAGCATTCTGTCTTTGTACAAATTAACTCGGTCGAATTCGGGTAATTGCCAAGTCACACCTAAAGCCATTCCTCGCGGCATGATGGTAACCTTGTGGACCGGATCAGCCTTTGGTAATAGCTTAGCAACCACCGCATGCCCAGACTCGTGGTAAGCCGTATTCTTCCGCTCATCCTCGCGCATAACTGCAGATTTCCGTTCTGGACCCATATATATCTTATCCTTGGCGTCCTCAAAATCACTCATCTCAACGCTGCGCTTGTTTCGGCGCGCAGCAAATAAAGCAGCTTCGTTCACTAAATTAGCTAAGTCAGCTCCAGAAAATCCAGGCGTTCCGCGAGCAATAACAGCAGCATCAACGTCCTGATTGATCGGTACTTTACGCATGTGCACTTTTAGAATCTGTTCACGCCCACGAATGTCTGGCAAGCCAACAAAAACCTGCCGATCAAAACGACCAGGTCGAAGAAGTGCTTTGTCAAGAACGTCTGAGCGATTCGTCGCAGCAATCACAATCACTCCGCTGTTGGCTTCAAACCCATCCATCTCAACTAACATTTGATTTAAAGTTTGCTCGCGCTCGTCATTACCGCCGCCAGTTCCAGCCCCACGATGCCTACCTACAGCGTCGATTTCGTCAATAAAGATAATGCAAGGCGCTTGTTTTTTAGCATTTTCAAACATATCACGAACACGCGCAGCACCAACTCCAACAAACATTTCCACAAAATCTGAACCCGATATGGAGAAAAATGGTACCTTCGCCTCACCCGCAATCGCTCTTGCCAGTAAAGTTTTACCTGTACCCGGCGGGCCAACTAATAAAACACCGCGTGGTATGCGCCCACCTAGTTTTTGAAACTTAGCCGGATCCTTTAAAAAATCCACTAGCTCCGCAACTTCACCTTTGGCCTCGTCACATCCCGCCACATCCCCAAAATTGACAGGATTATTATTTTCGTCAATTAATCGTGCCTTAGATTTGCCAAAAGAAAAAGCGCCGCCTTTGCCGCCCCCTTGCATCTGCCTCATCATGAAGAACCAAAATCCAATAATCAAAAGAGTAGGCCCTAAGTAATAGAGTGCCGAAACCAATAAATTGGGTTCATCATCAGCCTTACCCGTAACTTGTACACCGAATTTCATCAGATCCCCAACCATCCAAATATCACCGGGTGAAATAATGTTATAGCGGTTTCCATCCATAGCAGTTACTTGTAAGGTTCGGCCCTGGACATCTACTCGCCGAACTTTGCCAACTCGAGCATCATCCATAAACTGCGAGTATGTAAGTTGGTCTTGGGCACGTGGCTTATCAAATTGCTTAAAAAAGGTAAAAACAACGAGTGCGACAATCAGCCACACACCAACTTTTTGCATCATTTGATTATTCAAAATAACTCCATCCGTCTGATTTTTTTATTTGATACCGATTAGATAATTCTACTACCCTGTGTTTTCAAGTGCTTGCGACCGATATATTTCTATCATTTTTAACCTAAATCCTCCAAATGTCAATTAATACAACAGCTTAGATATATCTAATCCAGAACCTTTATTTTAGAAACCTTCCTAGCAGGAAGGTTTCTGCAGACCGATCCCGCGAAGCTTTCGGTTTTCGGGGTGAAACAACTTGAAAGACCTTTTTAAAAGACTCCACAATCTGACTATATCCACTTCCATGAAAGCACTTAATCAGCAACGATCCATCCTCTTTCAAATGTTTTTGGCCAAACTCAAGAGCGAGTTCGGCTAAATTCTCCATCCTGGCAGAATCCGCAATGGCAACCCCAGATAAGTTAGGTGCCATATCCGATAAAACTAAACTGACCCGACGATCAGTGATTACCGAGCCCCCAGGTAATGCCTCCTCTAGTTGCCATAAAACAGCCTCATCCCGAAAATCCCCTTGTAAAAATTGCACGTCGGCAATTTCTTCCATGTCCAACATATCAATGGCAATAATGGTGCCGTCTGGCTTACCATCAGTAATCAAGGGATTTTGCTTGCCAAGGTCTACTAAACGGTTGCGGGCATATTGACACCAACTGCCAGGGGCACTCCCTAAATCAACCAAAACAGATCCCGCCTTAATTAAATGGTCTTGCTCGTCAATTTCTTTCAACTTATAGGCCGCTCGTGCACGATAACCCTCCCGCTGAGCCATCTTGACGTATGGATCATTTAAATGATCTTGTAACCAATCTTTATTGAATTTATTTTTCGCCAACTGGACTCTTCTTAAAAATTACTTTCTGTATCAACCTAAGTCGGTCATAATACATGGTTATGGCTATTTTAGAACTTGATTCGGGAACTAGGGCAGAACTCCGCTCCCAAGCCCACCCTTTATCCCCAACAGTGATGATTGGTTCAGGAGGACTTACCCCTGCAGTCTTCAAAGAAACCGAATTAGCCTTGCAATCTCACCAACTGATTAAAATCCGCGTGTTAGGCGACGATCGAGATGCCAGAGTAACTATGTACGATGAGCTCTGTAAGCAACTTGATGCTGCCAAAGTTCAGCATATCGGTAAACTGCTGATCATTTATCGCCCTCAAACAATGAGTGATGATGAACTAAAAACATTACGCCAAAAATCTTCCAATAAAGTCAGAAATATCGATGGCTTTGGTGGCCCTCGAACTGTCATGGTCAAAAAATTTACCCGCAATCCCCAAAAACGCCCCAAGCCAGTAGCAACTAAAGTACTTGGGAATGAACGTGTGGCAGCGGGCGGTCAATTAAAACGCGCCAAAACACGCCAAAAAAGCTTGAAGAAAAGGGCCTTATCTTAGGGGCCTTTGTCTTAATTTTATTGGTTTAATCTTGGCGTCCTGAGCTGACTCCCAGCGTCTTCAAACCCCTATCCAGCATCAAATCCGAAGGCTCGCTCGTAACAGTAAATCGACATGATCGCCAACAGATCCAAAGCCCTAATATAATCTCAACGATAAAAATAGTATTGGATACCGAGTGCAGCCTGCCAAATTCTTTCGCCCAAGGGGATTGCATTACCGGCGCCCCGCCAGCTAAAGCCATTTCCCGCAACTCGTGCATCCATGGTTGAATGATGAGGGCTGCTAGCCCTGTCAAAATGAGTAGCACTAGTAATAACCAACGAATTAAAACAAAGTGGCGATAGCCTTGTTTGACAAACACATTTGACATGATGAGTAAACAAATACCCATTAAACAATTCAAAAAATTGGCGTTTTTAAAGATCTCACCAGCAATCATCCCCGCGACTTGTTTATCTGTTAAAAAAATAAATAAAGTTGGCGCTACCAAAAAACCAATGCCGATTAATCCACCAATCCACAAACTGGCAAGAATTGTAAACAATTGGATATTTTTAAAAGTACGCGTTTGCGATGGGTTGATAGCCATTGGGCAATTAAATATACTGTACCTTGATAATCTCTACTTCGCGCTGGCCCCCTGGAGTGCTAACTGCCACCGTCTCCCCAGCTTCTTTTCGGATCAAAGCCCGGGCAATGGGAGAACTGATGGAGATTTTATTATTCTCGAGACTCGCCTCATCATCGCCAACAATTTGATACCTCATCCGTTGGCCAGTCTCCAAATCTTCTAACTCGACGGTCGACCCGAAAACCACCCTACCATCCGCATCAATGAGCGATGGATCAATAATTTGGGCAGCAGATAATTTACTCTCAACTTCTTTAATACGACCCTCAATAAATGCTTGCTTCTCCTTTGCCGCATCATATTCAGCATTTTCAGATAGGTCGCCTTGCGCCCTCGCCTCCGAAATCGCGTTGATCACAGACGGACGCTCAACATGCTTTAAGCGCTGTAACTCATCCTTGAGAAGCTCAGCTCCAATTCTAGTAATGGGTATCGTACTCATCGGTTATATTTATTTCTTCATCTAAGTTAATGTAACGAGGCATGCAAACTCTGCAAATCATAAACCTCTAATTCATGAATTGCACGCAAACCAGCAACCGCTGCAAGCGCTGCACTAATAGTCGTATAGTACGTTACTTTATTCGCTTGCGCAGTAGTTCGAATCGACCTGGAGTCGGCAATCTCCATTCGACTTTCATCGACAGTCGTAAACACCAAATTAATCTCACCATTCTTAATCATATCAACAATATCAGGTCGGCCTTCTTTTACCTTATTAACAGTTCTTACCGGCACCCCAGCAGCCTCAATCGCTTTAGCCGTGCCTTTTGTCGCAGTCAATAAATACCCCATTTGATGCATCATCTTGGCAACTTCCACGGCCCTTAATTTATCACCATTCTTGACTGATAAAAAAACGGTACCACTCCTGGGTAAAAGAGTTCCAGCAGCTAGTTGTGATTTGAATAAGGCTTCACCAAAACTTTTACCAACTCCCATGACCTCTCCAGTAGAGCGCATCTCAGGACCTAAAATGGGGTCAACTCCCGGAAATTTATTAAATGGAAAGACCGCTTCCTTCACCGAATAATATGCCGGAATCACTTCGCCACCGATGCCCTGTTGATCCAGAGTTTGACCAACCATGCACCGAGCAGCAATCTTCGCTAACTGCATGCCCGTAGCCTTAGACACGAATGGCACAGTACGCGATGCACGCGGATTAACCTCCAAAACATAAACAATGTCCTGTCCATCAATTTGCTGGATAGCAAATTGCACATTCATTAAGCCAACCACATTTAAACCCAGCGCCATCTGCGCTGTCTGGCGACGTAATTCCTCAATCGTGGCTGGGGACAGAGTGTACGGTGGTAAAGAACATGCGGAATCGCCAGAATGTACTCCAGCCTGCTCAATATGCTCCATCACACCACCAATCAACACGCGTTGGCCATCACAAATACAATCTACATCGCATTCAATAGCCTCATTCAAGAAACGATCTAATAACACCGGTGAATCATGCGAAACCTTCACAGCTTCGCGCATATATCGCTCTAAGTCTTGCCCATCATTAACAATTTCCATGGCCCGACCACCTAAAACGTAAGACGGCCTTACAACCAATGGGTAACCGATTTCCTGAGCTAGCATTAATGCTTCAGAATCAGTCCTAGCAGTTCGGTTGGGAGGTTGACGAAGGCCTAATTGATGCAATAGTTGCTGGAACCTTTCACGATCCTCAGCTGCATCAATCATATCTGGAGACGTCCCAATAATCCGTACCCCGTTGGCCTCTAAATCAAGCGCAAGCTTAAGAGGAGTTTGCCCTCCATATTGCACAATCACCCCCATAGGGTCCTCTATCGCAACAATCTCTAAGACATCTTCAAGAGTTAACGATTCAAAATACAAACGGTCCGAGGTGTCGTAATCTGTCGAAACTGTTTCGGGATTACAGTTCACCATAATGGTCTCATAGCCATCTTCACGCAGCGCTAAGGCAGCATGCACACAGCAATAATCAAACTCAATACCCTGCCCAATTCGATTGGGGCCCCCGCCTAAAACCATAATTTTTTGACGATCTGTTGGCATCGACTCACATTGCCCATCCTTTGGGCCATACGTCGAATACATGTAAGCCGTGTTGGTCGAAAACTCAGCGGCGCAGGTGTCAACTCTTTTATATACCGGATGGATCCCCAACTCGTGACGACGTAATCGAATAGCCGTTTGATCAGACTGTAAAAGCTTTGCCAAACGCTTGTCAGAAAACCCCTTTTGCTTTACAAAACGTAATTCCGCTTCCTGTAATTCTTCTAATTTTTTCTTGGCAATCACACTCTCTAAATGGATCAACTCTTCTATTTGTACTAAAAACCAAGGGTCAATCGAGGTGTACTCAAAGACCTCCGCAATCGTTAAACCTTGACGAAAAGCATCCCCAACATACCAAATTCTCTCCGGCCCAGGCGCGCTAATTTCAGTAATGATCTCCTCTAAATTAGTACATACCTCATCTAAGCCATCCACTCCAACCTCTAAACCGCGCAGAGCCTTTTGAAATGATTCTTGAAACGTACTCCCAATCGCCATTACCTCTCCAACCGATTTCATTTGGGTCGTTAAATGTTTATCAGCTTGCGCAAACTTCTCAAAAGCGAAACGGGGGACTTTGGTAACCACATAATCAATCGATGGCTCAAAAGATGCTGGCATTGCCCCACCAGTAATCTCATTTTGCAACTCATCTAAAGTAAAACCAACTGCTAATTTGGCAGCAATCTTGGCAATTGGAAAGCCAGTGGCTTTGGAGGCCAGCGCGGAAGATCGCGAAACACGCGGATTCATTTCAATGACAATCATTCGACCATCTTCTGGATTCACTGCAAACTGGACGTTCGAACCACCTGTATCTACTCCAATTTCGCGTAAAACAGCCAAAGAGGCATTGCGCATGATTTGATACTCTCGATCAGTTAAGGTTTGGGCTGGAGCCACTGTGATCGAATCACCAGTGTGCACCCCCATTGGGTCTAAATTCTCGATCGAGCAAACAATAATGCAGTTATCTTTCTGATCCCGAACAACCTCCATCTCAAATTCTTTCCAACCCAATAGAGATTCTTCAATTAACAGTTCATGGGTTGGTGATAAATCAAGCCCTCGTTTACAGATTTCCTCAAATTCCTCGCGGTTATAAGCTATGCCGCCGCCTGATCCACCCATCGTAAAAGATGGCCTGATAACCACTGGGTAGCCACTATTGCCTACGAGCTGAGCAATTTGCTGATGTACTAGTTGCGCTTCTTCCCAGGTGTGCGCAACGCCAGATTTGGCAGAACCAAGACCAATCCTCGTCATCGCCTCCTTAAATTTTTGGCGATCTTCAGCCTTATCAATGGCCTCTGGTGAAGCCCCAATTAACTCGCAACCATATTTTTCTAAAACACCGTGGCGAAAGAGGTCAAGGGCACAATTTAATGCCGTTTGACCACCCATCGTGGGTAAGATAGCATCTGGTTTTTCCTTTGCAATAATCCGCTCAAGAACCTCCCAAGTAATCGGCTCAATATAAGTGATATCTGCCATCTCAGGGTCCGTCATAATTGTCGCTGGATTACTGTTGACTAAAATAACTCGATACCCCTCAGAGCGCAAAGACTTGCAGGCCTGCGCTCCAGAATAATCAAACTCGCATGCCTGACCAATAACAATTGGTCCGGCACCAATAATTAAAATACTTTGTATGTCAGTCCGCTTAGGCATCTAAAATCTCACATCAATTGAATAAAACGGTCAAATAAATAGGCCACATCCTGTGGTCCTGGAGATGCTTCAGGGTGTCCTTGAAAACAAAAAGCTGGACGATCCGTCCAAGCCAGACCCTGCAAAGAACCATCAAATAATGACATATGAGTAGCCAAGACATTGGCAGGTAAAGTCTTCGCATCAACCGCAAAACCATGATTTTGAGAGGTGATGACTACTCGACCAGTCTCTAAATCTTTAACCGGATGGTTCGCCCCATGATGACCAAATTTCATCTTCAAAGTCTTCGCTCCTGCCGCCAAGCCCATGATTTGATGTCCTAAACAAATACCAAATAAAGGGATTTTGTGCTCTAAAAATGTTTTAGCTGCTGCAATCGCGTAATCACAGGGTTGCGGATCGCCCGGGCCATTTGATAAGAAAATACCATCTGGTTGCATAGCTAACACTTCTGTAGCAGAAGTCTTGGCTGGAACCACAGTCACAGCACAACCCCGCTGAGCAAGCATCCTTAAAATATTGCGCTTTATACCAAAATCATACGCCACCACTTTTTTATTTTTCACAGGCAAATCAAATCCAGGTTGGCCATCAGGCCTTAGTAATTGCCACTCACCTTCATGCCAATCATATGCCGAGGTGCAACTAACCACTTGCGCAAGATCTAAACCAGTCATACCAGGAAATGCAGCAACTACAGTTTTAGCGCTCGCGAGTAATGCTTGAACACTATCCCCCCGTTTGCCAGAAACAATCGCACCAGGCTGCGCACCATGGTCTCGCAAATGTCTAGTCAATGCTCTGGTATCAATTTCGGCGATTCCCACAATGCCCTGCGCAGTTAAGTATTCGGCTAAGGACTCTGTAGCACGAAAACTAGACACAATTGGGGATAAATCTCGAATCACTAAACCGGCAGCGTAGACCTTTTTTGATTCACAATCCTGGGGGTTAACGCCCACATTGCCAATGTGCGGATAAGTCAACGTAATAATTTGCTGGGTGTAACTGGGATCTGTCAAAATTTCTTGATACCCCGTTAAAGCCGTATTAAAAACAACTTCACCAGAAGTGGAGCCATGTACTCCGATACCCCTTCCTAAAAACGGTGTCCCGTCCGCCAAAACTAAAACAGCTGGTGGTAAGGGGGATACTAAGGAATTGGAAGATGTATTAATTGTCGATAAGGGCAGCAAAGCGTTCTCCAGTACCCTGCTGCTCAAGACCCTCTGCGTGAACCAGCAAATACTACATTCCGGTGGCGAGGTCTACGAGAATTGATCTATTTAAGCGCTAGGGAAATGTATGAAGGGGTAAATAACAATCTATTATAGCAAGCAAATTTATCCCATCTGCTAATTTTAAATGAGGCTGTAATTTTACTAGCGCTATTTCTTGCCCTACTATCCCGCTTCAGAAATAATCGCCTGTATCTGCGCTAAAACTGTTTTATCTTCCATCGTACTAATGTCTCCAGGGTCCCGGTTTTCAGTGATTGCTTGCAAGGCTCGCCGAACAATCTTTCCCGATCTGGTCTTTGGCAATATAGGCACCACATATACTTTAGCGGGACGAGCAACAGCCCCTAATTGCCGATCAACCGTTTGCATCACTTGCGCCGTCAATCCCTCAATATTTAGAGGGTCTTTAGCAACGATAAAGGCAATTGCTATCTGCCCTTTGAGGGCGTCGGCAACTCCGACCACAGCAACTTCTGCGACATTTATGTGGCTTGCAATACTTTCTTCGATTTCTCGGGTTCCTAGGCGATGCCCCGCTGTATTAATCACATCATCCGTTCTGCCTAAGATGAAAAAATAGCCGTCTTCATCTTGAATCCCCCAATCAAACGTAGAATAAATAAGTCGGTTGGGAATCGTTTTCCAATAGGTCTGTACAAAACGCTCATCATCGCCCCAAATGGTTTGCATACAACCCGGTGGTAAAGGCCCCTCTATCGCTAATAAGCCCTTTTGGTTAGCCCCTAACTTTTCCCCAGAAACTTCGTCGATTAACTGCATTTGATACCCATATACAGGTACCCCCGGTGAGCCAAACTTGTTTGGCATCTTCTCAATTCCTTGTTGTAATGCCAAAATTGGCCAACCCGTCTCCGTTTGCCAATAATTATCAATAATGGGCTTTTGGATAGCCCCTGAAATCCACTGCGCTGTCGGCTCGTCTAAAGGCTCGCCTGCTAAAAAAAGTGTTCTCAACGAACTCATGTCATATTTTTTTAAAAATCCAGCGTCTTGTTTTTTTAACACCCGAATTGCTGTGGGTGCCGAGAACATGGTCGTAACGCGATATTTCTCAACCAGTTTCCACCATATACCAGCATCTGGCTTGAGCGGCGTTCCTTCAAACATAATAGTCGCCATACCATGTATCAATGGACCATAAATAATATAGCTGTGCCCAACAACCCAACCAATGTCCGAAGTACAAAACATCGTCTCACCTGGATTGGCGCAAAATATACTGTCCATCGATGCGGCTAATGCTACAGCATATCCACCAGTGTCGCGCTGCACCCCCTTTGGCTTTCCTGTGGTTCCTGAGGTATATAAAATATACGACGGATCCGTCGCCTCTACCCAAGTACATGGCACTCTTACGTCTAAATAATTCTCACGCTCTTTGGTATAGTCTAAATCCCTTTCTGCAACATACTCAAATGGACATAAACGCCTAGAAACTAGCAAAACCTTGTTTGGTTGAAAACTCGACAATTGCAAAGCCTCATCCAGTAAAGGCTTATATGGCACCACCTTTCCGTTTCGAATGCCAGCTTCTGATGCGACGATCAGTTTTGGCTTGGCATCTTCAATCCGAGCCGCTAAACTATGCGCCGCAAAGCCACCAAAAACAACCGAATGAATCGCCCCTAAGCGCAGCGCAGCCAACATCGCAAAACATGCTTGCGCTACCATCGGCATATAAATTAAAACGCGATCACCCTGGCCAATATTGTGCGCTTGCATGATGGCAGCCATGCGGTTCACTTCTTCAAATAACTGTTGATAAGTGTAAGTCATTGCGGTATCCGTCTCGACCGATACCGCAATTAATGCCGTTTGATCAGCACGCGTCTCTAAGTGCCTATCCACGGCGTTGAAACAAATATTAGTGCGGCCACCCAAAAACCATTTCGCAAATGGCGGATTTTGATAATCTAAAACGGTATCAAAAGGTTTTTCCCAATGAATTAATTGCGCTTTTTCTGCCCAAAAAGTTTCAGGATTTTGAATCGACTGTTGATAAATTTCACGGTACTTTCCCATTTCAACACGCTCCCTCTTTTTAGCTGATCGTTAATTATTTTTTTCGGCTAGTTTGGCACTCTTAGTGATGACTTGGACATCGCCTGCCTTAGGAGTCTGTGTTTTAGTGACCTCTTTTTTGGCTGGGCTTTTCGTGTTTGGCTTTGGACTGACTTTGACACTGGATTTATTACTTCCTGAGGAAGCATTCGATGATTTTTTTACAGTTGACGAAGACTTCGAAGTTGCTAACTGATGCGCTTTCGGGTTACCGCCATTTTTGGGTTGATAATTGGCTAAATTTTTCGGAACAGCTACACATTTTTTCCCTTGACACTTCATCACAACTGGTACTGGAACATAATCGCGCTCTAAGCTTAAAATGCCATTTTGGGCTATCTCATAATCAATATCACCTAAATTGTGAGACATCTTGGGAACTAACAAGCTAGAACCTTTCCGGACCTTCATCCCCTTGGGGATGGAATTCATTTCCCGCACTTGATGAATATCAAGTCCTAAATTGGCAACAATTTTCTCTAAACTATCCGTTTTTTCAACCTTAATTGCTGTCCATGAAGTTAAGGGCATGCGATTAGTTAAGATGTTATCCCGAAAGATTTCTGCTTTGCCATAAGGTAATAAAATTTCTTGATTAAACCCCTTCATAATTACTGGCTTATTGAAAGATGGATTGAGATCTAAAAACTGTTCACGGGTCATTTCTGATAAGGTGATGACCCGATCCACATCGATATCTTGTGTTACTGGCAATGTTACAAAGTAGGGATGATTCTCTACCATCGGTAATGTAAAGCCATATTTTGCAGGATTTTCAATGATTCTTTTATAGGCTAGAAGTTTGGGGACGTAATTTTTAGTCTCATTGGGCATTTTTAAACTGAAGTAATCCGTTTCTAACTTGGCAGCTTTGTTTTTATGAATTGCACGCCCAACAGAACCCTCTCCCCAATTGTAGGCTGCTAAAGCTAATTGCCAATCCCCAAACTGGTCATACAACTTCTGGAGATAGTCCAGAGCCGCTCTAGTTGACTTAATGATGTCACTTCTCTCATCACGAAACATATTTTGTTTCAGATTAAAGTACTTACCGGTGGCTGGCATAAACTGCCACATTCCAGCAGCTTTGGCCGGGGAAACTGCCTTGGGATTGAAAGCGCTTTCCACAAAAGGCAATAAGGCTAACTCACTAGGCATCTCCCTCGCCTCGACTTCCTCAATAATATAAAACAAATAGGGCGATGATCGCTCTAAGACTCGCCTCACATAAGTCGGGTTATCAACTAACTGCTTAGTGTGGCGATTAATAATTTCCATCTCCGGGTCACTGATGTCAAAACCCGTTCGAATTCTCTCCCACAAATCAATGGATTGCACAATATCCGGAACCGGTGGATTTGGAACTGGAGCAACTGGCATCGGTCGATACTTCGGTTCCTCAAAATTCATTTTTTCTGAAAAAGAACTGATATTCGTAGTGGGTCCAGTCGCACAGCCAACAAGCAAGCTTACTAGAAGAAGTAATACAATCAGCGGACAACGATGCACATAGGTAAAGCAAAGCTTCATTTAAAACTGTCTTTCCATAAACGCGTTATGGTAAATATATCTTCGCCTGAATTGACAACTTTTTTTGCATATCGCTCGATCGACTCTCGCACAGTAATCTGGTCACTGCGTAAAAAGGGATTGACTTTTTTTTCTAAACCTAAAGTCGTAGGCACTGTCGCTTGCTTCGTTTCACGCAACCGCCTAGCCTCCTCAGTCCATTTCGATAAATCTTGATTAGTCGGCTCGACCGCCGTTGCAAAACGCAAATTAGCCAGCGTATATTCGTGGGCACAACAAACCAAGGTTTCGTCAGGTAACTGCATCAACTTCATTAAAGAAGCATACATTTGAGCGGCTGTACCTTCAAGTAAACGACCACATCCACCCGCAAATAACGTATCACCGCAATAGAGCCTGGGAACTTCAACGCCAGCTATTTTTGGTAAGAAATAGGCAATATGGCCCTTCGTGTGTCCAGGCACCTCCAAAACTTGCAAATGGACACCTGTAAAAATTTCAACGATCTCGCCATCATAGACTGTCTGTGTTTTATGCGGAATAGTATCTTTGTCAGGCCCAATAATCCGTAAATCATGGCCCTGGTTTTCCCGAACCCAAGCAATTAAGTCCCCAATACCCCCAATGTGATCTGCATGATGGTGGGTGATTAAAATACCGTCTAAGATAGAGGGTTGCTTTTTTAATGCTTGAATGATCACTTGTCCATCCCCCGGGTCAACGACCCAAGAGTGCCCAAGAGATTCAATCATCCATAAATAATTATCTGTAAATGCTGGTATTTGTTGAAATTGCAATATGAAATCTTTCTAAAATTGGCTTTTAAATATAGGATAAATGCGATAGATTAGTCAGATGATACCAACTGAATCCGAAATTGCCAATCAGTCCCTTCTGGCATGGGATAATTGGCTCAATACTGCGCCAGGACTTTATGTCTTAAATTGGGAGCAAGCCCAATTTAACCGAGCGGTAGATGACGCCTTTGGCTTTGACGCACTCCAAATCGGTTTTCCTCAAGTAGGCTGCCTGAATGAAAACCGCATATCGAACCGTTGGCTGATGCAACTGCCATCCCAACCTACGGTTGATTTATCCAGTAATCACGGCGTGCATACGATTTGCCAAGGCTCAATTTATGATCTCCCCTTTGCGTCAGAAAGTATGGACTTGATCGCCCTACCGCATGTCTTGGAATTTACTGCTAATCCACATGAAGCCCTCAGAGAAGTCCACCGAGTTCTTCGCCCAGAAGGCAGAATTGTCATCTCGGGATTTAACCCAATGAGCTTATGGGGAATGCGACAGTACTACGGAAAATTATTTAATCGGCCATTTTTACCTAAAGAGGGCCAATTTATTAGTCATTTACGTATCAAAGATTGGCTGCGCCTACTCAATTATGCAATTGACCGCGGCAAATTTGGCTGCTACAGCTTTCCTATCCAAAATCATCGCACCATGACAACCCCAAGCCTATTAGATAAAGTGGGGGATCGTTGGTGGCCCTTTTTAGGGTCCGTATTTATGCTCAGCGCCATCAAAAGAACCCCTCGGATGAAACTGGTTGGGAAAATTTTATCCAGAAGACTACGCCTCTCCCAAACACTAGCGCCCGTTACCCAGTCAAAAACCACGCAACAAACCAACTCCACCAATGACTAAAAAAGTCCCCTGCGTAATTATTTATACCGACGGCGCCTGTAAAGGTAACCCAGGAATTGGTGGCTGGGGCGCAGTGCTGCGTTATGGTAGTCATGAGAAGCATTTAAAAGGCGGCCAACTCCATACAACGAATAATCGCATGGAACTGACCGCTGTCATCGAAGCTCTCAAAGCCCTTAAATTTGATTGTGAAATAGAACTTTTTACGGATTCACAATACGTTCAAAAAGGTGTTTGTGAGTGGTTAGATAGCTGGAAACAACGCGGCTGGAAAACTGCGGGTAAAAGCCCTGTTAAAAATGCCGATTTATGGCAAATACTAGACCCATTATTAAAAAATCATGTCATCCGTTGGCACTGGGTCAAAGGACATTCAGGAGACCCTGGGAATGATTTGGCTGATGCTCTTGCGAACCAGGGTGCACTCGAATATTGCAGGTAATTTACCCGTCCAGGCTGCCCAACTCTCCCTACCCCATTATTGATACCAATCTAGCACTACCAAAGCAGTTAGATAAAGCATATTCATCCATCTTAAAACCTTGCGTTTTCAATTAGATTGACGATTTTGTGAGAAAATCTCAATAAAATTAACAAAGTTCTAATTTGCTGGCCAAAATGTTTCTGGTCTAAATGAGACAACCCAAATCGCCTTAAATGCTTTTTATATTCGGAGTCATATGGAAACAACAAGTCATTCGCAGTCAAACCTAGTAAAAAAACTGATTTGGTTTGTCGTTATTTTAATTTCTGGCGGTGGGGCAGGCTACTATTACTACTCAACCCAAGGTAGCCAAACCGCCCCTAAAAAGCCTTCGCCACCTCCCCAATCAGTAGTAACTGCTAAAGTTGAAGAGAGAGATTTTCCGGTCATTATTGAAACATCTGGCAATGTTATCTCCGCAAATATTGTGGATATCAGACCACAAGTTACCAACATCATCTCCAAAGTACATATTACCGAAGGTCAAGAAGTAAAGGCCGGAGATATTCTTTTTTCTTTAGATGATCGCGCCGATCGCGCTAATTACGAAAAAGCCCAGGCTCTTGCTGAGGATGCGATGCGACAATATAATCGCGCCGAAGAACTCGTCAAACAAAACTTTATTTCAAAAGCAAGTGCGGATACCGCTCTTGCAAATGCCAACTCTGCAAAATCCGCTGCCAATGCGGCGCAAGTTCTATTGAGCTATGACACAATCCGCTCTCCAATAACCGGCAAAGCGGGTGTCATCAATGTCTTTCCCGGATCCTTGTCCAACCTGGCAATGTCGTGTCTACCACCTCAACAGCAGCAGCCACCACGACCCTCGGTGCCATGGTAACCATCACTCAGTTAAATCCAATCAATGTGCAATTTACTGTGCCTGAAACCTATATGGCAAGTTTATTGCAGCTTCAAAAATCTCCTAATGGACTAGTCGTTCAAGTCCAGTTAGGCAATGGCCAAAAAAAACAGGGAAAGGTATTTGTGGTTGATAACCAAGTAGATCCTTCTATCGGCGCCGTTAAAGTAAAAGCTAGCCTTGATAATTCAGACTACGCCCTAGCACCGGGACGTTTTGTGACAGTTACCCTGCAAACACAAATCTTAAAAAATAGCCTGGTAGTTCCAAGCCAAGCAATTATTTCAAGTCCAGTGAGTGATCAAATTTATACCGTTGATGAAGAAAATCAAGTAACCCTGAATAAAATTAAAGTGCTTGCTCAAAATAATGGCTTTGGGGTAGTCACCGGAATTAAACCAAACGACCGCGTTGTGGTTGAAGGAAAGCAAAATCTTCGTCCAGGTTCTAAAGTGGTTGAAGCCAATAATTCTGCAAATAAACCCACAAATAATCCCTCAAGCAATCCCACAGAAAAAAAATCGGGTCCATAACATCGAGCGCGTTGTTAAACCCTTCCATTCAATCTTGCCCCCAAATAGCCAACGCCAATGAATATCTCTGAAATCTGTATTCGAAGACCGGTTTTAACGACTCTCTTATCCATCGCAACAGTGCTAGCCGGCGCCATTGCCTACACCAAAATTCCAGTAGCAGCACTCCCTAGCTTTAACTCTCCAGTGATTCAAGTAACAGCTGTTTTGTCCGGAGCCAGCCCAGAAAATATGGCTGCTAGTGTCGCCCTACCTTTAGAAAAAGAATTCTCTACCATCGACGGCATCAAGGTAATTAGCTCTACCAATTTTTTGGGAAGTACCAGTGTTACTTTAGAGTTTAATAACAACCGAGATATTGATAAGGCAGCAGTGGATGTGCAAGCGGCTCTACTGAGAGCTCAAAGACGCTTGCCTATCGAAATGACAATTCCACCGTCCTATCGCAAAGTCAATCCTGCTGACGCCCCCGTATTACTTCTGGCCCTCACCTCCCCATCGATGAATTTATCGCAAATTACCGACTATGCGGAAAATTTACTTTCACCAAACATTTCAACAATTGAAGGTGTAGCGCAAGTCCTCGTTTATGGCAATAAACGTTACGCCGTCCGAATCCGCGCTATCCCAGATAAGCTAGCATTGAACAACCTGACCTTGGATGATATTAGCGTTGCGATTAATAAATCCAATTCAAACTCTCCCGTGGGGGTTCTTGATGGCCCAAGACAGGCACTAACAATCTATGCCAACTCGCAAATGGTCAAAGCGTCTGACTATGCTGAACTAGTCATCGCGCAACGCGGCGGGAATCCAATTCGCCTTGCAGACGTCGCCGAAGTATCTGAGTCCTATGAAAATATCAAAAGCTTGGGTCGATTTAAGGATGAACGATCGATCGTCATCGCCATTTTGCGCCAACCGAGTGCTAATACTGTAAAAGTTGTCGACGGGATCAAAGATATGATCCCAGAGTTTGAAAAACAACTCCCTGCATCGCTAAAGATCAATCTCTTAAATGATCGTTCGAAGTCGATCAGGGAAGCAATCCATGATGTCAACCTGACTCTGCTGTTTACGATCGCCCTCGTAGTCCTAGTCATTTTCTTATTCCTGAAGCATCTGGCTGCGACGATTATTCCTGCACTTAGCCTGCCAGTGAGCCTAATCGGAGCCTTCTTCATCATGTACTGGATGGGCTATAGCCTAGACAATGTCTCCTTACTGGGCATTACCCTTGCGGTCGGTCTCGTAGTGGATGACTCGATCGTCGTTCTAGAAAATATTATTCGCTATGTCGAAGAAGGGATGTCCCCTCTTAAAGCAGCCCTCAAAGGCAGTAAGGAAGTTGGCTTTACGATTATTTCAATATCCATCTCACTCGTAGCTGTATTTATTCCAATCTTTTTTATGCCAGGGCCGGTTGGTCTTTTATTTAGAGAATTTGCCGTCGTCGTTACACTAGCAATCCTGGTTTCAGCCATTGTCTCCCTCACCCTTGTACCAATGCTCTGTAGTAGATTTCTGCCAGATGCGTCCAAATTTAAGCACGCGAAGGATCCTTGGATTATTAAAAAATTCGAGCAAGGTTTTCAATGTATCTTTCGTTTTTATGCAACAACTCTAGATAAAGCACTCAATCACCGACGTATTATTCTCGGTGTTGCTTTTGCTACTTTCGGAATCACCGCCGTCCTCTTTTACTATATTCCAAAAGGGTTTTTTCCCGAAGAAGATATCGGTCAAATTATTGTTACTACCGAAACGGCTGAAGATATTTCATATATAGCAATGCTAGAGGTTCAAGATCAAGCTGCTGATGTGGTTATGAAAGATCCGAATGTAGATACTTTTGTGTCAGTCATCGGTGGTGGTGCTAGCTCAGGAACTAACAGCGGACGTTTATTTATCAACCTAAAACCCAAAGGTGAACGACCTAAAATGAGCGTCGTGTTAGAAAAACTGCGCAGAGATTTACGAAAAATACCAGGTCTCGTAGTCTATATGCGGCCAGTACAAAATCTCCAATTAGGTGGAAAATCTAGTAAAAGTCGCTACCAATATATTCTCCAAAGCGTTGGCCTTGAGGGTGTGAACCAATGGGCCGAAAAAGTCCAAGCAAAAATGAAGACTGACCCAGATTTTAGAGACGTTACAAGCGATTCGCAATTAAAGGGGCTGAATGTAAAAATCGATATCGATCGCCAAAAAGCCGCTAGCGCAGGCGTGAATATGCAAGATATTCGAACCGCACTTTACTCAGCCTACGGGGAAAAACAAGTCTCTACAATTTATACCCCGGTCAATACCTACCAAGTCATCTTGGAAGTAACCGCAAAAGATAAACAGTTTGAGTCTGATCTGAGCTCAATCTTTTTACGCGGACGGGCAACTGATAAACTCGTCCCCCTATCAAGTATCGCCACATTCAACCGGTTTATTGGCCCAACGTCTGTAAATCATCAAGGTCAGATCCCAGCCGTAACGATTTCTTTTAACCTCGCCCCAGATGTTCCACTTGGCGTTGCTACTAAAAAATTAGAGCAATATACGAAAGACTTACAGCTACCACCATCGATTATTACCAGTTATGGCGGCGATGCGGCTGTCTTTAAAGAGGGGCAAGCCGGTCAAGCAATCCTTTTGATTAGCGCTCTTCTGGTGATTTATGTCTTACTTGGGGTGCTCTACGAAAGTTATATCCACCCATTAACAATCCTTGCTGGCTTGCCCTCCGCCGCTATTGGTGCGCTCGTTTTTCTGCAACTATTTGATATGGAACTAACGATGATCGCCACTATCGGGATCTTACTGCTAATTGGTATTGTGAAAAAAAATGCTATTCTGATGATCGATTTTGCCCTTGAAGCAAAACGAAGCTCTAATTTGTCTGCCCAAGAGGCTATCAAACAAGCCTGTTTGGTTCGTTTTAGACCAATTTTAATGACTAGCCTGGCGGCTTTAATGGGTGCGCTACCAATCGCTCTAGGCATCGGGGCAGGCGCAGAGTTGCGCCAACCACTTGGAATTGCAGTTGTGGGCGGCCTCATTTTCTCCCAAATTATTACTTTGTATATTACCCCCATTATCTATATTTATCTAGATCGTTTTGCTGGTGATGGACCATTAGATATTCCTACTGAGATGCTACCAAACTAGTTCTTCCCCCAATCATGCGACATATTATTCTTGATACAGAAACAACGGGACTCCACCCTAATCAGGGGGATCGTATTGTTGAAATTGGTTGTATCGAATTAGAAAATCGCCGACCTACCGGTAAAACACTCCATTTTTATATGAACCCAGAAAGAGATATGCCTGAAGCTGCGGCTGCAATCCATGGCCTACGCTCGGATTTTCTGGCTGATAAACCTATTTTTGCATCTGTAGCTCAGGAAATATCCGCTTTTATCAAAGAGGCGCATGTCGTCATCCATAACGCACCCTTTGACCTCGGTTTTCTGGATATGGAATATCAGCGCATGGGAAAACCGCCATTCACTCAGATGATATCTGGTGTAGTCGATACACTCATCGATGCGCAGCGGATGTTTCCTGGTAAACGTAACCGACTAGACGATTTATGCCAACGCTTCGGAATTCGTAACGATCACCGAAAATTACACGGCGCGCTCTTAGACGCCGAACTTTTAGCTGACGTCTTTTTAGCCATGACGCGCGGCCAAAATGACCTTGGCATGGATCATCCCCAAGAATTGCTGAGCTCTCAAATGAACCTTCAAAAAAGTCATCTGCCCACTGATTTAAAAGTTCTGATGGCCAACGATACAGAAATACATCTGCATGAGCAATTACTCCAAGAAATTGCTAAAAAATCGAAGCAGCCTCCAAGCTGGCTTCAGTAAAATCCACCTCAAATATTCCTGCGTACTTTAGCACTGATGCGCAAGAGCTCAACCCGAATAACTCAACAAGCAGTTGAACCCTATACTATTCGGGATCATCAGTCGACGCGTTTGCTGCAAGAATTACACATCTTGACTCAAGATGGCAAAATGAATCAAGATAGTCGACGCAAACTCAAACAAGTATTCCACCTGACCCAACTGATTGAACCTCTCATCAAAAAGATCCTAGACAATCAATCCCAAATGAATATGGTAGATTTTGGCGCAGGTAAATCGTATCTCGGCTTTATTCTGCAAGACCTTGTTTGTAAACTACAAAGCAAGCCATGCCACATCATCGGTATTGAAATCCGCGAGGATTTAGTCGCCTACTCAAAAAATTTAGCTAAGCAATTAAATTTTGAGCAGATGGAATTTAGGCATCTCTCTGCTGTAGAAGCTTTAATCGATCCCAATCTCCCTCACCAAATTGACTTAGTAACCGCGCTGCATGCTTGTAATACAGCCACGGATGACGCCATTCGTTTTGCCCTCACTAGAAAGGTAAAACACCTCGTCTTAGTGCCATGCTGTCAAGCAGAAGTCGCCTCGTTACTCAAAAAAACGCGTAGTCAAACCACTTCAGAAAAACACCTCCTACAAATGTGGCGACATCCAATCCACGCGAGAGAGTTTGGTAGCCATATCACCAATGTGCTGCGCTGCCTCCAACTAGAGTCTTATGGCTATGAGGTCACAGTTACTGAACTAGTCGGCTGGGAACACTCGATGAAAAACGAACTCATCATGGCCTCTCAGATAACGAACCCGAAGAAGGCAAAAGCTGCAAAACTTCATTTAGAAGCACTCCTCAATGATTTAGATCTGCAAGTCTTACAACATCGTTTCACCTAAAGGATGTATCAAGAGGGCCTGCGTTATTTTCGCCGAGCAACAATCAAGGCATAGTTACCATCTTTAAAATAACCAACCCGAAATGGTAATATCTTTTCATCATCACGCGTTACATATGCTTTTGCTAAATCCTTGTTATAGCCTGAAAAAACGCGATACGCCTTGTTAAATTCACCATAGAGAGTCGTGTCAAAACGCATGTTCAATGGGGCATAATCAATCCCCGTCTCATCTTGCACAATGACTGGGGCATTTTCTAAAATAGCATCGCGCACCTTGGTAAAGTTGGGATGCTGGGGAAGATGCGATGCGGCTTTTAATAGCACGGGGTTGGCGGTTACCTGCTTCAAAAAAAGATTATTTTTAGGTGTCTTGAGTATCCCCGCATTGGATAAATCCATCTTTAAATAATCCAACTTCACCTCTCGCCCATCTTTTACTAAATAAAAACGGACTGAGTCCCAGTTTTGATCTTCATGTAATTCAATAATACTGCCGTTGTCAGCTATTTGAATGGGCACAATTTTCTGTATTGAAAACTGATGTAATTGTAAAAAAGAACTCATTAAGGTTGTGGCACCAATCTTGACATTATTCTGCGAGAGGTATTTGTATAAATATTCTGTAATGAAATAACCATATTGGCCAAAGCTATTCCATGCTGAGCCTAAAACCTCCAAGGTTTGAGCTGATGCTTTTGGACTCAGCTGATTTAAATCAACGAGCCTCTGCGCGCGTTGTAAGGCAGCCATCACGTAATAATCCTTGTCGGGATACATTTGATACAGAGTCGTAAAATCCGGTCCTGAAAATGGGTAAAAAACTGTCGGATGCTGGTCTTTAATTTCTGTAGCCGACCATGCCATCATCGGTTGTCCAATTGACTGTTGATATTGTTCCCAGTTAACCTGAATCAATTGAACGTAATTAGCCCAGTCTTGGGCATCGATATTTTTTGGTCCTAGTTCAGCTTTGCCAGTTAGTAATGCAGCAACTTGGTCATAGCTCGAAGGCCCAGAGCGCTGAGGAAAATGAGGCTCTTGTTGGCGAGTCTGGTCAGCGCCAACTAAGCGCGCCTCATTTGCTAAAAGATCGGCAGATTCTGCAGGTACTCTGGGCAGTTCTTTTTCTGATTTCGCAATCGTGGGGCTTTGCGTGAGCCATTGCAAGCAAATGGTTAAAGCTGCTATTGCCACTAAAAAATTAAAAATACTAACAAGCTGGACCGGTTTAAATGGACGCATTTTTAAGACGACCAACAATTCTAAGAAGAAATAGTCTGCACATCGGTTTCATCAAGGTTTTTTTTCAATGCGGCTTGTGTGTGATGCTGCCGAGCTAATAACTCATAAGAATCTAATCGCGCCGCAAAGTCATGCGTCCAAGTAATGACCGCACATTCACTCACCCCTAAATCCTGCGAGAGGGTATTGAGTTTGGTGTAAACCTGCTCAGGATTGCCCACGAGTCCCCGTTGACAAAGTTGCTCAAAATGAGCCCGCTGTCCAGAATCTAAGCCGTCTAGAGCCTCTTTGGGAGGTTTAATTGCACCCATTACCCCAATGCCTCGATCCATTTTAAATCTGGCTCGACTACGAAATTGAAAAAAAGCCTCTTCTTCCGTCCTGGCCGTTAACGCCCAAACACAAATCAATACCTTAGGTTCAGATAAATAACGCGAAGGTGTAAAGCGCGCTCGATATAATTCAATCGCTTCTTGAGCACCCTGCCCCTCTGTAATAAAGTGCGCAAAAACATACGGTAGGCCAAAATGCGCCGCAACCTGTGCGCCATAATCAGAACTTCCTAAAACCCATACTTCTGGAGCCGTCTCACCCAAAGGATAAGCATGAATACCCCGCGCCGGATGACCAGGTTCAAATGGAATATCACCAAGCCAATGCTGCAAATCCTGAATTTGCTCAGGAAACCTCGCTGCAGATCGTAAGTCTGGGTTTAGCAACTGCGCTGTTCGGCCATCACTACCAGGGGCACGCCCAACACCTAAATCGATTCGACCAGGTGCTAAAGCATCCAGTACCCGAAATTGCTCAGCAACTTTTAAAGCACTGTAATGCGGCAACATTACCCCAGCACTGCCAATGCGAATTTTTTTGGTTTGGGTTGCGATGGCAGCCATTAAAATTTCTGGAGCAGTGCCAACAATCGTCGGATGACTATGATGTTCAGAAACCCAAAACCTCTCATAACCCCACTCTTCACATCGCTGCGCGAGGCTTAATGTCTCCCGAATCACCGCCGCTTGGCTATTACCAAAACCAACCGCGGACTGATCAAGAACAGATAAACTTTGAAGATTCATGAAGTTCTGTCCATTAAATGGCTTGCGCAATCGCTTTTCCAAAATCGCTAGTATTACCAGTACCACCCATATCAGGAGTAAATGGCGCGTGCAGCGGTCCGGCTGCAAGAATTTTTTCGAAAGCGTCTATGATAGCCTTACTTGCCGACGGGTGGCCAAGGTGCTCTAGCATCATTGCCGCACTCCAAATCTGTCCTATCGGATTAGCAATTCCTTGACCAGCAATGTCCGGTGCAGAACCGTGAACCGGCTCAAATAAAGACGGATAAATACGCTCTGGGTTGATATTACCCGATGGCGCTATGCCGATCGTGCCTGTACATGCCGGTCCAAGGTCCGACAAAATATCACCAAATAAATTACTTCCTACAACCACATCAAACAGATGTGGCTTTAAAACAAAAAATGCTGTCAGAATATCTATGTGGTACTGATCTACCCGAATATCCGGATAAGACTGAGCCATATTGGCTACCCGAGTATCCCAATATGGCATCGTGATAGAAATACCATTGGACTTTGTAGCACTTGTGAGGTGTTTTTTGGGACGCTTACTGGCTAATTCAAAGGCGTATTTTAAAATTCGATCCACCCCCTGCCTAGTCATGACCGTCTCTTGAATAGCGAACTCCCGATCAGTGCCAGCAAATAAAATTCCCCCAGCATTAGAATACTCACCCTCAGTATTCTCACGAACCACATAAAAATCGATTTCGCCAGGTTGACGATTCGCTAAAGGACTCGGTACACCCTGTATCAACTTCACCGGCCTTAAATTAACGTATTGATCAAAGCGCTTACGAAACTGAATTAAACTGCCCCATAAACTAATATGATCTGGAACTAATTTAGGCATCCCAACTGCGCCAAAAAATATCGCATCTTGGGTAACCAAAGTGTCAAACCAGTTATCTGGCATCATTTGCCCGTGCTTTAGATAATAATCGCAACACGCAAAATCGTGATGATTGAACTGAATATCTATACTAAACTTGCTAGCTACTGCCTCTAATACTCTGAGCCCCTCAGGCATGACCTCTTCACCAATGCCGTCTCCAGGAATTACCGCTATTTGATATTTTTTTGTCATTTTTTACTCACCGCTCTTCTGATTTCTTTGGTTTTAATGGAATCGTCTTGACTATCTTCTGCCTCAATGACTCCTGGTTGGGTTTGCTCCATCCGAATATGATCTTTCGGACAAATCGGCGCACCATAACTCTCCCAGCGCTTCAATAATGTCACCTCAAATCCGCACTGCATACATGTTGCCTTGTTTCGACTGGCATTACTCGGCCTAGGTGGGGGAAAGTTTAAAGCACGATGGGGGTAAGGCCCTAAGGTTTTACTGATCGTCATTAAACGGACCTTTAATGACTCGCCAGCGTGCGCCATACGCGCAGGGCCCTCTAACCCAACGACTTGGCAATCCCCTGAAAATCTACGCCGTGGCCGCTTTGACAGTCATCAATCGCATGACAGATTTCATGTACCAAGGTATCTAAAACCTCAACTGGATCATCAATTTTTGGAGAAATAAAAATTTCATTCACTAAATCACCCGAGCGTTCGCGTGGCCAACACTGACCAAGGGTGGTCCTCGGACTACTAGACGCGGCAAACCCGCAGGATACTTTCAACGGTGGAATACCATACCCCACAGCAGAAAATATTGGCTCAAGAATACCAACAGCTTCTTGCAGCCAACTTTCACGATTCAAAATAGAGGCACTCATACAAAATATTTAAAATTTCACCAAAATTCTATTATCGCCTGTTCTGAAAACACCCCAAAAAATCTTCCCAAATACAATTCTTCGCAAACCTTTCCAAGCCTATGTAAAATAATACAAAACTATTGTACATAACCCCTATTTGGAGACTTCATGTCAACACCAGCTTACACAGCATCAGATGATATCGTGCACTTTATTGCAGGTCAGGCTACCCCAGCAAAATCGACCCGCTTTAGTGATGTTTTTAATCCCGCTACTGGACTTAAAAGTCGTCGGGTCGCCCTAGCGAGTGCTGCAGATGTCGCTACAGCTGTAATGGCTGCGCAAAAAGCATTTGGGCAATGGGCTGACACCCCGCCCCTCAAACGTGCTCGGATTATGTTCAAATTTTTAGAACTCTTAAATTTACATCAAAACGAATTGGCGGCAATTATTACCGCTGAGCATGGTAAAGTCTTTACCGATGCCCAAGGTGAGGTTGTCCGCGGTATTGAAATCGTCGAATTTGCGTGCGGTATCCCAGAATTATTAAAAGGCGAGTATACCGACCAAGTATCGACTAATATCGATAATTGGACAATGCGCCAACCCCTAGGTGTTGTCGCTGGAATTACCCCTTTTAATTTTCCCGTCATGGTCCCTATGTGGATGTTTCCAATGGCCATTGCTGCTGGTAATACTTTTATCCTCAAGCCAAGCCCAACAGATCCTTCAGCAGCGCTATTCATTGCGCGCCTCTTTCAGGAAGCAGGTCTTCCCGATGGCGTTTTTAATGTCATCCAAGGCGATAAGGAGGCGGTTGACGCCCTCATTGAGCACCCCGATGTCAAAGCACTCAGTTTTGTTGGCTCAACTCCCATTGCCAACTATATTTATGAACGCAGTGCGCACTTTGGCAAGCGCGTACAAGCCTTAGGCGGGGCTAAAAATCATATGGTGATTATGCCTGATGCCGATATCGATAAGGCGGTAGATGCTCTAGTTGGTGCGGCTTACGGCTCTGCGGGGGAACGATGTATGGCCATTTCGGTTGCGGTCCTAGTTGGTTCAGCAGCTGACAAAGTAATGCCAGCATTAATCGAGCGAACGAAAACTTTAAAAATTAAAAATGGTATGGAACTCGATGCGGAAATGGGGCCAATCGTGACAGCCGCCGCTAAAACAAGAATTAGTGGCTATATCCAAGCTGGTATTAACGAAGGTGCGGCCCTCTTGGTCGATGGTAGAGACTTTCAACTGCCCGAATTTGCAGCAGGTTTTTGGTTGGGCGGAACACTCTTTGATCATGTCAAACCCCATATGAAAATCTATCAAGAAGAAATCTTTGGCCCTGTTTTATCGTGTGTGCGATTAGAAACCTTTAGTGACGCAGTCGAACTGATTAATGCCCATGAGTTTGGTAATGGGGTTTCTTGCTTTACGAGCGATGGTAATATTGCCCGTGAGTTTGCCAGACGCATTCAAGTTGGCATGGTCGGCATCAATGTCCCAATCCCTGTCCCAATGGCTTGGCATGGTTTTGGTGGTTGGAAAAAATCTCTTTTTGGAGATATGCATGCTTACGGCAGAGAAGGTGTGCGCTTTTATACCAAACAGAAAAGTATCATGCAACGCTGGCCTGAAAGCATCTCTAAAGGCAATGAGTTTGTTATGCCAACCATTAAGTAAGCTATCCGAAGTCCACTTTTTAAGTCTGCTTGTTTAGGACTTAGTTCGTGGATCTTAGTTCGTGGAATCTTCGTTCGTGGGACTTGGTTAGACCACATTTAAAATGCTAAATTTTCTCTGACCAAGTAATACCCTCTCCCAATGAATTCGCGAACAGCCTCTTGGGTCCACCTAAAAGCATGCGCACTGGGTAAAAAGTCCATTGGGGTTCTACTCCGCACTTCTACCTTCGAGTCTACTCCATATTCTTGTACCTCCATGCCTTCTTGAACAAATAAACGACTAGCGCGCGGCATATGAAAGCTTGACGTCACTAAGATAATTCGTTTGAGATTATTTTTTCTGAGGATTTCTTTTACAGCAATTGCCTCATCTTTGGTGTTCTCTACATCCTTCGTAATTTGAATCTGCTCAGGCTTGATACCATAAGTTATCGCATAATCCGACAAAATCTCACCCTCAGTCTTTACATCCCCTTGCCAAGGTAATTTACCACCTGTAAAAATAATGCTTGGCGCTTTACCAGCACGCATTAATTCTATGCCGCCAAAAAACCTGTCTGGGTCACTCCATTCAAATACTGAGCCATTGGCAGACTTCACAATTCCCATCATGCCACTTAGAACCACAACAGCGTCCGCTGCTTGGACTGCACTAGGCAATTTGCGTAATTGCCCCTCTTCTAAAGCGTCCCATAAAGCATCTGAAAAAATGGGGGAAGATGTCACTAATAACAAAAAAATGGCCGCCACTAACGGTGTCCTCTTTTTATAAATCACAGCAATGATCATCAGCACTAATATGATAGTGATCGGGTAAAAAAAATACGGTAAAACTTTATGAATGTAAATCATACTGTCAGTTAATCCTTAGAAGAATTGATCAAAGTTTCGTATCAATCCGGATGGGGCGGCTCGAGTAATTTAAACCTATGCACTAGATACATATCTACTCATGAGTAATGGTTGATGGTCAGTAACGCATACTTACTGAGCTTTATTTCGAGTCATGTTGCAACATAAACTGATGGCAAAACTCAGGCTCTCAAAATACTACTGCAAGGTTGACTTTAAAAGAGGAGAAGCCGGTAAAGAAAATACCTCAATACCCTCTTCAATCAAATCAGCCGCCTGATCCGATGTGGCTACGCCACGTATACTTCTCTGTGGACTCTCTTTATAGTGAATCTTTCTCGCCTCTTCAGCAAAAGACTCTCCCACATCCTCAGTCTTAGTCATGATCTCTCGAACCACCTGTAACATGGTCGCTTGCATCTTTTCCTGAAAAACCACTTTTTGATCAGGCGTTAAATGCATCGTATCATTCACAGCTGGTGGAAAATCAACAGGCTTTTGCTCCTCTTTCACTTCATGTACCGGGTGACTTTCCCGAACATGAGATGCTAAATAAGGCGCCGAAGGCATTCGAGTGATGTCTAAACTCTCACAAAGCGGACAGGAAAGAATTGATTTTTTTTGTTGCGATACAAAATCATCCTCAGAACTAAACCATCCCTCAAAGCGGTGATTCATCGAACAAGCTAAATTGTAAACTTTCATAATCTGTATGTTGTGCCGATTCTTGTAATTTCAATGCCAAAGGTGGCAAATTCATAACATTCTATCGTATAAAGAACTTTTGACACTTATCCTGGATTCGACTCTAAAAACTCCATCAACCAGTACCAGCTAATAATTGTTTTTACGTCAGTAATTAAACCCGATTTGATCCAATCGTGAACCTGCCTAGGTTCTACCGCAAAAACATCTAAAAACTCTCCGTCATCTAACCGCGCCTGCCCAAAACTTAAGCCTCTAGCTAGATAAATATCAATAAATTCTGTAGAGTGTGAGATAACTGGATGGATCTTTCCTAAGAAATCCCAATACTTGGCGGTATACCCCGTCTCCTCTTGTAACTCCCTTTGAGCACATACTAATGTACTTTCTTCAGGATCTAATTTGCCAGCAGGGATTTCCAAAATGGCCTGCTTTAAGGGATACCTATACTGCCTCTCCATCAAAATGCGTCCATCATCCAATAATGGCAAAATGGCAACCGCGCCAGGATGCACTAAATACTCTCGGCCAACAATATCTCCGTTAGGCAAGCTAACTTGGTCTTGATAGAGCTTCAAATAATAACCAGCATGAATTAAACGACTGCTCTGCTGGGTTTCTTTTAAATGATCGTCACCATCTACCAAAGACGCAAAATCACCTAGATAATTGGATACTTTTACCATTAACCTTGCATCGTTAAACGCATCGCCGTTAAGCAAAGGGCAGTTAAAGTGGCTGGGAAAATACCAGCTAATAGAATAAATAATCCATTACAAGTTAAAACACCTTTGGCAAAAGTATTACCTGTAATCGCCACATGGTCAGTCGGTTCTTCAAAATACATCGTCTTTACAACGCGTAAATAATAAAATGCTCCAATCAATGAGGCCGCTAC
This sequence comes from Betaproteobacteria bacterium, assembly GCA_009927445.1. Classification (GTDB taxonomy): domain Bacteria; phylum Pseudomonadota; class Gammaproteobacteria; order Burkholderiales; family Burkholderiaceae; genus Polynucleobacter. The sequence goes on from RFMZ01000137.1 coordinate 46,073, forward strand.
TGCAACTACGGCCAAACTAACATAACCCGCATCTACCAAGGCCTCTAGAATTGACAACTTAGCGATGAATCCTACTGTCGGTGGAATCCCCGCTAATGAAAACATGAGTAAAAGCATAACAAATGCTAACAATGGGCTTTTATGATTGAGCCCCTTTAAATCCTCAATCGTTTCACACTCAAATCCCTTGCGCGATAAAATCATCAGTAAACCAAAACTTCCTAAGGTGGATAACACATACGTGATCGCATAGAAAAATGCAGCACTATAGGCGTGCTCGTCAAATACCGATAAAAAGCCCAACACCATAAAACCCATATGCGAAATCGTAGAGTATGCCAACATCCGCTTAATATTCGTCTGCGCAATCGCGGTAAAGTTACCAATCGCTAAAGAAGTAACTGCTAAAAAGATCAGTATCGGTTGCCAATCAAGCTGTAATGGTTGTAAGCCATCAACCAACAATCGGAACATCAAGGCAAAAGCCGCAATCTTGGGCGCTCCACCAATTAATAAGGTAACGGATGTCGGCGCACCATGGTACACATCTGGTACCCACATATGAAATGGCGCTACACCTAATTTAAATGCTAAACCTGCTAGTAAAAAAACCAGTCCAAAAGCTAATACCAGGCGCATCACGCCACCAGTTACCGTCGCCCGGTAAATATCGTCTAAGTCTAATGAACCCGTCGCGCCATATATCATCGACATACCATAGAGTAAGAAACCCGAAGACAACGCTCCTAAAATAAAATACTTCATGCCCGCCTCTATACCTCTTGGGTAATTCGGCCGCATCGCCGTTAAGGTATATGTCGATAAGGCGAGTAGTTCTAAACCTAAATATAAGGTCAATAAATTAGCGCCAGATATCATCACGAATTGCCCTAGAAGAGCTAACAGTGCTAATGAAATATAGTCCGTTCGAAACAAATCCCGATCAATCAGATATTGCTTTGAATAAATCAAGGTAACTAAAACCGCTAAAGACGAAACACTCTTCAAAATATTGGATAAGGGATCAACTTGATATAAGCCATTCATTAACAACTGCGGCATATCATTGGCTTTTAATGCAAAAACAATACTAAGTATTAAAAGCACTACCAAGGCAACGTAATAAGCTAAGTTGGCTCCCCTTGGCGTATAGAAAACATCTTCGTCCGTCACTAAAGGCTCTTTGATAAATGGCGTTACTAACAAAATGAAACAGACAATCAATAGTAAACAAAGCTCGGGGAGTATTTCAATGAGGTCAATGGCTTCCATGCTTATTCCAGTTAATTAAATCTTACTAATTGCAATATGCTTGAGTAATGCAATGACCGATGGATGAATCAAATCGGTAAATGGCTTGGGATAAACACCCATCGCAATGGTTAATAGCGCAAAAATACTTAAGATGAAAAACTCACGCTTATTGATGTCTAGCAATTCGGCAACGTGCGTATTAGTGATCGCACCAAAAAATACGCGTTTAGTCATCCACAATGAATAAGCTGCGCCTAATATCAATGCCGTGGCTGCTAAGAACCCAATCAGAAAATCATAATCAATCGCACCTAAAATCACCATAAATTCGCCTACAAAGCCAGAGGTCGCAGGCAAGCCACAATTGGCCATCGCAAAAAATACCGCAAAGGCAGTAAATCTTGGCATCGTCTGAACGACACCACCATAATCCACAATTTGACGCGTATGCATCCGGTCATACAACACACCAATCGAAAAGAACATCGCCCCAGATACAAAGCCATGCGAAATCATCTGCACAATTCCGCCCTCAATACCCATGGGATTAAAAATGAAAAATCCTAAAGTAACAAAACCCATGTGGGCGATCGAAGAATAAGCCACAAGCTTTTTCATATCCTTTTGGACTAAAGCAACTAAACCAACATAAATCACCGCAATTAAAGACAAAGTAATAACAATTGGAGCTAAGTAAATACTTGCATCAGGCGCAATCGGTAATGAAAACCGTAAAAATCCATAAGCGCCTAGCTTTAACATGATGGCTGCTAAGATAATCGAACCGCCAGTTGGCGCCTCTACGTGCGCATCCGGTAACCAGGTATGGACAGGCCACATCGGAACTTTGACAGCAAAAGCCATAAAAAATGCAATGAAAATAAATACTTGCTCCTTAAAGTCTAATTGCGCTGTATGCCAAGATAGAACATCAAAAGTATCCGTGACGTTATATAAATACAAAATGGCAACTAAAGTTAATAAGGATCCCATGAGGGTGTACAGAAAGAATTTGAATGCGGCATAAATGCGCTGATGACCACCCCACACCCCAATAATCACATACATCGGTATCAGGGTAGATTCAAAGAAAACATAAAACAACATGCCATCTAATGAGGCAAATACCCCAATCATTAAGCCAGATAAAATGAGAAATGCAGCCATATACTGGCTAACACGTTCTCGTATTACCTCCCAACCAGCTAAAATAACCAATACGGTAATGAGCGCAGTGAGAACTACAAACCAAACAGAGATACCATCAACACCCAAGTGATAACGCAAGTCATAACGGGCAACCCAAGGCACGTTTTCAACAAATTGCATACCCGTCTTGGTAACATCAAAATCAATTACCAAGGGCAAAGTGACCATAAAACTGAGCAAAGCTGCAATTAAAGCAAAATAACGAACATACTTTGTATTGCGATCAGAGCCGCTCCCAAGCAGGATGATCCCAAATACAATCGGCATCCAAATGGCTAAAGATAAATTCATAACTAATCGCTTATTTAATTGAACCCAAATGGGTATAAAGGGTCCAGGTCATTATTCCAATGACACAAACAATCATGGCAAAGGCATAGTGGTATAAGTACCCAGATTGCACCTGCCTGACTATGCTGGCAATCCAAGAAACAAGCTTGGCACTGCCATTTACAAACCATCCGTCAATGATTTTCTGATCACCACCGCGCCAAAAACTTCCACCAATGAAGAGGGCACCTTTGGCAAATATAGCCTGATTCAAAGTATCTAAATAATATTTATTGTCTAATACGGCCTTTAATGGCGAGAAAATACGCGCCAATGCAGTGGGGATCTGCGGCATCCATAAGTAAAATAACGCAGCACAAAAAACACCCGCAAAGGCTAACCAAAATACAGCTGTCGAGGTGGCGTGCAGGGCCATCGTAACGGCTCCGTGAAACATGCCAGATAACTCTGTCATTGCAGGATGCACTTCCGAATCAACCAGAATCGATTCTTTAAAAAAGTCCCCAATTAACATCGGTTCGATCGTATAAAATCCAAGTACTGCTGATGGTATAGCTAATAAAACCAGTGGCAATGTAACTACCCAAGGTGACTCGTGCGGCTTTTGATCAGCCGCTAAGCCATGATGATCCTCACCATGGCCATGCTCAGATGCCTGGTCATGATGGCCAAATCGCTCTTTTCCATGAAATACTAAAAAGTACATTCGGAAGGAGTAAAACGCCGTTACAAAAACCCCAATCATTACTGACCAATATGCAAAAGTGGACCCGTAAATTGAACTAGCCGCAACCGCTTCAATAATCGAATCCTTAGAGTAAAATCCGGAGAAAAATGGCGTCCCAATGAGGGCTAAACTACCTACCAAGGAAGTGAGCCATGTGATAGGCATATATTTGTATAAGCCCCCCATCCGGCGCATATCCTGATCATGATGCATCCCCATAATCACACTACCCGCACCTAAAAAAAGTAATGCTTTAAAAAAAGCATGTGTCATTAAATGAAAAATTGCGGCC
>RFMZ01000075.1 GCA_009927445.1 Betaproteobacteria bacterium
TCGTCGGGGAGTATTTTTGGTGCGACTGGTTCGTCTAATTTCCTTTCAAGGACTACGGGTATTTTAGCGGCAGTTTTTTTCCTCAGCACACTCTCGATTAGTTATTTAGGGACCGATCACTCCAAGGATGCGGGGGTACTTTCAAAGCCGGCTAGTGGCGTTCCAACTGATCGGACGACAGACGCTTTGCCATCGCCTGTGAAAGAAGTTGTTCCCCCATCGGGATCGACAGTACCAAAGTAGTGCTTATCAGCTTTTTTTAGGTGATTTTTTTGCCACATCGTTAGGAAAAGGCTAAAATATCAATTATGTATGTAGTTTTATGCCGACGTGGTGGAATTGGTAGACACGCTATCTTGAGGGGGTAGTGGCGTAAAGCTGTGCGAGTTCGAGTCTCGCCGTCGGCACCAAGTAATTTTTGTCATAGAACTGCTTTACAATTCAGATGTTTATGATATTTTGAATTTAATTTGGAAGCCAATTGGACCTATCTAACTACCTCCCAGTTTTCTTGTTTATCCTAGTAGGGATTGCTGTTGGTTTTGTGCCCATGTTTTTGGGAAAGATCATTGGCCCATCCAATCCGGATGCAGAAAAGATTTCTCCATACGAGTGTGGTTTTGACGCTTTTGAAGATGCGCGAATGAAGTTTGATGTGCGCTACTACCTGATTGCTATCTTATTCATCTTATTTGATTTAGAAACTGCTTTTTTATTCCCATGGGGAGTTGCACTCAAAGAAATTGGTTGGGCTGGTTATTTTTCAATGATTGTATTTCTTTTGGAATTTGTCGTTGGCTTTGTTTATATTTGGAAAAAGGGCGCTTTGAACTGGGAATAGTTTTAAGCGCAAATTGAATCTATGGCATTAGAGGGATTACTCAAAGAAGGTTTTGTTACAACTTCAGCTGATAAGTTGATTAACTGGACTAGGACAGGTTCGCTTTGGCCAATGACCTTTGGGCTAGCTTGCTGTGCTGTAGAGATGATGCATGCCGGAGCGGCGCGATACGACCTAGACCGATTTGGTGTTGTTTTCAGACCATCGCCTAGGCAGTCTGATTTAATGATTGTGGCTGGGACCTTATGTAACAAGATGGCGCCTGCACTTCGGAAGGTTTATGATCAGATGCCGGAGCCGAGGTGGGTTTTATCAATGGGATCTTGCGCTAATGGCGGTGGTTACTACCATTACTCTTACTCGGTTGTGCGCGGTTGTGATCGCATTGTGCCGGTCGATGTGTATGTTCCTGGATGTCCGCCAACAGCAGAAGCCTTGATTTATGGAATTATCCAGTTACAAGCGAAGATTCGTCGCACCTCAACCATTGCTAGAAAAGCGTAAATGATTCGATGAATGAGCGTTTAGTCCATTTAGAGCAACTTCTTCAAAAGCGATTTTCTGGGTTAGCACATATTGAGTGTGCGCTCAATGAAGTGACTATGACTGTCCAGTCCGTAAATTATTTAGAAATTGCCAAGCAGATAAAAGTCTTACCCGAATTTGGTTTTGAGCAATTAATGGATTTATGTGGCGTAGACTACCAGTCCTATGGGGATGGTCTTTGGACAGGGCAACGATTTGCCGCAGTATCGCATCTTTTATCGATTCAGAATAACTGGCGTTTGCGATTTCGGGTGATGGCAGAGCAAGATGACTTTCCAGTGTTACCGAGTTTGACGGGAGTTTGGAGCTCGGCGAATTGGTATGAGCGCGAGGCTTTTGATTTATTCGGGATTATTTTTGATGGCCATGATGATTTAAGACGGATCCTCACGGATTATGGCTTTATTGGGCATCCATTTCGGAAAGATTTTCCCGTTTCTGGTCAAGTTGAAATGCGTTATGATCCTGAGCAAAAAAGAGTGATATATCAAGCTATCACGATTGAGCCTAGAGAGTTAACACCTCGGGTAATTCGGGAAGAGAACTACGGAACCTAGTATGGCGGAGATTAAAAACTACACAATCAATTTTGGGCCACAGCACCCTGCAGCTCATGGAGTTTTGCGTTTAGTTCTCGAGTTAGATGGGGAAGTTATTCAGCGGGCGGATCCGCACATTGGGTTATTGCATCGAGCTACTGAGAAATTAGCAGAAACCAGAACATGGATCCAAAATGTGCCTTACATGGATCGTTTGGATTATGTCTCCATGATGGCCAATGAGCATGCTTATGTCATGGCGATTGAAAAACTCTTACAGATTGAAGTTCCTCTGCGGGCACAATATATTCGTGTGATGTTTGATGAGATCACGCGCTTACTCAATCATTTGCTGTGGATAGGTTGTCACGGCTTAGATGTGGGAGCGATGGCGGTGTTTTTGTATGCCTTTAGAGAGCGTGAAGATTTATTTGATATGTATGAGGCGGTTTCAGGTGCAAGGATGCATGCTGCTTACTACAGGCCTGGCGGGGTGTATCGGGACTTACCGGAAGACATGCCACAATATAGTGCCAATAAAATTCGTGGTCAAAAAGCCATGGATAAAATGAACGCCAATCGCCAAGGATCACTACTTGACTTTATTGAAGATTTTACAAACCGCTTCCCTCATTATGTGGATGAGTATGAGACTTTATTAACGGATAATCGTATTTGGAAGCAACGTTTAGTGGGTATTGGCGTGGTATCACCCGAGCGTGCTTTACAGTTAGGATTTTCTGGAGCGATGTTGCGCGGCTCAGGGATTGAGTGGGATTTGCGTAAGAAACAACCTTATGAAGTTTATGATCAATTGAAATTTGATATTCCGGTAGGGGTCAATGGCGACAGTTACGATCGTTATTTAGTTCGGGTAGAAGAAATGCGTCAGTCGAACCATTTAATTCAGCAATGTATTGCTTGGTTGCGCGTTAATCCTGGGCCGGTTATCACGGACAATCACAAGGTCGCATTACCAACTCGAGTTGACATGAAGTCGAATATGGAGGAGTTGATCCATCACTTTAAATTAGCCACTGAAGGAATGCACGTGCCCATTGGGCAGGCGTATGCTGCCATTGAACACCCCAAAGGTGAATTTGGAATTTATGCGATCTCGGATGGAGCGAATAAACCGTATCGGCTCAAGATTCGAGCCCCAGGATTTGCGCATCTTGCCGCCTTAGATGAGATGGCTAGGGGACATATGATTGCGGATGCAGTCACAATTATCGGTACACAAGACATCGTTTTTGGTGAAATTGATCGTTAGGGCATGAGCATGGTAGAGCTTTCAGAAAAATCGGTCCAAGAAATTCATCGCAATATTGCGAAGTACCCGGCTGATCAACAACAAGCAGCGGTGATGGCGGTCTTGACGATTGTTCAGGATGAAACTGGTTGGTTAGATGCTAGCGCCATAGCACTAGTAGCACAGATATTGGATATGCCACCAATTGCTGTGCAGGAGGTAGCAACTTTTTATAATATGTACAACACTAAACCGATTGGTACTTTTAAGTTGTCTGTGTGCACCAATTTGCCCTGTGAATTATCTGGCGGTTTGCGAGCTGCGCTGTATCTCAAAGAAAAGTTAGGGATTAGTTTTAATGAGACCACACCCTGTGGCACTTTTACCTTGGTTGAGGGTGAGTGCATGGGCGCTTGCGCGGATGCGCCTGTTGCCCTCGTCAATAATAAGCGGATGTGTAGTTGGTTAAGTAATGATCGTATTGATCAGTTATTAGCGGAGTTATCGGCTAGCCAAGGAGTAAATCAGGTAGCTAGTACTTCGGAGAAAACTACTGTAATTCAAGAATTAAACGAAACCAAAGAAATGGGTAATCGAGCATGAGTTCATTACACACCCTGCATATCAACCCGTTAATCTTAGCTGGGTTAAATGGTAGTAATTGGCATTTGGCTGACTATGAGTCACGTGGCGGCTACGCACAATTAAAAAATATTCTTGAGCAGAAAATTCCTCCTGAAGAGGTGATTGCAAGAGTGAAGGCCTCCGGACTTCGAGGCCGGGGTGGAGCTGGTTTTCCGACTGGTTTGAAATGGAGTTTTATGCCACGTCAGTTACCGGGTGATAAATATTTAGTTTGTAATTCGGATGAGGGTGAGCCTGGCACCTTTAAAGATCGGGATATTTTGCGGTATAACCCCCATGCTTTAATTGAGGGCATGGCCATTGGCGCGTACGCTATGGGAATACCGGTTGGTTACAACTATATTCACGGTGAGATTTGGCAGGAGTATACGATCTTTGAACAAGCGCTTGAAGAAGCGCGTTCTGCGGGGTATTTAGGAAAGCAAATTTTAGGATCAGACTTCTCTTTTGAGTTGCATGCGCATCATGGCTACGGTGCTTACATTTGTGGTGAGGAGACTGCCTTACTTGAATCTTTAGAAGGAAAAAAGGGGCAGCCTAGATTTAAACCACCGTTTCCGGCAAGTTATGGATTATTTGGTAAGCCAACAACCATCAACAACACGGAAACTTTTGCTGCGGTACCTTTTTTATTGCAAGTTGGGCCTGAAGCCTATTTGAAATTAGGTAAACCGAATAATGGTGGTACAAAAATATTTTCTATTTCAGGGGACGTTGTAAGACCTGGAAATTATGAGATTCCTCTGGGCACGCCGTTTGCAAAGCTATTAGAGTTAGCTGGGGGAATGCGAGATGGTCTCAAGATTAAAGCGGTCATTCCTGGGGGATCATCTGCGCCGGTAATACCTGGAGAAATGATGATGTCTACGGACATGGATTATGACAGTATTTCAAAAGCTGGTTCAATGCTTGGATCTGGCGCTGTGATTGTAATGAATGAGACGCGTTGTATGGTGAAGTCATTACTTCGTTTATCGTATTTTTATCATGAAGAATCCTGTGGGCAGTGCACACCTTGCCGAGAGGGGACTGGTTGGTTATGGCGGATGGTAAATCGGATTGAGCACGGCCAAGGTCGACTGGAAGATTTAGAGATGTTAGGTGATGTGGCTGGCAACATTATGGGTCGAACGATTTGCGCTCTTGGGGACGCTGCTGCGATGCCAGTCCGAGGAATGTTAAAGCATTATATGAGTGAGTTTGAATATCACGTCGAGCATAAGAAATGTTTAGTGCCTGAATATGTATAGGGTCACTAGACTGTAATTCTGGATGAGGGTGGGTTAAAGAATGGTTCAAATCGAGATTGATGGTAAGCCTGTAGAGGTTAAAGAGGGGTCAACGGTCATTCAGGCTGCCCATCAATTAGGCACATATATCCCGCATTTTTGTTATCACAAAAAATTAACAATTGCTGCGAATTGTCGGATGTGTTTGGTGGAGGTTGAAAAAGCTCCCAAGCCTTTACCTGCCTGTGCGACTCCGGTCAATGCTGGGATGAAAGTTTTTACGAAGTCGGCCAAAACTGTGGCGGCTCAAAAATCAGTCATGGAATTTTTACTGATTAACCATCCTTTAGACTGCCCAATTTGTGATCAGGGTGGCGAATGTCAATTACAGGATTTGACGGTTGGTTATGGTAAATCGAATTCGCGATATCAAGAAGAAAAGCGGGTTGTATTTCATAAAAATATTGGCCCGTTGATTTCTATGGAGGAGATGAGTCGTTGTATTCATTGCACGCGATGTGTTCGCTTTGGTCAGGAGATTGCTGGCGTGATGGAGTTAGGAATGCTCAATCGTGGTGAGCATTCAGAGATTACTGCTTTTGTTGGCCAAACGGTTGATTCAGAGTTATCTGGCAATATGATTGATATTTGCCCAGTCGGGGCTTTAACTAGTAAGCCATTTCGATATGCTGCTAGAACATGGGAACTTGGGCGAAAGAAGTCAATTAGTCCACACGACTCCTTGGGAAGCAATATTATTGTGCAGACCAAGGCTGAACAAGTCAAGCGTGTTGTGCCATTAGAAAACGAAGCGATAAATGAATGTTGGATATCTGACAAGGATCGCTTTGCTTATGAAGGTTTAAATAGTTCGGAGCGGATTTTGCAGCCAATGGTCAAGCAAAATGGCCAGTGGTTAGAGTGCGATTGGCAGACGGCCTTAGATTATGTCGTGGATGGTTTAAAAGGCGTTAAGCAAGACCATGGTGCAAGTAGTATTGCGTCACTAGCCCACCCTATATCGACGGTTGAAGAATTATTTTTGTTACAAAAACTGGCTCTTGGGTTAGGTTCTTCGCAAGTACAGACCCGCTTACGCCAGTCAGATTTTCGCGCTAAGCCACAAGTGAGTTGGTTAGGTTTAGCGGTTGAGGCTATTGATCGCTTAGACCGGGCATTAGTGATTGGCAGTTTTTTACGTAAAGATCACCCTATTCTTGCGGCGCGCTTTCGAAAAGCATCCAAGACAGGTTTACGCTTAATGCGAATTGATAGTGGGGGAGATGACTGGCTTATTCCAACCGCGAGTGCACAAGCACTGGCTCCTTCGCTTTGGTTGCAGGCTTTAGAGCATTTAGCTGTGGCGATTGCTCAGCAAAAAGGGATTACGGCGCCGGCTGGTGCGACGCAAACCGACTCAATGGCACAGGCTTTAGCCAAGTCGATGATGTCAGGTAAGAGCTCTGCCATTTTTCTTGGGAACACCGTTTTAGCGCATCCGGATTTTTCGCAAATGCATGCTTGGTCGGCATGGATTGCACAAGAAACCAGCTCTAGTTTAGGCTTTTTAGGTGAAGGGGCAAACTTTGTTGGAGCTCAGGTGTTATCGGCAAACGGCAATTCGGTATCGGTAGATTCGAGGGTATCATCGCTAACAGATGGCCAAGCACGGGCAGTGATTTTATTAAATGTTGAACCCACTGCCGATTTAGTCAATCCAATGCAAGCTCAATTAGCTTTGCGCCAAGCCGCAACAGTGATTGCTTTATCCTCTTATATGACTAGTGATTTACTCGATTTAGCGGATGTGATTTTACCGATAACACCTTATACCGAACAAGCTGGAACATACATCAATATTGCGGGAGATGTCCAGTTTTCTCAAGCAACGGTTAGGCCTATGGGCCAAGCAAGACCGGCTTGGAAAGTTTTGCGTGTCTTGGGTGACTCTTTAGGAATAGACGGGTTTAATTTCAACACGGTTGAAGAGGTGAAAAATTCTGCTTTAGATGGTTTAGATATAAAAGCGCTCTTCAATAACGAAGCGAGCTGTGAAATACAACCTGTAGGATCTCATTCCTTATCACCGGTTGGCTTGGGGCAGGACTTGGAGCGTTTAGCCGATGTGCCGATTTACTTTACTGATGCGATTGTGCGGCGTGCGCCCTCTTTACAATTAACAGTTGATAGTAAAAGAGCGATGAAGGTTGGTTTACCGGTGGGTTTATTTCAGCAGATGGATTTACAGGAAGGCGATTCAGTTCGGGTCTTGCAAGACGGCTTGCAAGTTGTAATGCCAGCCACGATGCAGCAAGGGCTTGCTGAGGGAGTGGTCCGAGTTTCTGCGGGCACTGCAGCGAGTGCTTTATTAGGTTCCATGTTTGGGCGCTTAGAGGTACAGCGGGCATGATTGAGATAATCACTACCGAGGGAGAGGCGCTCTTTGGCGCTCTTTGGCCGCTTGTTTGGGCTATGGTTCGAATTGTCATTATTGTTTTGCCGATGTTTGCTTGCGTAGCTTATTTAACCCTATGGGAACGCAAGTTAATTGGTTGGATGCATACGCGGCTTGGCCCGAATCGGGTTGGTCCTTTAGGACTGTTTCAGCCAATTGCCGACGCCTTAAAATTATTGTTAAAGGAAGTTATATCGCCGGTACGGGCTAACAGGATACTATTTTTGGTTGGACCGATTATGGTAATTGCTCCGGCATTTGCGGCTTGGGCAGTTGTGCCATTCCAGGCGGACATGATACTTGCCGACATTAACGCTGGACTACTGTATGTCATGGCAATTACATCGGTTGGCGTTTATGGGGTGATTTTGTCTGGTTGGGCATCGAATTCTAAATATGCTTTTTTAGGAGCGATGCGTGCCTCAGCGCAGATGGTTTCGTATGAGATTGCAATGGGTTTTGCGCTCGTTTCGGTGTTAATGATTTCGGGGTCATTAAATTTAGGGGATATTGTCCGGTCGCAATCACAAGGATTTTTCGCTGAGCACGGCTTGAATTTTTTATCTTGGAATTGGTTACCTTTATTGCCGATGTTTATGATTTATTTTATTTCTGGTGTGGCAGAGACAAATCGTCATCCATTTGATGTGGTTGAAGGAGAGTCGGAGATTGTTGCAGGGCATATGATTGAGTATTCTGGCATGGCCTTTGCCATGTTCTTTTTGGCGGAATACGCCAATATGATTTTAATTACCACGCTATGTGCCACGTTGTTTTTAGGGTGGTTGGTTACCGATTCTTGATTTACCTATTTTGCGAGATATACCTGGATTTTTTTGGTTGTTTGCTAAAACATTTTTCTTACTATCTGTTTTTATTTGGTTAAGAGCTTCGCTACCGCGCTACCGCTTTGACCAGATTATGCGGTTAGGTTGGAAGGTATTTATACCAATTTCGGTTTTTTGGATTGTGGTTGTTGGCGCATGGGTAGTATCCCCTTGGAGTGTTTGGAACTAATGAAAAGTAAGACAATAATTAGCGAATGGAAATCAATCGATGCTTAAGAAGATTCGTGAATTTTTAAACAGTTTGTTATTGAAAGAAGTTTTCAAGGGGATGAGTTTGACGGGAAAATACCTGTTTTCCCCCAAGACGACGATTCAATATCCAGAGGAAAAGACGCCGATGTCCCCGAGATTTCGGGGGTTACATGCATTGCGTCGGTACCCGAATGGCGAAGAGCGCTGCATTGCCTGTAAATTATGTGAAGCGGTTTGCCCGGCTTTGGCAATCACGATTGAGTCAGATCAGCGCGATGATGGGACCAGAAGAACTACCCGTTACGACATTGACTTAACCAAATGCATATTTTGTGGATTTTGCGAAGAAGCCTGCCCAGTAGATGCAATTGTTGAAACGCATATTCATGAATATCATGGAGAAAAGCGTGGCGACTTATATTTTACGAAGGACATGTTGTTATCTGTAGGTGATCAATTTGAAAAAGAGATCGCCATGCACAAGACTTCTGATGCCAAGTTCCGATAAAGCGCTTTATGACATTTGATCCACAATCTATCTTCTTTTACGCCTTTGCCACAGTTTTGGTAATTGCGGCACTGCGTGTCATTACTGCCAAAAATCCTGTCCATGCAGCGCTTTTTTTAGTATTAGCTTTTTTTAATGCCGCTGGTATATGGATGTTATTGAAAGCAGAATTTTTGTCCATCGCCTTGATTTTGGTGTATGTTGGCGCCGTGATGGTTTTATTTTTATTTGTGGTGATGATGCTCGATTTAGATGTGGCCCATTTACGGAGTCAATTTAAGCAGTTTATCCCGGTCGCATCGATTGTTGGCGCGGTGATTGTGGCGGAGATGACCTTGGTCTTGGTTCGGGGGTTTGTTGGCACTACCAGGCCCTATCCGATGGCAGTTCCGCCAGGCGAGAGTAATACGATGAGTCTTGGTAAATTAATTTATGGCGAGTACGTTTTTGCATTTGAAATAGCTGGGGTGATTTTACTCGTGGCGATTGTTGCGGCGGTTGCCTTAACTCTTCGTCGACGCAAAGATCACAAGACACAAGATATTGGATCGCAAATTCGCACCCAAGCGAGTGATCGCTTGCGGATCGTATCCATGGCTTCCGAAAACCAGAATCGGCAGATTGAGAAAAATAAATGACAATTACACTCGCGCACTATTTGGTACTTGGAGCAATACTATTTGCCATTGGCATTATTGGTATTTTTCTAAATCGAAAAAACATCATTGTTTTATTAATGTCAATTGAGCTGATGTTGCTTGCGGTGAACACCAATTTTATAGCTTTCTCCCATTATTTGGGGGATATGTTGGGTCAAGTATTTGTATTTTTCATACTCACCGTAGCGGCTGCTGAGGCGGCTATTGGTTTGGCAATTTTAGTCATTTTATTCCGCAGCAGTGATACCGTCAGTACTGAGGATCTTGGGCAGTTAAAAGGTTAGGGTGTATTTTGATAGATAAGACAATGACTGCTGCTTTGAATACAACTTTATTAATTGCTATTCCATTAGCACCTTTATTCGGTGCAATCATTGCTGGCTTTTTTGGCACGAAGTTCTTGGGGAATTTATTAGGGCGTAGAGCCTGTCATCGAATCACGATATTGGGTGTAGCGGTTGCTTGTGGCTTATCGATCACGGTCCTACTCGATGTCTTGGCTGGGGCGCGATTTAATGGCAACTTGTATGAGTGGATGCGCCTTGGCGACGAATTAGTTTTATCGATTGGATTTTTAATTGATCCCTTATCAGCGATGATGATGGTGGTGGTGACATTTGTGTCATTGATGGTGCACATTTACACCATTGGTTATATGTCTGAAGATGAGGGGTATAACCGGTTTTTTGCCTATATTTCGCTATTTACTTTTGCCATGTTGATGTTGGTCATGAGTAATAATTTTTTACAGCTATTTTTTGGTTGGGAAGCGGTCGGCTTAGTTTCTTACTTGTTAATTGGTTTTTGGTATACGAGACCGACGGCCATTTTTGCCAATATGAAAGCATTTCTCGTCAATCGGATTGGTGATTTTGGGTTTATTTTAGGAATTGGTTTAATTTTAGCTGCGACTGGTACGATGGATTATCAAGAGGCTTTTGGGCAAGCTGAAAATATCTTGGCGCAAAACTTACCTGGGACTTCTTGGAACTTGATGACAGTTGCATGTATTTGTTTGTTTATCGGGGCGATGGGTAAATCAGCGCAATTCCCCTTACATGTTTGGTTGCCAGATTCGATGGAAGGCCCAACACCGATTTCAGCTTTAATCCATGCCGCGACGATGGTCACGGCTGGTATTTTCATGGTGAGTCGGATGTCACCCTTCTTTGAATTATCTGACGCCGCGTTATCGTTCATATTAATTATTGGTTCGATTACTGCTTTATTCATGGGATTTTTAGGGATTGTGCAAAACGACATCAAGCGGGTTGTTGCCTATTCCACGCTCTCGCAGCTAGGTTAT
>RFMZ01000060.1 GCA_009927445.1 Betaproteobacteria bacterium
TGTGAGCGACTTGATAAGTTCATCAGCATTGTCAGTTGCTGATTTCATTGCTTTACGACGTGCTGCGTGTTCCGATGCGGCAGATTGCAACATCGCATTAAACACTCGAGCCTCAATGTATCGAGGAAGAAGTGCGTTGAGCACTGTTCCTGCATTAGGTTCGAATTCATACATTGGAAGTAAGCTCGATGCAATTGGTTCACTTGTTTCCACAACTTCAAGTGGCAACATACGACGCGCAACTGCATTTTGAGTCATCATTGATTGGAATTCGGTAAAAACAATATGAATTTCATCTACTCCGTTGACATCTGTTTGCGCATCAGCAATAAATGCGTTCATCAATGAATCCGCAATCTCTTTTGCATTCTCATATGTTGGGTTATCTGAAAATCCAGTCCAAGAAGCAGCAACTGCTCGATTACGGAAGCGGTAATAGTTCACAGCTTTACGACCGACTAGATATGAGACTGTTTGAAGTCCACGCTCTCGCAGTAAGCCTGCAAGCTGTTCGCCTTCTTTGATTGCATTATTTGAATATGCGCCCGCCATGCCACGATCAGCAGTAATAATCAAAATTGCTGCACGTATTGGATTTTGTGAAGGTGTTGTCAAGGGATGATTCGTTGAAGAGTAGGTAGCAATCGCTGAAACCGCACGAGTCAATTCCAAAGAATATGGAGTTGATGCAGTGACTCGTTGTTGCGCCTTAACAATACGAGAGGCAGAGATTAACTCCATCGCTTTCGTAATTTTTTTGGTCGCTTTAACGGATCGCATGCGTCTGCGATAAATGCGAAGTTGGGCACCCATGAGTTACTTCTTCACCGCCGGTGGGACGTGCTTAATAATTTTTTCAGATGCTTCGCTATCTAAAGCTTCTGCAGGTGCATCTTTTACAGGAGCTGCAACTGATGGAACAAATCGAGTCTTGAAAGCTATAACTGCCTCTTCCATCGACTTAACTGTGTCATCTTCTAGTTGCTTCGTTTCTGAAATAACATCAAAGATTGCTTTACGTTCGCGGCCAATGAAATCTAGAAGTTCAGATTCAAAACGGCGAATATCTGCAACTGCAACATCATCGAGCTTTCCTGAAGTACCAGCCCAGATCGAAACAATCTGGCGCTC
>RFMZ01000059.1 GCA_009927445.1 Betaproteobacteria bacterium
GAATGGCACCGGCTTTCATGCCAGCCAAGGCGCCGTCAGCGCCAAAGATGACCGATCGCAAATCGTCGTCGTTGCCGACGCAGCAAAACACGATATCAGCACCGGCCGCAGCCTCGCGCGGAGTAAGCGCACTCTTAGGCGCTTTGGATTTGGCAAATTCAGCGACCCAAGCTTGCGACTTGGCGACTGAACGGTTGTAAACAGTGACAGCGTGACCGGCAGACGCCAAATGGCCCGCCATGGGGTAGCCCATCACGCCCATGCCGATGAAAGCGACATGGGTGGAAGGTGCGGATTCATAGGTTTTTGGATTGATGCTTGACATGGTGAACTCTTTAGGTTGGGTTGAACTTGCCGTGCATCATAGTGCGACTGTGTCGCTCTAAGCCGTTGCTGCTTGCATAGCTTGCGCCATGGTTTGCATTCCGTAAGCCGCTCCAGTTTGGATGGCATTGTGAATTTGCGTGGTTTTGCCCTCGCGTATCAGGTGCCGGATGGCAGGTGTCACCACCATGACTTCAAAAACAGCGCGCTGCATATCGCATTTCAAGGGGCGATGGAGCGTTTGCGACACCACACCGATCAAAGCTTCACTGAGTTGTGTCCGAACCAAGGTTTTTTCTACGCTATCAAAAACATCGACGATGCGCTCGACGCTAGCTGCGGCGCTTCGGGTGTGGAGGCTCGCTAGCACTAGATGACCTGTCTCGGCGGCGGTCAGTGCAAGGCGGATGGTTTCCAAGTCGCGCAACTCTCCGACCAAAATGACGTCAGGGTCTTCGCGCAATGCCGCACGTAACGCATGCGAAAAGCTTTTGCTGTGGTGCCCTATCTCTCTTTGTGACACCAAGCACTGTTGGTTGGTGTGTATGAATTCAATGGGGTCTTCCAGGGTGATGATGTGTTGTTGCGTAGTTTGATTAAGGTGATGCAACAACGCCGCCAAAGTGGTGGATTTTCCAGAGCCAGTCGGGCCCGTGACTAAAAAAAGCCCAGCGCTTTTGAGTAAATCTGGCAATACTTTTGGGGCATTTATTCTGCTAGAGAGGGGATGGCATCGCGGATATATCGCAAAACTGCGCAAGTGCCCTTGAGGCTTTTAAATAGATTGGCACGAAAACGACCAAGGCTTGGAACAGTGAAAGAAAAATCGACCTCGTGGCCTTCTAAGAAGTGCGCATACACACTTTTTTCCATAAAAGAAGCCAATGCATCTGTAAGCCAGTATGCGCTGTGCGCTTTTTGCTGGCGATATCCGTTTTCGTTTCGCATGTACGCGGCGCTATTTGAATCGCATGGTTTTCCTGTGGCCCTTTGCAAATTACCGCAATTAGTTATGCGTAGTTCTCCCTGCACCCTGATCCATGGCGCCTGCATAGAACAAAAATGGATATCAGACGCGCCTTGCGTTACTGCATGTTGAAGTACATCTGCTAGATCCATTAGGAGTCCTTGTTAAAGTCACGCCTGTTATGAAT
>RFMZ01000058.1 GCA_009927445.1 Betaproteobacteria bacterium
AGCTCGCAATGTCGATTAAAAGTAAGCGACAAGATCTTCTTGGCCCCAAAGCTGACGACCGATTACGCGAGATGGATTTTGGAAAATGGGAAATGCATGCATGGGATGACATTCCTTTATCCGAGTTTGATGCTTGGACCGCAGATTTCCCTAACTATCGATTTGGCGGTGAAGAAAGTACACAAGAAGTTATTGACCGTGTTGCCAATGCGCTGCAACAGGTTCTTTCTATGAATACTTCAGAGGTTGTATGGGTTACCCATGCTGGAGTAATAAAGGCGGTTCAATTTTTATCACCAGAGATGCAGCGTAAAAGTATCAGTTCTGCTGAAGAGTGGCCAATACAAAGTCCCGCCACGGGTACCTGGGTTTGTATCGACTGCGGTTAGTTTTTAGGTTGAGGGTTCGCCAAATGAAACTGCGTCAAAGTCTGAAAAGCAGTAGCCACTTCAATCAAAAACGCATCTCGACCGCCTGCTGTGCCCATTTGAAAACCAATAGGCAAACTCTGCGCATCTAATCCAACGGGCACAGACACGCCGCACATATCCAGCACATTCAAGATTCTTGTGAAATGCACAGGCGGGGCAGACGGATTAACTTCGGTCAGAGGCACTGCAGTAGTTAAGCCTGTGGGCGTTGCAAATATATCGATTTGATCAAAAGCGTTTGCAAACTGTTTCTTCAATAATGTTTGGTTTCAAGGCGGCGATGTAATCTATTGCCAACAATTTAGCCCCCGCTTGCAGGCGAGGACGTATACCTGAATCCATAGGCTTGGTTAAATCATTGGCCAAAGCGCCATAAGCCGCTGCACCCTCTGTCACCATGATGTTGACGGCCATAGGGGCCAAGTCTGCAATGGCGCATGGAAGCTCTAGGGTAGTGATGTGTGCGCCGGCTGATTTCAAAAACTCTAAGGTCTCTTCATATGCTTTGACTATCTCCGCTTGTACGTCTTTCAATTCATGTTGTGCGATGCGACCAATGCGTAGCCCTTGTAGTAATTTACGGGCAGATTCTGTTGTCATTGCATGTGCGGATGTCGCGCGCTTGTGATCATCCACTAAAGCGTCATATACCAAAGCGGTTTCAGCCATAGTTTTAGCAAAAACGCCAATGCTGTCTAGGGTTTTACTCAAAGGTGCAACGCCTTGTGTATC
>RFMZ01000055.1 GCA_009927445.1 Betaproteobacteria bacterium
CATGTTTATTGCTCTTTCGTGCGAGCGCGCCTGCTTGCGATTTTTTTATTAACCCCATCGATTTTTTTGCCAGCTGTAGCTGAAGTTATTGAAATTAATCCAGTTGAAGTGACTGCTACTCGAATGGAGCAGAAGTTATCTGACGCCATACCCGCCATCTCAGTGATAACCAAAGAAGAGATTGTTAGATCTAACGCTGGAGATATATCTGAATTGCTCGCCGGTCATGCTGGCATTGAGTTTGCGCGTAATGGTGGCATTGGGGCACCCATCTCTATTTATATGAGAGGCTCAGGTTCTACGCAAACCATGGTCTTGGTTGATGGGATTCCTTTTTCATCGCAAGACGCTACGGGTGGTTCTTCACCAATTTATATGATTCCGTTAAATCAAATTGATCGTATCGAAATAATGCGAGGTAACGCTGCGGCAGTTTATGGTTCTGGTGCCATGGGCGGCGTGATTAACTTGATAACAACTTCTAAAGACGTAAGGGGGTTTAATCCTTCAGCGAGTATCACTTATGGTCGTTACAACTCAACTCGAGCGAGTACAGGGTTTGATGGTGGAGATGATGATATTCGTTACAGTTTTTCAGTTGCGCACAATCAGAGTAAGGGCTTTGAGGCTATTTCTTCTGCAAAGTACAACAGTACAACTGGGTGTGCAAATTACACAGGATGTATCAATCCAAGCCCTAATGGATATCAGCAAAATAGTTTAAGAGGGTCGATTACAAAAATAATCGACTCTCAAAATTCCATTGGAATTAAATTATTTCACTCTGGTGGTAAAAGCTCCTTTGATAATTACTATGCAAGTGCTACAACAGAGCTTTGGGAAAACAAAGCTAGAACGCAGATAGCTCAGTTTTATACAAAAAATAAGATTACTTCTGATTGGATTTCGAATTTTTCAATTGCACATTCTCAAAATGACACGAAGACTCTGACAAACGGAGCCTTTAATACTTTATACGGACGTTACATAACGGATCATGAGGTTTTAAGTTGGAGCAATAGATATGCTTTAACTAGCGATCAATCTTTAAGTTTTGGTTATGAAAAAGATAGCTCAAAACTGGGATCAGAGTCGATCGATTATCTTGGCGCTAATGCAAGCGTAAAACTAAAAGCTATCAAGTCACGCGCTTACATTGGGTTACTCTCCTCTTATGGAAAAGTGTCTACTCAGTTAAATTTAAGTCACGACATGCTCCCTGGGGCAAGCAATACAAATACTTATTTAATAGGCGCTGGATATTTGATTAACAGTAACCTCAAAGCCACAGTTGCGAATTCAACGGCTGCCGCTGCTCCAACATTAGGGCAACTATATGATCCCTCCTCTGGAGGTAACTCAGCTTTAAAGCCAGAGTATGCGAAAACTAATGAGCTTGGGTTGCAGTATTCAAATGACTCTACTTTTGCACGCGCAGTGATTTTTGATACAAGCTACAGAAGCCTGATTGCTGCTGGATCAACTGCAGTTTCCAATGCATATTTTGCTGCCCAAGGCGTTAAGCAATATGAAAACGTTAATTCTTCACACAACACTGGTTTTGAAGCCCAATTAAAAAAACGGATCAGCAACATCCAAATGAACTTAAATCTTACCCATCAGTCGCCGGTCAATCAAGGCGCTGTTGTTGTACAAAATAAAGCTATGAATTTTGGCAACTTTGATTTGAATTACTCATTCAATGAAAAATTTGACACAGGCTTCGGAGTTCAGAGTACTTCAAGCCGGATAACTACTAGCCCTGCTAGTGTAAAAACGTACACATCAGGATATTCGGTATTTAGATTGCATTCATCTTATAAATTCGATGATGGGCTTAGGGGAGTTGTTTCTATCGATAACGCCTTCAACAAGAATTACTATCAAATATACGGCTACAACACACCCGGTCGCGGAATCTACGCAACACTGCAATACCAGCCTAAATAATGACTTTCAATAGCCTTGTTCCCCAACGCATCGACTACCTCATGGAGGAAACGACGGAGTGGTTGTATCTTTCAGTCCTAGACACAAAGATAGTTGGCATCTCAGGCTACACAGTGCGCCCCAGCAATGCGCTAAAAGAAAAACCTAAATTCAGTACTTTCTTGAGCGCCAAGATCAACAAAATCTTGACCCTTAGGTTTGATTTTTTTTGGGTATTTCTGAATTAAAGGCTCTAAGAAAGTGTTAACTGTAGAAGACATTCACCGTACAGCCTGCGAAGACGGAAAAGACACCTACGTCGATCCTTCTTCCGGCTACCAAGTACTAACCAGCGAAGCT
>RFMZ01000090.1 GCA_009927445.1 Betaproteobacteria bacterium
CCGCCTTCACACAACATCGGAATTGTGCTGTGGGCCAAGCACAACTTATGGGGAACGCCGGCTAGTGCAATCACCTCAGTACTGCTTGTTCTACTCTTGCTGTGGTCTATTCCATCCCTATTGGAATGGTCTGTATTCCATGCAGTTTTCTTAGCAGACGCAGACCAATGCCAGGCAGCACGTGATATCGGCGCATGCTGGGGCGTAGTGGCAGAAAAATACCGCTCGATATTGTTTGGGCGCTATCCCTTTGATGCTCAGTGGCGGCCTCTGCTGGCAACCCTTGCGCTTACTTTACTGTTGGTGATGAGTTGTCGGCCTACATCATGGAATCGCTATTTAGCAGTTGCGTGGATATGCGTATGGCTGTTGTTTTTCGCTTTGATGGGCGGCGGCAAATGGTTTGGCGTTCCCACAGGGCTTGTCTACATCCCTACAGACCAGTGGGGCGGTTTGCCCTTGACGATGATGTTGGCTACTTTATCTATCACGCTGGCGTTTCCATTGGCTATTTTGGTGGCACTCGGACGTCGAAGCTCAATGCCCGCCATGCGCAGCATATGCATTATTTATGTGGAACTGGTCCGTGGTGTACCTTTGATCTCCGTGCTGTTCATGGCTAGTTTTATGCTGCCGTTGTTATTGCCTACTGGCACATCACCCGATGTATTGATTCGCGTGCTCGTTGGCATCACATTGTTTTCTGCCGCCTACACCGCAGAAATTGTGCGCGGAGGTTTGCAAGCGATCCCACGTGGACAAATAGAAGCCGCTTACACCTTGGGTTTAAGTTACTGGCAAACACAACGACAGGTCGTATTACCGCAAGCTTTAGCGCATGTAGTGCCTAGTTTGATGAACAATTTCATCGCGATTTTCAAAGACACTTCTTTGGTGACTATTGTGAGTTTGTATGAGTTGTCTGGCGCACTCGGATTGGCTGTCAGTGGCGACCCCAATTGGCGCCCGTTCAAGTTAGAAGCCTACCTCTTTATTACCCTGATTTATTTCTGTATTTGCTTTGCTATGTCGCGCTATAGCCTGTGGGTAGAGCGTCAGGTATCGCACCGCTGAAATA
>RFMZ01000054.1 GCA_009927445.1 Betaproteobacteria bacterium
AGCGCCGCAAAGGTAAATCCATCAGTCGTGAAATACTTACAGGCTCTTTTCCTTGTATTGATTGTTGCCTGCACCCATACAAAGAGAGATGCGGTAAGTCTAAATAAGGTGGCCACCACTTTTTTAGGTGGTTCTGAAAAAGATGCCTACAACATTAAGCTTTTCTATACAGTAGACGGAAAGTTTGATTTCTTAACTTCGACTGCCACTGCGCAAGTTGGCAGCCTATACCAAACAGAGAGGGATGAGGCGCTTAAAGCAGCGACTATCAAGGCCAAGCAACAAGTCTTCGAGTTCATTAAAAATACAATTGAATCAGAACGATTCATCAGTTCAGTTGTAAATAGTATTCAGAACTCAGATGCTGTGCCCAAACATAAAGGCACCCCTAGTGACGCCAAATTGGCACATTCAGTGCGCGACAGTATCAAGTCGAAAAGCGATGCAATTTTGCAAGATGCTTACGTTTCAGATGCCGTGTTGGATTTAAGCACTGGCCTCATAGTTGTCACAGTCCGTTCAGGAAGAAGAAATTAGTAATATATAGCCATTTAAACTTTTACGATCTCGCGTGATGCGTAATTTACTAAGGAGAAAAAATTGAAATTAATTTCAAAATCACAAATTTATTTGTTTTTACCTTTCTTTTGTTTTAGCTTGACATCTATATCGCAATCGTTGGGTGACGAAAAATACAAGCCAGACATAGGTCAGACAGGAAAAGACGTAATTTGGGTCCCTACACCTGACCAATTGGTAGACAAGATGCTGGCTACAGCCAAGGTCACAGACAAAGACCTTGTCTACGATCTAGGAGCAGGTGACGGAAAGATTGCTATTGCTGCAGCTTTAAAGTTTGGTGCCAAATCTGTTGGTATTGAATACAACCCCGATATGGCGGCTTTTGCGCAACGTAATGTTGAGCGTGCTGGTGTGAAAGATAGGGTACGCATTATTCGAGGCGATATCTTTGAGGAAGACTTTACAACAGCCACAGTGGTCACTCTTTACTTGTTGCCTGATCTCAATATTAAGTTAAAACCCATATTGCAAAAAATGAAAGCTGGTACCCGCGTAGTTTCGAATTCATTCAGTATGGGTGATTGGGATGCTGATGAAGTGATTGAGGTAGACCGGGGGCAAGGTTTTTTTTGGATTGTTCCGGCCAGAATTGAGGGGCGATGGGACATTCGAATTTCAGGACAAAAGGGCTTACTCGAACTTAATCAAAAAAATCAAAAATTTGAAGGAAGTCTTAGGCTAGGCGGTAAAACATTTAACGTAACCAATGGTCATTTGCGCGGCGCTTCTTTTACCTTTGATTATGAACGCCCAGACCAAAGTTATGTGAAAGTGAGCGGTACTGTTGATGGGCCTAATATGAAGGCTCAGCAAAAAGTATTGAGCGCAGCAGTCGAACTAAATGGTAAGCGTAATTAGCTCTATAAGACTCAAGCACGTTCACTGTTAAAGCCAATAGTCTTTTTGGTGTGATATTTTTCTCGAAAATGGATTATGACTAAGAAAAATCCACCACTAATCAATACAAGAAGTGATATATGAACTGCATTTTGGCTAATTGCATAACTAATACTAGAGTAAGTTAGGTAAGCACAAGCCAAACAGAAAATTGCAGGTGTAACTGGGTAGAGTGGCACAGTAAAAGTCCTTGGCTTTAGTGGTTCTCGCAATCT
>RFMZ01000053.1 GCA_009927445.1 Betaproteobacteria bacterium
CGCACAAAGCTATCAGCGAACCGGTTTCCAAGGTGGGCTGCATTGGTACCGTTGTGGCACAGAGGCATCTTGCCAACCTGCTTTAAATCTTTTTTCAGGCAAGACTATTGACGTACCGTCTGGATTCATTTCTGGTCAAAGCGATTGGGGAACTTATCAATTTCCTGGAGCATTTGAAAAAATGCAAAACCAGACTTGCACGCGCATGACGATGTGCGAACTCGTTCCTTATGCAGGACATTGGGTGCAGCAAGAACAATCTGCGGCCGTGAGCACGCTATTGATTAAATTTCTAAAAAACTTCTCTTCAAATCAAGCCATAAGATGCTGAGTTTTTATCTTTCAAGAGATTTAAACTCTATAAATAAATAAGGATGAATAAATTGAGTAAAGATTCCAACACAAATAATGAAGTGCAAAAAACTTTTGGCCCTTGGGGCGCAATTGCATTAATTGTTGGCATCGTCATCGGTGCGGGTATTTTTAAAACACCCTCTATGGTTGCTGGAGTTACTGGAGATGTTGGCTGGTTAATAGTTATTTGGTTGGTGGGAGCGCTAGTTTCCTTATTAGGAGCGCTTTGCTATGCCGAACTGTGTACTTCTTATCCACATGCAGGGGGTGATTATCATTTTTTGTATCGCGCATTTGGTCGTCATGTTTCTTTTTTATATGCATGGTCTCGTGCATCCATCATCAACCCTGGCTCAATAGCGCTTTTAGCCTTTGTTTTTGGTGATTATTTTTCACAGGTATGGTCTTTCGGGCCATTGTCTAATTCGATTTGGGCATTTTCAATTGTGTTGATCCTAACTTTAGTCAACGTACTAGGTGTTAACGCTTCGGTGCGGCTACAGATGTTTTTGACAGTATTTGAAGTGCTGGGATTGGTTGCAGTTGTAGTAGCAGGTGTTTTTTTACCAACGAATGAAAGCGTTCAATCCACTACTTTATTTAGTAATTCTCCGCCTTTAACAATGATCGGCCTTGCGTTAGTTTTTGTATTACTCACTTTTGGAGGGTGGAATGAATCTGCTTATGTTTCAGCCGAGCTAAAAGGCGGTAGCAAAGCCATGGTGCGCGTAATTGTCTTGAGCATGACCATACTCACAGTAATATATTTACTAGTAAATATCGCATTGATATCTGGTCTTGGCATTAAAGGCTTGGCAGAAAGTAAAACTGCAGCCTCTGATCTGATAGGCATGGCATTTGGCCCAGAGGCTCAAAAAGCTTTAGGTTTGTTTGTTGCAATTGCGGCTTTAACAAGTATTAATGCAACCATGATCGTTGGAGCTCGATCAAGTTTTGCTATTGGTAGAGACTGGCAAACTTTAAGCACTTTGGGATACTGGCAAAGTCAAAAAGGCAGCCCCACACATGCCTATCTTTTTCAGACGTTCATTAGTCTTTTATTGATTGCATTTGGTACGCAC
>RFMZ01000052.1 GCA_009927445.1 Betaproteobacteria bacterium
AAGGAGAACCTGACTATATTGAAGGCGTGCTCGAAGGCGGTACGGTGGATGGCGATGGCAATCCGATTGGGCCAGATTTATTTGGCGATACCCCCAGCGAAAAAGACCCGATGTACGACCAAGCGGTTGAGGTGGTTTTGAAAAATCGTAAAGCCAGTATTTCTTTGGTGCAACGCCATTTAAAAATTGGCTACAACCGTGCTGCTCGATTGGTTGAAGACATGGAAAAAGCAGGCATGGTCAGCGCTATGAGTAGCAATGGCCAGCGCGAAATTTTGGTCCCTAACCGTGAAGCCTGAGTTCGTGAGGTCTAAGTTACTTGGCTTTATGAACTGCAAACGGGCTTTGCAAACGTTGTTATTGACAACAAGCTTGCAAGTATGCGCAGGCGGCCTAGAAAGCTTAGAGTTATTTCTCAAAACCGCACACAGTGGCCGCGCCATATTTAGCCAAGTGGTGACGCCGCCTGTTAAAGCGGGGCAGACTGCAAGAAGTAAAAAATCCAGCGGTGTATTTGTATTTATCCGACCCACACGCTTTCGGTTTGATTACCAAAAACCATATCCTTTAACGTTGGTTGCTGACGGCAATATGTTGTGGTGGTACGACGTGGATCTTGCTCAAGTTACCGCGCGATCGCAAACGCAAGCCCTGAGCAGTTCGCCTGCCGCTTTGATTGCCACGGCTTCTGATTTGGTATCTTTACACAAAGAGTTCTATTTGCAAGAGCAATCCGAAGCCGACGGTTTGCAATGGGTGCAAGCCACGCCAAAAATACGAGAGAGCAGTGTTCAAAGTGTGCGTATTGGACTGCGTGTTGAAGGTGGTATTTCAAATTTAGAAAAATTAGACATCTTGGACGCAATGGGACAACGCTCGGTTATCAGCTTTGAGTACTTTGAAGCCAATCCTAAAAATCTATCTTCGTCTCAATTTGTATTTGTTCCGCCCAAGGGGGTGGACGTAGTAAAACAGTAAGCGTCACTTAAACGATTCTGTTACTAACAACGGTACCATCCGGCCTCTTTTTTATACGATAGGTGACTTCCTAATGGACTTGTGTTCAATTTGTAAGGGTTTGT
>RFMZ01000168.1 GCA_009927445.1 Betaproteobacteria bacterium
GCCTTCATGTAGGCCACCAACTCTGGCACGGTCTTAATGCCCAACTGCGAGTTGACCATCAAAATGGGATAACCTGCAATCGTAAGGCCCACCACTGAGAAGTCTTTCACAGGGTCGTAGCGAACGGGTACACCCAGCTGCCCAATCAGGCCCAACTCGTTTTGGCTGCCCATGAAAAGCGTATGACCGTCTGCATCGGATTTGGCGGCAGCATCGCCTGCAATGGCGCCAGAAGCGCCAGGCTTGTTTTCCACCATGATGGGCTGACCTAACTCAGCCTGCAAATGGGGTTGGTGCCTTCTGGCGTAAATATCAACAATGCCACCCGGTGCAGCAGAGGTGATGAGCTTAATTGGCTTGGTGGGCCAAGTTTGAGCGCCAGCCGAGAGGCTGCACAAGCTCAAACTTAGAATCCAATAAAAGGGAATATGTTTGAGTGTGCGCATAGAAGTCTTTCTATTCTTTGACGGATCCCGTCATGCCAGAAACGTAATACTCTACAAAGAACGAGTAAATGAATGCCACTGGCAAAGAGCCAAAGAGTGCACCAGCCATGAGGGCGCCCCAGTGGTACACGTCGCCTTCGACCAATTCAGTGACCACACCCACAGGCACGGTTTTGACTTCACTGGAAGAGACAAAAGTGAGTGCATAAATGAACTCATTCCAAGAGAGTGTGAACGCAAAGATGCCCGCAGAAATAAGGCCAGGAACCGACAAGGGCAAAATGATTTTGATCAAAATTTCCCAACGGTTAGCGCCATCAATCATGGCGCACTCTTCTAATTCAAACGGAATGGTGCGAAAGTAACCCATGAGCAACCATGTGCAAAAGGGGATCAGGAAGGTCGGGTAGGTGAGGATGAGCGCCAAACGCGTGTCAAACAAGCCCAATTGAAACACCACGGATGCCAACGGAATAAACAAAATGGAGGGCGGAACGAGGTAGGCCAAGAAAATGGCAAGCCCTGTGTGTTTGGCGCCTTTGAAGCGCAAGCGCTCAATGGCATAAGCCGCTAAGACCGAAGCAAACAGTGAGAAGAAAGTGGCTGTGACCGAGACCACCACGGTGTTCCACATCCATTGTGGATAGGCTGTGCGAAACAACAGTTTTTCAACGTGCGCCAAGGTTGGA
>RFMZ01000102.1 GCA_009927445.1 Betaproteobacteria bacterium
CCAAGGCTTTGAGGCGTAGGTAAATTGAACGTGCCGCTGACGGGGCCGTTGCCGGCACCAGCGTTGTTGGCGGGTTTGTTGGACTTGCCGTCGGCAACTTTTGAGGGGTTAGTCGCTGGTGGGTTTTTACTAGCGGGCTGAGCCGGCGCTGGGGCTGCGCCAGAGGGTCCGCCGAGCTTAACTGGTCCGCCACCAGCAGTGCTGCCATCAGGCTTTTTGCCGCCTGGAGGGGCGATGGGTTCTCCAGGGCCATTGGCCAAAACAGCACGCATGCCAATCGAGCGTCCATTGGGTTCGATCAAAGGATCCAACGCTTCTACCTTGGCTTTGAATAAACGCCCAGGCAAGGCATCGATTTTTAGTTCTACCACTTGGCCTTGTGACAACTTAGCTTGGTAACGCTCAGGCAACCGGTAGTCGACATACAACATGCCGATGTCTTCTAGGTTGATCAGATCAGCGCCGTCTTTTACAAAGTCGCCCACGTTGATATTGCGAATACCGACCACGCCACTAAACGGCGCCACGATACGCATGCGTTCCAAGCGGGCGCAGGACAAACTCACCTGCGCTTCTGAAACTTGTAGGCCTGCGGCACTTTCGTCCAAACCCTTTGAGCCACAAAGTTTTGAGCGACCAACTCTTGGTTACGTTTGTGGTTGGCTTTAGCGATAGACAGTTGCGCGAGCGATTGCTGTACCTCCGCCCGTTGCAAGGTGTCGTCGAGTTGCACCAACACTTGACCCACATTCACGCGAGTACCGTCGCCAAACCCTAAAGCCAAAATGCGTCCAGCCACTTCGGGACGCATCATCACGTTTTGGCGTGAGCGTAAGGTGCCCACCGCTTCGGCATCATCACGCAAGAGCATCTTTTTGACGTTGACTAGCTCAACACCTACCGCTCTGCCACCAGCGCCAGCAGGCACCGTGATACCCATCGGAGATTTGTTGGCGTTTTGGTACCACCAAGCCACAGAGGATGCCGTCAGGATGCCTGCAACAGCAACGATGGTGTAGATTTTTTTAGATGCCATTTTTGGGAGATTTAAGGTGCGAAAAACCTACCAAATGTACCAGCCATAAGGGGTTTTTGCTTTCTAAAACACAAGACAGTTAATGTCACTTTTGAGACAGCGCTTGCTCCACCCCCAGATTCGCCAACGCATCCGCCCGCTCGTTGTCCACATGCCCCGCATGCCCCTTGACCCAATGCCAATGGATATCGTGGACGCCCCGAT
>RFMZ01000051.1 GCA_009927445.1 Betaproteobacteria bacterium
TGCTAAATTTTTTTTAACAATGTATGCATTGCTTGTGCAACCTGCTCGGCCGAAGGTTGAACTAGGTATTTGCACCAGTCGTAACGGTGGTAAGCTGCAGGTTCGTCATACATGAACCAAGCAATTGTTGGTTTTTTTAATGCAACCGCCATGTGGTATGGACCAGAATCAGACGAAATAAATACATCACACAGTGAAATCAGGCCTGTAAGTTCACCAATGAGGTTTGCCCTGCGCAATCAATAAATTCAACACCGTCTGGTTGAGTTCCAAACGCTTGCAGGAATGCCTCATTGATAGACTTTTCAAAAGGAGCTCCCGTCAATAAGCAAACATATGGCCCATCTGATGCAATTGCATGGAGAGCATTTGCAACTTTTTCAATTAGCGGTCTTCTAGGATGAGCGTCGGAAGTGCCACATCCGATATTGAGACCGATCACAGGCTTGCCTACGGGAAGTTGTTGCTTTAACTCTTGTGCATAAGCAACGCCGTCTGCCATAACTTGTAGCTCAATAGAGGTTTCAACGCGATACAACCCAAGAGCCGCAAGCGCAACAAAATCACGTTCCGTGTAATCCATCGGAAGTTTTAGGCCTTGGGCACCGGCATAGTCTTTGACGCTGGGTGCATGGAAGTCGTAAAACAGTCCACGTCCAAAAAACTGCGCTATTCCCATACTTGTAGCGCCAACAGCTTTAGCAGCCCAGCGGGTCACCAAACTAGAACGAATGCCAGAGGCTTCAAAGTCAATGACTAAGTCTGGCTGTAATTGCTGGCTTAAAGCAATGACTTGTTGCTTGGTAACGCTCAGCGGTACGCGCTTTGCGTCTGGGTCAGCTGGCGTGCCATCTCGGATCGTTAGAAAGGTTGCGCTTGCGAGCAAATGGTGTTGGCGAATAAAGTCTTCGGTGGGATAGCCAGCATGTTTGCTTAGAAAAAGCAAATGCAATTGCGCTTGGGGCCATTTGTCTTTGAGTACACGCCAAGCTGCTGAACTACGCAGCACATCCCCTACTCCCATGCTGTGAGACTTGACCATGAGTATGCGTTGGTAGGTCATTTCTTTAACCTAGCAACGTCGTAATAAAGCGCTTCTTGCGCAAGCGCAAGATGATGCCAATCTTGAGTGCCAGCCCAAGCCATGGCTTGTTGGCTCATAGCCTCATGGGTTTTGGACTCAAGAGATTTATCTATGGCGTCTTTAAGAGCATTGGTATCTAGAGGGTTTTGCAAAATCCAAGCGTTTTTTAAGTGGCTCAGTTCTGCCGAAATCCCACAATACTGCTCAGCACTAACTATTGCAGGAACAGCGTGCGCCATAGCTTCTAGCACCACCATGCCGAAAGTGTCTTCTAGGGTGGGATGGACCAAAGATCAGCCGCTGTGTAGACGAGCTTCATATCGTCTAAAACACCTTGGAAATAGATGCGATCTTCAAGCCCAAGTTCAGCAACTTGAGAACGCCATTTATTTTCAGGGGAGGCCGAGCCGACTATGACCAAAAAATCTCTTTTGGTAGTT
>RFMZ01000050.1 GCA_009927445.1 Betaproteobacteria bacterium
TTTTGGTATTGGCACACCCAATCACATGTTGGCTGAAATGTTCAAACAGTCAGCTGGCATTCAAAAATTAACTCATGTACCTTATAAAGGTGCCAGTGATTCAAGCATTGATTTGATGGCAGGGCGCATCGACTTCATGATTGATGGTGCTACCATTAACCTTGCAATTAGTGGAAAGTTAAGAGCACTGGCAGTCACATTTCCGAAGATGGCCAACGCAACCAGGCGTTCCCACCATGGCGGAAGCTGGCTTTCCAGATGTAACCATCTCTACATATTTTGGCCTGGCCGCTCCACCCAACACATCGCCAGCAGTTTTAGATCGATTGAATTCAGCTCTTCGCGCAATTTCTTCAACACCTGACATAGAGAAAAAACTATTGGCACTCAATGTGATGCCAATGTCTGTCAGTCGACAGGAAGCTACAAGTTTCATGAGGCAGCAATCAGAAAAATGGGGACCTTTGTTTAGAACTTTAGAGCTGCAAGACAAATAAATTGACTGAATTTCTTTGAACAGATCTTTAATTAACAACTGGTATTTGTATGAAAAATGAAAATGAAATCAATGAGTGGAAAACTTTAAAACCTTTTCCTGAACCAACATGGGAACTTGAAGGCGTAGAGTGCCATGGAAAAATCTACTTGATAGGTGGCATTACCAACGGATGGGCTGCCAAAACTGGGTGGACCCCCAATCGTTTTGTTTATGAATACAACCCCCAAATAGATGAGTGGACACGCAAAGCTTCCATCCCTTTGCCACTACACCACATGGCAGTGACTGAACTTGATGGTTTGATTTATGGTTTTGGTGGCTATAGAACTCCCGAAGAAGGCCCTGACGATTGGCAGCCAGTTGCTCATGCCTGGACTTATGACCCACTGTCAGATATCTGGACTGAACTGCCTTCACTCCCGGAAGCAAGAGGTGCATCTGCAGCGTCTGTTTTGAACGGGAAAATTTACATTGCGGGCGGCTCAATTGCTTGTAGCCGAAAGGGGCAGAAGCCTCATCAATTAGCACCACATACAAGCAGTGCCAAGGTATTTTTGTTCGATCCTCAATCTCAAACTTATTCTGAAGCTGCTCCCATGTTGACTGCCAGGAATCACCATTTGTTAGAAACGCTCAACGGTAAACTTTACGCACTTGGTGGAAGGGTGGGTTCAAGCAATGCATTTACTTCCAGTAACAAAATTGACTTGGTTGAAGAGTATGACCCGTCGGATGATACGTGGTGGCCCAAATCTCGAATGTTAGCGCCACATGGCGGTATGCTTTCGTGCATTCATGACGGTGCAATCTATGTCTCGGGAGGCGATGCCTTGCGAATGATTGAAAAGTACGATGTTCAAAATGATCGTTGGACCATTGCCGCTGAATTGCCAAGACCACGTTTAGGTGGTTCTGGTGGCTGCATAGATGGCAAGATGTATGTCATCACTGGTCATGTTCGTACAGAAAATGGCAGTCAACCTGTGTCTGACAATATTGTTCTTGAACTAGCTTAAGTTCATTGAAGGTGAGTCCAATTAAACTGCGGGCAACTTCTTGGAAGGTCTTCAATCTTTCGCGCCTGTATGTTTTTAAATCTCTCGTTAACGCCGGCATCTTCCAGACGATTAGGCAAGATGTAAAAGTCACCACTTTCTAAACCTTGCATCAATATTTCAGCCATTTCTGCAGGTTCAAGGCCAGCCGCCATTCGGGTTTGAACAGTATTTTGATACGTGCTCATGAAGTTTGTTGATTGAAATGATTTATCTTGATTGGATAATTTTGAAATTTCATCAGACAAGGCATCTACAGGCCTAATTCGATTTGAATTTGATTTTAAATTTGTATTGACTGCACCAGGGCACAACACTGAAACTCCCAAATTGCTGTTCACTTGTTTCAGTTGCACATAAAGCGCTTCCGTCATAGCAAGCACTGTGTGTTTGCTGGTGGAATACAAGCTTGTTCCAAAAGTTAAGCCTGCCTTTGATGCAGTGTTAATGATGTGGCCTTCTTGCTGATGCGCCAACATGAGTGGCGTAAAAACACGAATGCCATGAATGATGCCCCATACGTTGATATCAAGCACCCATTTCCAATCGGAAATACTGGTTTCCCATAAACTTTTGTCATCAGCTGCTCCGCCACCTATACCCGCATTATTGAAAAGAATATGGATGTTGCCGAATTTGCTTTGTGCGAATTCTGCAAGTTCACGGACAGAGGACTCACTCGTGACATCTGTTACTTTTCCTTTACAGGGTGGCCTTCAGACTTAAGCCGACTCACTTGTTTGTCAATTGAGTCAGCATCAATGTCAGCCATAACGACTTTCATGCCTGCTTTTAAAAACCGCTCAGCTGCTGCCAACCCAATACCGCTTGCTGCCCTGTGATGACGGCGGTTTTATCCTAAATTGACTGTCACTTGACTTAATCTAATGAAATATTGAGAGACTTCACAATGGGAGCCCACTTCACCGTCAGCCCTTTAATAAATTCTCCAGTTTCTTGCTTGGACATGGGTTTTGAAACCATATTTCCTTGTAAAACTACTTTTTTGATTTCAGGTTCTGTAAGGGCACTCATGAGTGCACTGCTCAGTTTGTCGACAATGAGTGCTGGTGTTTTGGCGGGTGCATGGATTCCGCCAAATGCTGTCAAAGTCACTTCTGGATAACCTAGCTCCGCCATCGTTGGCAAATTGGGAAGTGTTGGCCATCTTTCTGGATACGCAACTGCCAATGCCCGCAGGCGGCCTTGTTCAACAAGCCTGATTGCACCAGCATCCCACATGAAGTCAATTCTTCCAGCTATCAAATCGGTGCTA
>RFMZ01000049.1 GCA_009927445.1 Betaproteobacteria bacterium
TTTTTTGCTTGGCTGCGATGGCGGGCGGAGCACGGTAAGGCAGCAGATGGGCGTCAAGGTTGAAGGCATGTCGTTGCCTACCAAATACGCACTTGTAGATCTTGAAGTGGACCTTGATGTCGAAAATCCGCGTGACTATCCCTATTTGGCGTATTTTTCTGACCCAGATGAATGGATGATTTTGGTAAGGCATCCGCATTGCTGGAGATTTTTGTACCCGATGACTCCCGAAGCGCCAGACCCAACTGAGCAGGAACTGAGAGATAAAACTTTGTCGTTCATTGGAGAAGTTAAAAACTTCAAAATAATCAACAAAGTCACCTACAAAGTACATCATCGTGTAGCGCATTCTTGGAGACGCGACAGAGTTATTCTGATGGGCGATGCCGCACACTTGATTACACCTATGTGGGCTTTGGGGTTGAACACTGGTGCATTAGACGCGTCTAATTTGCCTTGGCGATTGGCTTGGTTTTTGAGGGGCTGGGCTGATGCGGCAGTGCTGGATGGATACGAATTGGAGCAGCGTCCCTTGGCTTTGTATGGTTCAGGTGAAATGGCAGAGGCGGCTCGATTGTCTATGTCAAAGCGGAGTTCCGTCAGTCTTGCAATGACAGATAACAACTGGTCAAACGCGTATACCAGATCAATGTTGGGTGTGCGTTTGGATGTGAAAGGCGTAGACGATTGGTCTTTGGTCACCAAAATAACTCGACCTACATTAGAGGTGGGAGCACGTCTGCCAAACTATTTGTTACACACGCCTATAGGCAGTCAAATGAGGATCCATGACATTTGCCAGGGAAGTTTCACAGCACTGTACTTTGAAGACGTCCGAAGAAGACCAAATATCCCTTTGAATAAAACGCTTGCACTTAAGCATTTCATCATCTCTAGATTTGACGCGCCATTGGATGGGGGGCTAAGGGATAGAAGTTTGCTGGATCCTGGCGATGCGATGTTTGAGCGGTTAGGCATCGATTTGGGGACACTCGTGTTAGTTAGGCCAGACGAGTATGTTGCAGCAATTGTTCCAATTAGCAAAGACCCAAACCAAGCTGAAAATTTATATCAACAGATCACCAATAGGTTTCCAGCGGCCTAACTAGAGAACAATATTATGAAAATGCTTTTTGATTTTTCTGGAAAAACTGTTTTAGTTGTGGGTGCGGCATCAGGCATTGGTCGTGCAAGTGCAATGGCTTGCGCTGAAGCTAATGCAAACGTTATTGCAGTTGATATCAACGAAGCAGAATTGAATACTTTGAATCATGCTAGGCTTGAGACATTAATTTTAGATATATCGGATTCCCAAGCTGTCGAAAAAATTATCAACCAATGTGCAAAAAAATATGGACACATTGACGCGGCAATATTGACATCTGCTATTCAAAAAAGAACTCCTATCGATTCCTTGACTGATGAAGAATGGCAAAGGCATCTTGATATAAATCTTTCTGGAATATTTTATCTTTTGAGGTCGCTTTTCCCTGTCATGAAAGCACAAAAATCAGGTGCAATTGTGGCCTTTACTTCCGGTTTAGCAACTAATGGATGGCCAGGTGCTGCTGCATACGCTACAACTAAAGCTGGAATAGTAGGGCTTGTTAAATCTGCTGCCCATGAGCTCAGGCCATTTGGTGTGAGAATTAACGCTGTATCGCCTGGCTTAGTTTTAACCCCTGTTTTTTTAGATTCTGCAAGTTCAGATGAATTGGCAATGTATGAAAGAAGTTTAGGTCTTTCAAAACCCGAGGAAGTTGTTCCTACTCTTTTGTATTTGATCTCAGATGCTGGTGAGACAATTTCTGGGAACGTAGTGGAGAGAAGGTTGATCCCTAGGGCTTAGTGTGGTTGTCATTTAACGCGTTAGGTGACTAGGCTCAAGGAAGGGTATTTGGCCTTACAAATCTGTGTCTGATATGGTTAACTTGAATTTACTGGAAAAGTTCATATTCAAGTAATGACTGTGAGCGAGTTGGTACGCAAAGGACGAGGCCTTTGAGTAATGCTTACTAGTGTGTGTTTTAAAATAAAAATGCTAGCCTGATTCTGATTTGAAAGATTTTGCGAATGATCTAATTATTTGATGTCGCCACACATACTTAAATCTACATGTAGCTAATGCCAAAAATATCACTTGATCATGTTCATCTCTTTGCATCTAATCTTGAAGTAACAATCAAATTCTTTAAACAATGTTTTGATGCAAAAGTTATATGGGACGAGCAAGCTGCTGGTGTCAGAAATGTCAGGATTCGAATTGACCAATCTTTTATCCACCTTTACGATCAACCCCCCAAAGGTGCTCGGGGTGGACCGATTCATCATTTAGGTATTGAAACGGATGATCTAGTTGACTTAGTTCGAAAAATGAAAAGTCTTGGAATATTATTTAAAAATCAGATAAGCGAAGAAGAAAAATTCAAGTATGTGATGGTTCAAGGTCCTGATGGTTTGCTCATTGAGCTCTTCGAGTGCCTTGAACCGCAGCGGTGGGAGATATCTAGAAAGTAGGGCATACCATTACGTCTTGTTCACAATTGATCATCACTATTTTTACGGAAACTTATAAAAGTTGAAAAAGCTAAGAAGCAATTGCCCAACTGGAACAAAATCTCATTGATAAGTCCAACAGCATAGTTAACAAACAGGAGTAGAAAATGAAAAAAGAAAGAATATATAACCCTGAAGTACCTGAGCCACCGCCAGGGCAATGGTCCAACTGCGTCCGCGTGGGCGATATTGTTTATGTGTCTGGGATGACCGCACGCGAAAAAGATGGGCAAACTGTGACTGCGGTTGGCGAGTATGAACAAACAAAAAAAATCTTCACTAAGATTGGCCACATGATCTCTGCAGCAGGTGGCGTGATGAACGATATAACTAGTATGCAAATCTTTGTTACACGCATTGAGCACAATACCGAGGTTTGGCGCGCACGCAAGGAGTTCTTTTCTGGCGATTTCCCTGCTTCAACTTTGGTTGAAGTTAGCCGACTTGCAAAACCAGAGATTGTGATTGAGATCAATGTGGTGGCGCATATTGGTTGCAGCGAAGAATAAGTATGACCAACATTGCTTCGCGATTACTTCGAGCATCTTTCATTTTGATTGCAATGGTTTCGCTCGCGCCCGCCGTAATGGCTCAACAAGCGTATCCAAATAAGCCGGTTCGAATAATTGTTCCGTATCCACCTGGGGGAACTGCTGATATTGTTGGACGAACAATAGCGGAAAAGCTCGGTGTGATTTGGGGGCAGTCTGTGATTGTCGAAAATCGTGCAGGTGCTGGTGGGACGATTGGTGTCGATTCAGTTGCGAAGGCAGTGCCAGATGGCTATACGATGGTTCTCGGCGTAACTGGTCCTTTGACTATTGCTCCTAGTATTAATCCTCAGTTGGCCTACGACCCTCTGCGCGATTTGGTGCCAATTACGCTTGTGGCGGCAGTACCAAGCCTGATAGCGGTTCATCCTTCAGTCCCTGCACGTGATTTAAAGGAGTTGATTGCGCTGGCGAAATCTCAGCCTGGCAAGCTAAGCTTCGCATCGGCCGGCAATGGAACTTCAGTGCATATTGCGGGCGAGTTACTCATGTCCATGGCTGGCGTCGACATACTGCATGTTCCGTACAAAGGCGGTGTTCCTGCATTGAATGATCTGATGGGTGGACAGGTATCAATGATCATCGAGAACATGCCTCAGCTCTTGCCTCAGGTGAGAGCGGGCAAGATAAGGGCACTCGCTGTCACAACACAGCAACGATCTCCTGCTCTTGCAGATCTGCCAGCTGTTGCTGAAATACTGCCAGGCTATGAAGCTACTACTTGGTTTGGCCTGCTTGCGCCCGTCAAAACACCACAAGAAATAGTCAGGAAGGTGCAATCAGACGTTACAAAAATTGGCATGCTTCCTGATGTAAAAGAACGATTTACTGGCCTGGGTGCCGATGTGATCGCCAGTACATCTGAAGCGTTTGCGACGCATCTTCGATCTGAACTTGCGCGCTTCTCAAAGGTTATCAAAGATGCAAACATTAAGGCTGAATGAGCTTCACCTTGAAATCAAGCTTGCGTAAATGGTTTTGTTGCATCAAAGGCAATGGCTTGTTCCAAAAGCCTTGCATAACCTAGCAATTTAGCATCGCCATGAGGACGGCCAATCAACTGTAGTCCAACTGGTAAACCTTCTGTGTTTAAGCCACAGGGGATGGAGATTGCAGGGCATCCCACTAGTGTGATCACGAAAGTTAAGTACATCCAGTCGATATAACTGGTCAGAACCTCACCGTTTATTTCTGTCGG
>RFMZ01000048.1 GCA_009927445.1 Betaproteobacteria bacterium
TGTCGGAGCTTGCTTACTTAAGCATTAAAGAAAAAATTCTTTCAATGGAGCTTCGCCCTGGCTCTTTTTTAAATGAAATTAAGCTTTGTGAAATGACAAGCTTAGGGAGAATGCCTGTGCATCAGGCAATTCATCGTTTACAAATTGAAGGTCTTATTGAAGTCTTGCCTAGAAAAGGGATTGTGATTCGTTCAGACTCATTGCATGACGTTCTTTCCTTGCTCGAAGCACGCCTCGCTATGGAGCCTAACGTTGCTGCGTTAGCTGCTGAAAGAATTTCTGATGAACAAATTAAGCAAGTCAAAGTACTGTTGAAAAATTCCAGTTTGTTATTGAATCAAAGACAAAGAGAGTCTTTCAGTGTCATAGATCGTGAGTTTCATTCTTATTGGCTGAAGCTGCAGGCAACAAAATACTTGCCGATACTCAAAGGCCCCTGCATGAGCGGTCAGGAATTATTTGGCACTTAAAAATCATGCCTGAAAACGGTCTTGAAATTACACAGCGAGAACATGAAGCCATTTTCAAAGCAGTAATTAAGCGCGATGCTATAGGAGCTAAAAGAGCCATGGAGACACATTTGTTGTCTCTGCATAAGCGCATTATCCAAGCAACGAAATAAGATTTTCTTAGCATCCATCTCCGTCTACTTTTATCAACCCGTGTAAGGAAATGCCATGAAGTTTATAAAATTTTGTTTAGCAACTTGCTTAGTAGTTGTTTCAATGAGCTCAGTTTCGATATTTGCACAAGAAAAAGAAGTTAAGTTCGCACTCGACTTTATCCCTTTAGGGCGTCACGCACCTTGGTATGTGGCATTGAATAAAGGTTACTTCAAAGAGGAAAAACTAAACGTTACCATTTTGCCAACCAAAGGCACTGCTGATGCTGTTCGGTACCTTGAGTCTGGACTTTCTGAATTTGCATTCATTGACATACCCAGCCTTGTTGCAAGTGGAAGTGCTGGAAAGTCGATTCGAATTGTTGCTGCCAACTATCAAAAGCCACCATATTGTGTATTCAGTTTAAATCCTGGTGCCAATGTTTCATCGCCAAAGGAAATGGCCGGTTTAGAAATTGGCTCAAGCAGTGCATCGTTTATGCCCAAAATATTTGCGGCATTTATGAAAATGAACAATGTAGATCCTTCAACTTTAAAAATAGTAAATATTGACGGTGCAGCACGAGTGCCCATGTTGGTTGCAAAAAAGGTACCTGCAATCGATCAATTTTTAATGGGTGAGCCCTCGATTCGTCGAGCGGTAACGGACGCACAACCAAAATGCTTGCTCTTGGGTGACTATGGCTTAGATATTTACTCAAACAGCATTGGTGTTCGAGAGGATTTTCTCAAAGCAAATCCTGAGATGGTCCGTGGTTTTGTAAAGGCTGCATTACGTGGTTGGAAAGATGCAATGGCCAATCCCGAAGAGGCCGCTCGAATACAGACCCAGTATCTAAAAGCCTTAGATCCACAAATTATCGTGGACGAATTGAAAATTTTGCGAAGAATTGCGATAAACCAAGAGGTGATTGATAAGGGATTTGGAACTATGAATTTAGAAAAAATGAAACGTTCGGTTGAATTCATTAACAACAATGTCGAAGTAACTGGAACAAAGCTAACTGCTGAGGGGATTTTGGCAGAAGGCTACTTGCCTAACCCCGCTATCAAGCCCTGAATAATGCAGCAGTCATCAAATATTCAGAGGCCCGTTGCCATAGTGGGGGCGGGCCCCATAGGTCTTATAACAGCCTTGGGATTGGCGCATTACGGAATTGCGTCAGTCGTTTTTGAAGATGATAGACAACTGTCTCTTGAGACTAAAGCCGGAACAATTCTGAGTCGTACCTTGGAAATTTTCCATCGTTACGGCGTAGCTGATAAAGTTCTTTCTAAGGCCCTTCGAGTGGATGAAATAGGAGAAATTGATAAAAAAACTCAAGTGTCGACATTCCCTGTCAAGCTGAATGTTTTATCAGACGAGACGCAATATCCTTTTGTCATTAATTTACCTCAGCAAGATCTTGAGCCTGTTTTGGCGCAAGCAGCAAAGGATTCCGGCTTGGTTGACCTTCGAATGAACTCCAAGTTAGAGCGCTATGAACAATTTGATGACCATGTCATTTTGATTGTGAATTCACCAAATGGGCAAGAGTCGTTTGAAGCTTC
>RFMZ01000047.1 GCA_009927445.1 Betaproteobacteria bacterium
GGTATTGGCAATGTTGAAGCCCAGACTAGACAAGTATGTGAAAACCTCAAGGCTGCAGTTGAACAGGCAGGAGGAACGCTGCAAGACATTTGCCGAGTGGATGTTTATGTTCGCAACATGGAACACTTCAGCACCATTCATAAAGTCAGAATGGAGTATTTTCATCCCCCACTGCCCGCCTCCACTATGGTGGAAATAGCAAAGATGACCTCCCCAGACTACTTGATTGAAATAAACGCAATCGCTGTTCTGCCGAATTGAGAATTAATCCATGCATAAGTTAAGCGTTAATCATCTTTGCGGTTACGGGCTGGAAGTACCGGATCTTAAGGTTGCCTCCGATTTCTATTCGGCATTTGGTCTGAGAGCGTCTATTGAGAAAGACCGACTCTTAATGCACAGTGCGCATGAAGGTCCAGCAGAGTTGATCGCCATTCAAGGACTAGAAAAACGCTTGCACCATCTATCATTTGGAATCTATGCAAGTGATATGTCTAAGTTTGAAGAGCATCTGAAAAAAATTGGCACCCCAGCTACGGCTTCACCTCAAAAAGGCCTCAGAGAAGGGCTCTGGTTTCAAGACCCATGGGGAACTTGGATCAACCTTACCCCTACCACGGTAATTAGAAACCCATCTGAAAATTTAACAGTACCTCGAGTTGACCGACATCTTTGGCGTGAGTTACCCAAAGAAATCAAACCTAATCGACTTGGTCACATGTTGATGTTCACTCAGGATTGGGAAAAGGTTGAGGCTTATTATTGCCTTGCTTTGGGTCTAAAAGTCAGTGACCGGGCCGCAGGAAAAGTTAGTTTTATGGCCGGTGGCTCAGGTGTTCGAGACCATCATTGCTTTGGTTTAATCAACAGCACACATAGAGGTTTTCAACACAGTAGCTTTCAAGTAAATTCAATAGACGAGATTGGTTTGGGTGCCATGCAAATGCAAAAGGCTGGGTTTACAGATGGTTTTGGAATTGGCAGACATGCTTTAGCTTCTAACCTTTTTTACTATACCCGGGATCCATGGGGAAGCTGGGTCGAGTACTACGCCGACATGGACAAAATAAGTGATTCATGGCAAGCCAAGGATTGGAATGAATTACCGTATGTTTGGCCACAGTGGGCACCTGAATTTTGGGGTAAAGAAATGAATGCAAACCACGAAAGAAAATAATATGCCTGCCTTTTCGACCGATGTACATGCACACTTAGCACCAATTAATGTGAA
>RFMZ01000046.1 GCA_009927445.1 Betaproteobacteria bacterium
GGGATTTCCAGATGAATCGGTTGCCCAACCTGTGGGAATTGAAGCGCCCTTAGAGTCGGCAAGTCTGATTTTCCCCATTGCCGTTGCGCTCATGGCCATGTCGACAAATAAAGGCTCATTGCTTGCAGATGGAAAGGCAATTGAAAGAGGGTTGTTACCCACTATCCTCTCTGCTCCACCGGGAGCTGGCATCAACGGGCGAGTATTTGAAAAAGACATTCCAATCATACCGACGTCTGAAAATTTTCTTGCCCAATATCCTGAAGTTCCAAAATGAAATGCATCACGAACAGTCACACAAGCAATGCCGTGAACTTTTGCTCGTTCGATACATACCTTCGCTGCATGCGCAGAGGAAATCTGACCAAGACCGTGTTCGGCGCTCATGACTATCAGTCCGCCATAATCTTCAGTGATGACGGGTTTGGCCGTTATGGAGACGCTTCCCGCGAGTATTCGATCTGTATACATGGGTAATAGCATGACCCCGTGTGACGATATGCCCTGAAGGTCAGCAGAAATAATTGAATCGGCAGCAATTTTTGCATCTTCATCTGCAGCGCCTAAAGAAACAAAAAGTTCCGTGACAAAATTTTCAAAGATAAGGTACTTACATATGCCATAGTATTTTCTTGAATTAGTCTGCACGAGCGCCAGAAATTCTGACAACTTCTTTCCACTTTCGGGATTCGGACTCAATGTAGTAAGAAAAAGCTTCAGGTGTATCGAAAACAAGATCAACGCCGCTTTGTGCAAAGCGGTCTTTGATCGTGGGATTCTTCAAAACTTCATGAATACTTGCTACCCACTTTTGAATAACCAAATTTGGTGTCCCCGCAGTGGTTACCAAGCCAAACCAAGGAGTAGCTGAGAAACCTTCATATCCAGACTCGGCCACAGTAGGAATATCGGGCGCTGCAGCAATTCTTTTGTCTTCAGCAATTGCTATTGCTTTCAAATTACCAGATCTAACTTGAGGCAGACTAGAGGTAGTGTTGTCAAACATCATCAGAACATGTCCTGCTAAAAGATCATTTAGTGCGGGCGAGCTCCCTTTATAAGGTACGTGTTCTGCTTGCAAGGCAGTTCGTGACTTTAATAATTCCATTGCTAGATGCCCGCTAGAGGCATTACCTTGTGATGCATAACTTGCTTTGCTTGGATTGGCTTTTGCATATGCAAGAAGCTCTTTCAGATTCTGTACTGGAAGCTGTTTGTTTACAACCAAAACTAATGGTGCAATTGCAACGCGTGCAATTGGAGCAAAGGCAGTTTTTGGATCAAACGGCAATGAAGGATAGACGTGCATGTTGACTGATACTGGGCCCGGCGCAGTCATAAGAAGCGTATACCCATCCGCAGGGCTCTTGGCGACGAAATCAGCTGCCAAATTTCCATTGGCGCCTGGTCGGTTTTCGACAATAACGTTTTGACCTAAAATTTTCCCAACACCCTCAGAAAGCACTCGAGCTAGTTGGTCAGCAGTTCCACCTGGGGGGTAACCTACCACGATCCGCATTGATTTGTTAGGGTAGATGCTTTGTGCAAAAGCAGTTCCTACAAATTGAATCGATATTAAGAATAATGTGGCAAGTGTTTTAACTTTGTAGCGAAGCATGACAATTCCTTTTGACTCAGAATTTAGTGGGCGTCTCTTTCATCGGTATACCAATCTGGAGTTGTGGGGTAATGTGGGCCATCATATATTTCAATGACAACAGTTTCTTCATGGGCTAAGGTTGGGCCATGAACATTTCCCTTCGGGTTGCAATAAAAGGAGCCAGCTTCCAAAGTTACACCTGTTGAGGTGTATTCATATTTTCCACTTAGACAAAACATGAATTGATTAGAAGCATGCGAATGGGGCTTGGGTATGCTTGCACCTTTTGAAAATTTAATGAGTCCGATGGAAGCACCAGTTGCCTCATTGCGCCAGAACATTTTTTCATAAACACCAGGTAGCGATTTTTCGCGCCATGTCATAGTGCTCGACTGGAACAAAATTTCTTCTAACGATGGCATGCCTGAAGGCAACTCTAGCGATTTGGATAAATTTTCTTTTGTCATATGAGGTCTCCTAAAGTTTATTGGTAATTTAAAAATTTCAGTGGTTATGATTGTCCGGAGGAAGCCAAGGGGATAGCAATTTTTCGACAAAAACGACCAAAAGATATGCCAACATTCCCATGATTGAAAGTGCGAATAATGATGCAAAAGCCAATGCTGTGTTGATCTGAGAAGTAGCGCTTAATAGTAAAAAACCAAGCCCTTCACTAGACCCAACAAATTCTCCAATTACCGCACCTATTACAGCCAGCGTAACAGCAACTTTTGCCCCAGTGACAATAAATGGAAGGGCCGCTGGAAACTGCACCATGATGAATGTTTGCCACCGAGATGATCGCAAACTTCTTGCAAGCTCTAGCAGTTCTTTAGGCGTTGATTGGAGTCCAGCAGATGTGTCGACAATAATTGGGAAAAATGCAACCAACCAAGCAATGGCCAGCTTTGATTCAATTCCAATACCTAGCCAAACTAATAAGATTGGAGCTAGCGCAACCTTCGGCACTGATTGCAGCGCGATCAGAATTGGGTAAAACATCAAATTTAACCGAGGAAAAAGAGCGACACCAACGGCCAGAGGAATTCC
Organism: Betaproteobacteria bacterium; assembly: GCA_009927445.1. Classification (GTDB taxonomy): domain Bacteria; phylum Pseudomonadota; class Gammaproteobacteria; order Burkholderiales; family Burkholderiaceae; genus Polynucleobacter. The sequence continues at coordinate 2,651 of RFMZ01000046.1, forward strand.
CAAAATAAGGGCTAGTGCGAAACCACATAGTGAGGCTTTAAGGGTAATCCAGCCTTCAATAAAAAGCGTTACCCAATTCTTTTGAATGGCAAAAGCAACATCTAACGGTGTCGGTAGAACTGCAGTTGGCATTTTCCATAAGATACAGACCAACTGCCACAAACTTACAACCAGTACCAATCCCAGTAGGGGGTAAAAAATTCGTTCTAGTGAAGTGCCTTTCATATCTCGCTCTAGGAGTTGACTTGAAATTCAGGCTTAACAATCCCTAAAGCCTCACTGGCTCTTCTCTCGGCTTGCATAAATTCATTTGAAAATCGAGTCAAATGTGACCGTGTAGTGCCCAGATGAATGGTCATGCTCAAAGCAATTCTCGCCGGCCTTTTGCTAAACACTAAGACTTTATCGGCCAAGTAGATCGCCTCGGATATAGAGTGCGTGACAAATAAAACGGCGGCTTTTGTTTCCTTTCGAATGCTAAGCAACAAGTCATTCATTTCCATGCGCGTCAGTTCGTCTAATGCACCAAAAGGTTCATCCATAAGCAATAGCTTTGGTTTATGAATCAATGCGCGGCATAGTGATACACGTTGTTGCATACCACCTGAAAGTTGATGTGGGCGTGTTTTCTCAAAGCCTTTCAAACCTACTAAATGTAGTAAATCCATGGCGCGCGCTTTGGCTTTGGCGTCATTGGTTTTAAGAATGTCCATTGGGAAAAGTACATTGTCTATTACTGTTCTCCACGGCATAAGTCCCGGAGACTGAAAGATAAAACCATAATCTTCATACGGCCCGTCAATCTTCTTGCCGCCGATTGAGACTTCTCCAGAAGTTCTAGGAAGTAAGCCGGCAATGATCCTTAGAAGAGTAGTCTTTCCACATCCGCTTGGGCCTAAAAGAGAAACAATTTCGCCTTGTTCAAATTCAAAGGAAGCGTCATCAAGGGCTACTAAATCTTGCTTGGCACCATTTGCTAATTGGTTCTTGAGCAAAAACCTTGCGTGCATTGGTGATGATTCCATACGCCATGTTT
>RFMZ01000087.1 GCA_009927445.1 Betaproteobacteria bacterium
CGGCTATGGCTACTGCACCTTCAATGGCTTGGTCATTGCTGCTCGTAAGGCGCTGGCCTATGTTGACCATGTGCTCATTTTGGATGGCGATGCCCACTATGGCGATGGCACCGAAGATTGCCTTCAGCACCTGGGCTTGGCATCGCAAATTACCAACGTCACCCGCAACCAAATTGGCGCCAAGCAGCACAGCGCCTTTACAGCGGCCAAGTGGCAAAGCTTTACCCGTGGGCTGATTGACCAATACAAGCCAGGCTTGGTGATTTATCAGGCCGGCGCAGACGCTTGGGATCTAGATCCGTATGAAAGCGGCTACTTGTCTATGACGGGTCTGAAGCACAGGGACGAAGGAGTGTTTAAGGCATGCAAGCAAGCAGGGGTGCCAGTTGCGTGGAATTTGGCGGGCGGTTATTCTGATCCTATGAAGTGGACCATTGATATTCATTTGCAGACGTTGGCTGTGTCGGATTCTGTGATTGCTGGTTTGGGTTAAAACAAGAAATGCCAATTCGCAGCACAGCAGGAGAGATGTGCACACCTGCGTCACCATTCAGTCTTGCTGGGATGGTGGCCGATTGGATTTTTACGACGATAGATTTATCATCCTTGGATATTTCCAACTACCACACTGATAGTGGCTAATGTAGTTTTAAACCACTCACGGCCAGGCGCATCGTCAATCCAAAGACCTCTAGCTTTTAAAGTAGAGTGAATAGCCATTTCGGTATAAGTAACTCTATGCACTTGCCAACTAGCCAGAATAATTGGATTTTCAAACAAAGCTGCTCCGCGAACCTGATCTCGCACTCGAAGTTCTACATCAATTACGGTTTTACCAACTTTAATTGGAAATGGTCCATCTGACTTTTGAATAGAAGGGAAAGTGTAAGCATAGATCCAACCATCATATTCAGATGCGGTCTCGTCCCCTTCCTCTAAGGCAGACTCTTGCAATTCGTTTTCATCTATATCTTGTTCTACTCGATTGCGAAAAAAACCGCCACCTAAATTCACCCAAAAATTGTCATTTCTGACAAAGTCATAAACATACCATTTGACTGTTCGAAGAAAACTTTCGCCGCCAAGAGATCGTTGAAATGGAATAATTACATCCCTATCCTGTGGAGGAATTGCATTTTCAATTAAGGGTTGTGAGATTTCTCTTAGACGAAATTGTTCACCATTTAATTGAGGAGTCAAACGGCGTAATTCGGGAACAATTACGTCGCGAGCTAATTCGTATGCATCTGATCTTGTAGGCACTTAACTCCCCTTTAATTGATTAGGATATTTAATCATGAAAACTGAAATCAACTTTAACCTACTAAATTAGATGAGCTATTAATATCCTTGTTTTTTTGGATTGAAGAGTTTGGTCAATTTTCTGTAATTGATTAGTTCCGTTAATGATCTGGCCGCTAGATTTAGCTAAATCAATGTTGATCTGACCCCAAATAGACAGGCGGATTGTCCAAAAAAGAGTTAACCACCCCCAGTTGACCATAGCAGTATAAGTGGCCTGCCAACGTGGTAATCCACCCCCATATGACCATGCAAGCAGAGGCCGAAGTATCAATCTGTGGGCAATTGACCATGGATATAAAGGCCGAAAAAGGTTAGCAAATGAATTCACTCCATAAATATGCATTAGCAAGAAGCCTCAAGCTTTTGCCATTTGCAGTCATCATCACCTTCGTCTTCTCCATGAACTGGGCGTTTTCACTCACGCCACAACAAGCAGTTGTTGCCAAGGAACTAGGAGCAACACACAAAGACTTTATTTCTTTCGCCTGTGGCTTGAAGTCTATGTGCAAGGATTTTCAGCACATCGCCATTGCCTGTGCTGCAAGCAACGACCCCGATGCCTGCTTTGACTTAGTGGGCGGCGGATCGCTTTACTTGTGTGACAAAGTCGGCAATCCCATTAGTTCAAAGGTTGCCAGCGTTCGACCTAGCACCCTTCAATGTGTGCCCTACATAGTTGACCGGCTATTGAACAATCATGTTCGTCCAGATCTTTTCCTAAAAAATTAAAATGACAATCTTAAAACTAGTTCTAGACGAATAGAAAACGGTCAACTTCGTTCTAAGAAAAAACAAGGTGTATCTCGTCGAAAGACTCACGCTTTTACGTTCTTTTGGTGACATTTCAAGTCCGTTGAAGGCGAGGATGGTTTGTTTCATGAGGATATAAGTCTGAGTCAAACTCTAAGATGACTGTTGCAGAACTTACCAAAAAAGTAATATCATTTATTAGTTTTAAAGACTTTGCTTTTTGACATAAATTGGTATATAAATTCTCTCTTTAAACTATTTTATTAAGATTTATTTATGCCACTCTCTAAAACTCAAAAAAACATCATTAAAAACAGTGTTGAAAAATTACTTAATCTTGAAATTAGAGTTCAAGAGAAAAGTAAAGATATTTCAAGAGGTGATACATCTCCATTTCTGATTTCTCTTTTAGGTACAAGAAATACATTGCTTGTTAAAGTGGGTCAATCAATTCAAACAACAATGGGAATGAGTTTTTATGAGCAAACATGTAAGCTAATTGGTGAAAATGTTGGCTTTACTGTTGAGTTACAAAAGAAATGCTTAGGATTTCTGTCAGAAGAAGTTATTCAATACTTAAGAAAGCTTGATAAAATGGATTATGTTCCTAACAGAATGCAGGAACTGGAGGATATCCGTAATATATCTAAAAATATAAAGAAATCAAAAAAAATTGAATATCCTGATAGTACTGTTGATGTCTATATAACAACTAAAGATAAGAGAGAAATACTAATTGATATAACTACTGTCAAACCGAATAAGAAAGAATTCCGTATTATGAAGCAAAAAACACTGCGATGGGCAGCTTATAGAATGAGCCAAGATCCCGAAGTTAAAATTGAGCCATATTTTGCTATTCCTTATAATCCTGAAGGTTCAAGCATAGATAGTGTTGTATATACAAGATTTAAGAATTATTATGATCGTAAAGATATTTTAGTTGGTGATGAATTATGGAAAAAAATATCTAACAATACTTGTTCTATAAATGATGTTGTTGGTATATTTAATGAACTAGGGGATGAGATGGGGAAGAGTATTAATAAGACTCTAAGAAATATTTAAAGATTAATTTTGTATTTTAAATATTACAAGATGCACTTTTTATTACTGATTTAAATGCTCATTTTCATTTACTTTCTTGTTAATAAATTCTTTTACTCTTGAGCAAATATTCAGTGGTTAATGGCTCAGAAAAAATGCAAAGAGCACAATCGTTAGCTAACTGAAAATTTTAAATTATCAGACGCACATTGGGTACCATTTGAGGTGTTTAATTTAAACAAAGGAGAAAGTATGCGTATCAACGGTTTACCGGGGGCATTAGAGAAGTCCAATGTAAGTTCCGAGGATAAGAGAATTATTCAGACAGTTCTTTCAAGTATTCAAGAAATTGCAAGTGATAGTGGCCGTGGTGCACTTTCAGCTATCGGAGATCAAAGAGGAATGCCTTGGCCGAAAGGTATAGGAGATATCACAATAATTCCAGGAGATGGAGCTTCCAGCTGCTCAAGTGTTTTATTGGCAATTGCTGATTCGTCAAAACGATCTGGCCGTTCTTCCCCAAAGGCTGTGATGACAAAAGTTCAACAGGCAATGATTAGATGCAGAGGCACATTAAAGGCTGTTATTTTTATAGCTGATCCTGCAGCCATAGGTGGTGAGGTGGAAGAGCACTTGCCCATACTGGAAGATAGTATTCATGTAGGCGATATTGATATATTTCTTCCTGTAACCATTGTTGGTCGCCGGATGACAGTTCTCGATTGGATGTAAATTTGACAAATTCAATAGGATATAAAAATGTATGTAAGCATTGAATAATTTTAGAATTCAATGCATTACCCTTTTCTTTTTAATTCGATCGCTGTTCGATTGTTAAAGTTATAAATCCGAAACAAACTTATTCTTCTTCAATGGTTTCCAATTCATTTTCAAATAACGAATTTTGAATTGGATCAACAAGTAAAGATGTAGATTTTATTTGTTCGGCAAATTCCATAGTTGCTTCGTTAAAGCTACCATCTAGCATGGCAATTAAGCATTTACCTAAGTGATAACCAAGATTGACTGGAACTGCATTTCCAATTTGTTTGTATTGTGAACTCAGTGATCCTTCGAATTTCCATTCATCTGGAAAAGATTGAATTCGTGCATATTCACGAATTGTTAGTGGTCTAGTCTCTTCCGGATGGCATCTCTCAGTTTGTTTTTGAGCTGGTGCACAGGTTAAAGTCAAGGAAGGTTCGTCCCAGGAAAGTCGTCTAGCCATTCCAGTTTTCCCGCCACCAAGATAGAAACTTCCACCCATATACTCTTTTTGCAAATCTAAAGGCAAATCCCTCCAGTAGCCACCAGGAGGTACAAGCGCTAAGATTTTTGACTTCTTTTCAGGGTATTTTTGACCTTCTGAAAATGGGACGTTCTGAAGGGCATCCCTAATTGCGATTGTGTAGTCTCTCTCTTTTGGAAAGATAAATGGAATTTCCGTATCTTCTCGGACACAAAGAATAATAAGTCTTTCGCGTTTTTGTGGAACATCAAGGTACTGTGAACGAAGGACCCTAAAAGAGACTCGGTACCCAAGTTGTTCCATGATGTTCACCATGGTTTTTAACGTTTTACCTTCGTTGTGTCTTAACAGACCCTTAACATTTTCACCAACAGCAATACGAGGTCTTATTTCATTTACGGCTCTTGCCAATTCAAAAAATAAAGTGCCCCTTGCGTCTTCAAATCCCAGTTGTTTCCCAGCATAGCTAAACGACTGACATGGAAAACCACCGGTAACTATATCTGCGCTTAGTCCTTGATATGAGACATCTTTAGCATCGCCACAAATAACATTCCAGTCGGGTCTGTTTTTAATAAGTGTTTGCGCTGCAGATTTATCAATTTCTACTAGAAGTTCGTGTTCCAAACCAGCATTTTCCATTCCAAGTGCCAGCCCCCCAGCACCTGCAAAAAGTTCAACTGTTTTGTACTCAGTTTTGGTAAGGTCTTTAAGGACTTCGAAATGTTGAATTGAGTCACCATTGATGTATTTTTGATGTGCTCTTTCCAGCTCAGTCACATCGAAAACTCGATTGTTACGATCATCTCTTTCGGCTTTAATGAGCCCTTTTTTTTCCCATCTACGTAAGGTGTCAACTGAAATTTTAAGATTTGAGGAAGCTTCTGAGATGGTGATCTTGCTAGAATTCATAGTAACCTTTGCATATGCAAAGGTTACAATATAAACCAAAATTAGTCGAAGTCAACTTCTGAATAGTTACATTTTCATTCATACAAAACGATAATTTCTATATGTTTTTTTCAAATATCAAAATCATAAA
>RFMZ01000057.1 GCA_009927445.1 Betaproteobacteria bacterium
TTGCAATGTTGAGACAGCAAATTTTTAAAAAAATAGTATCGGTGAGTGCGTTGTTAGCAGCCATTTTTTCCACTGGAAATGCGGCTGCTCAGCTAACGCTCGTATCTTTTGGGGTGCTTATCAGGAAGCCCAAAGTCAACTATTTGGCAACCTTCAGCAAAGGTTGTTGGGATAAATTTCAAGGAAGAAACATGGACCAACATCTCTGATTTAAGACTAAAGTCAAAGCAGGGTCAGTCACTTGGGACGTTATTACCAGCGGTGCTGGAGGCGCTGCAAGGGCTGCCAGCGAGGGCTTGCTAGAACCACTAGATTACAAACAAATTGATGTCTCAAATTTTATTCCTGGAATGTATACAGATCACTGTGTTGGAACGGATGTTTTCTCAACTGTCATTGCATGGAATACCAAGACTTATGGCGAAAAGGGCCCGCAGACATGGGCTGATTTTTGGGATGTCAAAAAATTCCCTGGCAAAAGGTCTTACCGCAAGGGTGTAGCAGGAATGCTTGAGCCGGCATTGATGGCCGATGGCGTTCCACCAAACAAAGTCTATGAGGTGTTATCAGCGCCAGGAGGCATTGAAAGAGCAATTAAAAAAATAAAGGAACTTAAGCCTCATATTGCTGTCTGGTGGGCTTCAGGAGCACAACACGCTCAACTCATGAAGGATGGTGAAGTAGACATGGTCATTGGTTGGAATGGAAGATTTGACGCTGTTGCCAAGGATGGCGGAAAAGTAGCTTTACTTTTAATCAAGCTCTATGGGATTTTGAATGTTTTGCTATTCCAAAGGGAGCCCCCAATAAAGCTTTAGCGATGAAGTTTTTAGCTGAAGCTACCAAGCCCCAGTACCAGGCAGAGTTCACTAAACGGATTCCATACGGACCTACAAATAAAAAAGCATATGACCAAATTAGTGCGGCAGTTGCAAGAACACTACCTTCGTCACCAGAGAACGTTGGCAAACAACTTCAAATAGATCCAAATTGGTATATCAAATTTGAAGCACGGGCTTCAGAACTTTATCAAAATATGT
>RFMZ01000121.1 GCA_009927445.1 Betaproteobacteria bacterium
GACTTAAAACCCCCTCATGATGATTTAGTTAAGGCCGGCGCCCGTTATGAAGAATTGGACGTCACCAGCGATGAAGCAGTTGAGGCCATTGCAAAAAAGATAGGCAAACTAGATGTGCTTATTCACTGTGCTGGCAAATTGATTCGCTGGGAGGAGCACAAACCAGAAGTATTCCGAAATATTGTCGATATCCACTTGTTTGGAAATGTTCGATTGGCCGCGGCCTTTAGGCCACATCTAAAAGCAACCAAAGGCTGCATCATCAACATCGCATCGATGTACAGCTATTTTGGAGCACCACAAGTTCCAGCTTATGCATCAGCAAAGACTGCAATTGTTGGACTGACAAAATCATTAGCTCTTGCCTATGCTGAAGACGGAATTCGTGTCAATGCGATTGCGCCAGGATGGATTGCAACCGAAATCAGTCGTGGTGGCAGAGACAATCCAGAATTTAATGAGAAGTTGATGAATCGATTGCCCAATAAAAGATGGGCTGATCCAGAGGAGTTAGCGGGGACTGCAATTTTTCTTGCTTCCCCAGCATCAAATCTTATTAATGGGGTAACCATTCCTGTGGATGGTGGCTATACCGCTTCTTGATAGGTGAATTGTGTAAGTGAAATTTTGAATAAAAGGAGACAAGTATGAGAAATGCATTAACTGTATTGGCTTCAGCCGCCGCATTACTGCTCAGCAGTGGCACAGCAATAGCGCAAGCTTTCAATTGGAAAAAACATGATGGGCAAACGCTCAATTTATTACTGAATAACCATCCGTGGTCTCAAGCGATCAAGGACATGTCAGGTGACTTTGCAGCAAAGACTGGGATTCGTCTTAGAGTTGAAATTTTCAATGAAGAGCAGTTTAGAGCTAGGTTAAACACCATGATGCAAGCTAAATCTAGTGATGTAGATGTGTTTATGTCATTGAAATTTCGTGAAGGCGCAATTTACGATCAAGCCGGATGGTATGCAAATCTAACGCCTTTTCTGAACTCTTCTGCTTCAACTGCACCAGATTTTAACTTCAATGATTTTGGTGAAGGCTTGCGTAATGCAGAAACAATTGGTGGAAAATTGGTTGGATTGCCCATCAATCTAGAAGGCCCTCTTTTTTATTGGAATAAAAGTATTTTCCAAAAATGTAATGTTGCTGAGCCAATGTTTCTTGAAGATTTGCCAGAAGCCGCTGCAAAATTAAAAGCATGTCCAGCTAAAGGCGATGCAGTTGTTTGGGCGGCACGCGGTATTCGTGGTGCAATTTCATATGCGGTATCGAGCTTTATATACAACAGTGGCGGAAATTTTTCGGGCTCAGATGGCAAGCCCAGTTTGTGTAGCGCCAACAGTGTCAAGGGCGCAGAGTTGTATGCCAATATGCTGAAAGATTATGGCCCCCCTGGTGCTGCAAATCATACATTCACCCAAGTCATTGAAATGCTAGGGCAGGGCAAACTGGCTATGACTCATGAGTCTTCTAATGAGTTTGCCAACATTATGAAGTTCCCTGGACGTGATCAAGACATTGGTGTGAAGGTTTTGCCCAAAGGTAAAGCGACCGGAATTTCAAAACCAATTGTGTTTGGATGGGGTGTTTCTGTCTCAAATTTTTCAACCAAAAAAGACGCTGCTTGGTATTTTCTGCAATGGGCAACCAGCGCGGAAATGGAAGCACGACTGGTTAAAAACGGTGTAGCACCACCAAGAACCTCCGTCTTCAATGGCCCAGACTTTAAAACTTGGACTACAGAACTTCCAATTCGTCAGTCTTGGGCAAATTCTTTAATTGAAATCAGTAAAACAGGAACGGCAATTTCCTATCCTCCTACCAGTCGCGTTGTTGAGGCACGAGAATTGGTGGGTGGTGGTATCCAAAAAATATTCCTTGGCCAAGGAAACGCGAAAGATACGATGTGTCAAGTTGATGTAGAACTTGCAAAACTTCAGTAATCGCAAAATGAAGGCACAGCGCGCAGCATCACTCCATGGGTTAATGCTGCCCGCTGTGATTTTTGTAGTCCTGATGGTCATCTTCCCATTTGGGTATGCATTTTGGTTGAGCCTTCAAGATTACAGAATAGGTCAAGCTGTTAAATTCATTGGAATTGGAAATTACACAGCATTGATTCAAGATGAGCAATTTTGGAACGGGATTAAATTAACATTTATTCTGTACATCACAGCGCTCATTCTGCAACTTATCCTTGGCGTTGGACTGGGTATGCTTTTGCACAGAGTGCAACTTATGAGGGGTTTGGTCAGAACTGTCATGGTGTCGCCTTTCATGCTCCCCCCGGTCGTGATTGGCATGATGTCAATTGTGATACTTGATCCGGGGATGGGGGTTGCCAATTACTTGCTTAAAGCGGCAAACCTTCCTACAAGTCTATTTTTAGCGTCAACTGACTATGTGATCTACACCGTTGTATTGATTGACACTTGGCAATGGACACCTTTTGTCGCTTTAATCGTTCTAGGCGGACTTCAATCGCTTCCCACCAAGATATACGAAGCTGCAGCTATTGATGGTGCCACCGGTTGGCGGGAGTTTATTTACATTACGCTGCCTTTGTTGGGCCCCACTATTTTGACGGCTGCCGTACTTAGAAGCGTAGATTTACTCAGGTTTTTTGATGTTATCTATATCACTACTCAAGGCGGTCCTGGCTATGCTTCATCAACATTGAATATCTATGCTTATCGAAAAGCATTTGAATTTACAGACATTGGCTATGCAGCAGCACTGATGATTACTCTTAGCACAATTGTGTTTGGAGTTGTGCTGGTGTTTTCTCAATTTCGAAAGAAGGTGACTTGGTAATGAAAACGCTGTTGCGATATTTAATGTCACTCCAAGTGATCGTGCTTTGCATCGTTCTTTTTGCGCCTATTGCTTGGATGATTCTTGCAAGTTTCAAAAACCGAACTGAAATTACAAAATACCCACCTGAACTATTTTTCACGCCAACATTGGAAAATTATCAGCACCTTTTCACAAGAACAGATTTTTTAGAAAACACTTTAAATAGTTTTTATGTTGCTGGCGGTTCAACAGTACTCGGCTTATTACTAGCGCTTCCAGCTGCTTATGCCATATCTTGGCATCGCATGACTTGGCCAGCCACCCTTACTCTTTTCGCAAGAATGGCGCCTGGGACTTTGTTCCTACTTCCCTGGTTCATCATGTTTTCAAACGTTGGGCTGTCAGGCACGCATGCAGCTCTGATCATCACTCATGCGGTGATAACTTTGCCAATTGCGTTGTGGACAATGTTGCCACATTTTGATGGGTTGCCAAGAGAGTTAACAGAGAGTGCTCAAATTGATGGTTGTAGTAGTTTAAAAATCTTAACTTTGATAGCCCTACCAATCGTTATGCCAGGATTAATTGTTGCAATTATTTTGTCGTTTATTTTCTCTTGGAATTATTTTCTTTTTGCTTTAGCTCTTTCAGGAATTAGTTCAAAGACGGCAATTGTTGCGTCGTTTAATTTTATTGGAGAGGGCGTTACAAACTGGGGGGCACTCATGGCGGCTGCAACAGTTATTGCACTTCCCCCAATCATCTTGACATTTCTAATTCAAAGAAAATTGGTGGCAGGGCTTTCTTTCGGCGCTGTCAAGGGATAAGAAATGAGAGTTGCCAAATTTAACCCTGAAGGCAATATTTCAATCGTCACAGCAGAAATGCCAGTGATTGAAAATAATGAAGTCCTGCTGCGAGTTTCCGCTTGCTCTTTGTGTGGAAGTGATTTACGCCCATGGCGGAATGGATGGCCAGTTACGCCGGGCCATGAAATAGTTGGAGTAGTTGAAAGTAAGAACCACCCCTCTATAAAGCTAGATGCCTTGCTTATATTCCAGTTTGGTGTGGCAAGTGTGACGAATGTTTAGCCGGTCATACGAATTTATGTCGAAATGCAAACGAATTAATTGGTTGGCAACGTGCAGGTGGTTACGCAGAATTTTTGGCAGTTCCTGAACAGTGCTTGCTACCTGTTCCACAAGACATACCGACGCATTTGGCGCCTTTGCTTCTGGACACAATAGGAACCGCAGCACACGGCATTCGATTGGCGAAAAAAATTGCAAGTGAAGGAAAGGCCTTAGTGCTTGGTGCAGGGCCTATTGGTTTAGGCGGCATTTTGGTTTTGCAGGATTCCGGATTTTCCGATATTTGCGTTTTTGATCCAAACCCATTAAGACTTGAATTTGCAGAGTCTCTTGGCGCGCATGCTTTGGTTGCAGATAAAAAACCGGCTTTGTATGACCTTGTACTTGAATGCAGCGGGCGTGATTCTGGTAGGCAAATGGCCTTGGAAATGGTCAAACCAAATGGGGCAGTTGTTCAGCTGGGTGAGGCAGACTCTTGGAAGATTGAGGAAACTAAAGCAATTCGAAGAAAAGATTTTTACTACATACGTTCGTTTTATTTCCCAATCAATGAGTATGAGGACAACATTCAAATTCTAAGAAGAAATAAAAGTAAATTTGAAACATTGGTTGATGCTCAAGTTTCACTTGATCAACTTTCTGAGCTATTTGTAGAGTTCGCAGCAGGCAGTCGGATAAAGCCACAACTAAACTTTCAAGAATGAGACCTTTATGACTGGTGTTTTAATAAAAAATGTTAAAAAAAGTTATGGCGACGTGCATGTAATTCATGACCTTAGCGTTGAAATTCGTGATGGTGAATTTTTGGTCTTTGTGGGGCCTTCTGGTTGCGGGAAGTCTACTCTTTTAAGAATGATTGCTGGTTTAGAAAGTTTTGATCAAGGACAAATTTTCATCAACGAAAAACTTGTGAATGACTTGCACCCAAGTAAGCGCGATATTGCGATGGTTTTTCAAGACTACGCCTTGTACCCCCATATGACCGTTAGGAAAAATATGGGTTTTGGATTGAAAATGCGGGACTTCGATTCACAAGAGGTTGAAAAGAGCATCCATAAGGCAGCTTCAATTTTGCAAATTGAGCATCTTCTCGAAAGAAAGCCAAAGGAGCTGTCTGGGGGGCAAAGACAACGAGTAGCAATGGGGCGCGCAATTGTTAGAAATCCTCAAGTATTTTGTTCGATGAACCTTTCCAATCTTGATGCAAAACTTCGGTTGATATGCGTTCTGAAATCAAAGCCTTACATCAAAGACTTAAAACAACCTCTGTTTACGTAACGCACGATCAGGTTGAAGCAATGACAATGGCTGATCGAATCGTTGTTTTGAATAAAGGAAATATCGAACAAGTTGGTACACCTTTAGAGCTTTATCACAAACCTATTTCACATTTTGTTGCCGGCTTTTTGGGTTCTCCACCAATGAACTTTATTCCTGTCAAATTGGATGAGACGCATCTTGATTTGCTGAACGGTAAAAAACTTTGAATTACTCAAGAATATGTGGGCCCTGCTGTTTTAGGTATCAGACCCGAAAAATTACAAATTACAAAAGATGCTGATTCAGGATTTCTTACTGGAACTATCTTTCTAATTGAGCCTCTTGGTTCTGATACTTTATTGACTGTTCTAATCGGCCAAGAAAAGTTGATAGTGCGCGTGATAGGGGACTCAGCACTTAACTTGAATGATGAAGTTGGTTTGTCTTGGAATTTGACAGAACAGCACTTGTTTAATTCCACAAGTGGTTTAAGGATTTCATGACCCGAATCATTTGTTTGGGCATGGTTGTGAAAGACATTGTTTTTTATGTCAAGCAGATCCCTTCTTCGCCTCAAAAAATAACAGCAGAATCTTTTGAAGATAAATTTGGCGGTATGGCGGCAACAGCAGCTGCAGCTATTGCCGCGTTAGGTGGTAACGTTGAATTTTGGGGTCGTGTAGGTGACGATGAATTGGCAGAAATGCAATCGAAGCATTTAATTTGCGTGGCGTTTCGACAAAGGTTAAAAAAACACAGAACGCACAATCTCCTATATCCGCTGTGATTGTTGATGGCGCCGGTGAGCGAATGCTTGCGGTATACCCAGGAAGACTTGAATCGTCAGCTGACTGGCTTGAACTTGATCGTCTTAAAGACGTAAACGCTGTTCATGCAGACTTTCGTTGGGTTGAAGGAGC
>RFMZ01000045.1 GCA_009927445.1 Betaproteobacteria bacterium
CTCTTGGATAAGTCCCAATGCGTCAACGCGTCATACATAGGAATGCCAGTAAAACGGTTGCCCTCAAAACCTTGGTCGGGCTGCCCTAAGGTGCGGGGAATGTCGGCTGCAGTCATGGCAATGCGCAACACCTTTTCTTGCGCCTGCACGGCCAAGGTCATGGCGCTCAAACCCACGCCAATGGCCAAGGTGATGGCCGAAGGTGCAGAAGAGCTAAATATAGGTAGGCTGAACCTTTTCATACAAACTCCAATGATGGTGATTAAAAATGAGAAGCAAACGATATTTAGCATATCAAAGAATATTGAGCGCAATGCCCGTGTAAATACCTAAAAATAGCGGCACGCAATTTATATGCCTAAGTTATCAATTTAAATTGAATGCGCTTGGCAGATTCATCTCCAATCAACGGTTTTCCAGACTAAAAGTTGTGACCAACAAACTAAAACGCCTGTACATTGAATTGAATACCACCCAAAATAGTGCTTCATGCACTTTTTTAATTCATGACAAGCACAAAGAAATGAATTTTTAAACGATGTGTTGCGGCATGATCACGGAAAAAGCATATCAGGGTTGTTCTGCATTTTGAAAAAAAACACCTACGCATTACTCTCCAATCAATCTCGATCAGACACCCTTTGGCACGACGGGGTGCCATAATTTGTAACAGATATCAAAACACCTGGACAGGATCTTTTAATGAAACAAATTCAAGCGACGTACCAGCTTGCTTTACCAAAATGGATTATTGGTTTTGGGGTCTCTGCTCTATTAATGGGAGTGGCTTTTGCTCAATCAGCTGCGCCCAATTTTCCCAACAAACCCGTTCGCATCATTGTGCCGCAGACTCCAGGTGGCGCTTCAGATGCGTTGGCGCGCATCGTCGGCCAAAAGCTTTCTGAAAAATGGGGTCAACCCGTTGTGATTGAAAACCGCCCCGGTGCAGGTGGCAATATTGGCATGGACGCGGTCGCTAAGGCGCCAGGTGATGGCCATACTTTATTGATGTCTTATGTTGGCTCACATGCTATCAATCCAAGCATCTACAGCAAGTTACCGTTTGATCCAGAAGCTGATTTTGTGGCTGTAGCCACTTTGGCCAATGTCCCCTTTGTAGCGGCTGTGAATGCTTCTGTACCTGTCTCAAATATGAAAAGTTTGGCTGCCTATGCAGGACAAAAACCAGTAGCATTCGGTTCAGCAGGCAATGGGTCAGTTAACCATTTATTAGGGGAAATGTTCAACACTGCCAGTGGCGCCAAAATGCAGCACGTCCCCTACAAGGGAGCGGCTCCAGCCTTGACAGATTTAATTTCAGGGCAAATTCAAGTGGTATTCACAAGCTTGCCCTCGGTAGCGCAGCATATAAGAGCAGGTACGGTCAAGGGCTTAAGTGTCACGGGCTCCAAGCGTTCAGCAGCATTCAAAGACATTCCGACCATTGCAGAATCTGGCTTCCCAGGCTTTGTGATCAACCCATGGTTTGGCTTGTTTGCCTCCAAGGGAACTCCTTCCAATGTAGCCAGGCAGATCAATGCAGACATTAAAAAGGTGATGGAGGACAAGGATGTTCTAGATAGATTTGCCGCGGTTGGTGCAGAGCCTTTTGAGACCACCCCGCAAGAATTTCAAGCCATCCTCAACGCTGATATCAAAACATGGGCAGCAGTTGTTAAAAGTTCCGGTGCAACAGCTGATTAATTGAGTTCAAGACACTTTGATATGAAAATAAAAAGACTTTCAGGTGCATTAGGCGCTGAAATTATTGGACTGGATTTAACGCAATCTCTGTCCTCTGATTTAACAAAAGAAATTCGAGAAGTATTTTTAAAAAACAGCGTCATTTTTTTGCGAAATCAATCACTTACTTCGCAACAATTCATGAACTTTGCAACGGCGATGGGTGAGCCTATTCAGTATCCTTTCGTCAAAGGATTTGACGACTTTCCGCAGATCATTGAAGTTAAAAAGTTGGAGCACGAAAAAGTCAACTTTGGAGGCGTCTGGCATTCTGATACCACTTATTTAGAAACACCACCAATGGGATCGATGTTGCTTTCAAAAGAAATCCCCCCTTTTGGCGGTGACACTTTGTTTGCTTGCCAATATGCTGCTTACGAGTCTTTGTCAGACACCATGCAACGTTTGTTGGAAGGTTTGCAGGGCGTTAATTCTTCTGCCAAAGCCGATGTTTCTAAAACAAGGGAAGATCGCATCAAGTCTGATGGCAATGAGTCTTTACCTAAAAGTTTCAGCAGTTCCCATCCTGTGGTTCGAACACACCCAGAAACAGGTCGCAAGGCTTTGTTCATCAATACAGCCCACACCACTGGAATTGAAGGCTTAA
>RFMZ01000092.1 GCA_009927445.1 Betaproteobacteria bacterium
AATTGAAACTTCGTCGCTGATTTTTGGGTATTCTATGCAATTAATCCAAATAAATTCATCTGGGAGATCAACATGGTTTCGGAACAAAAGTTAAAAGGACCTGCCTCTTACTTTCCTTCCATTGAAAAAAAATACGTACAGCCCATTGATCATTGGATCAAGCTTGTTCAAAAACAAAAAGGCATGAAGCACATGGAAGTTGTGAATTGGCTAAAGACTGAGCATGGTCTTGGACACGGACACGCCAATGCAATCGTGGCTTATTGCTTTGCGCAAAAGTCAGTGACACCAGTGGATCTTTAAAAAATGAAACTAAGGACTTGCCTTTGGTTTGACGGACAGGCGCGCGAAGCTGCTAATTTTTACACCAGCATATTCCCTGACAGTTCCATTGCAGATAACTGGATAGCCCCCACGGATACGCCTGGCAACAAGCAAGGCGAGGAAGTCGTTGTTAATTTCACCATCTTTGGGCAAGCCTTCATCGGTTTAAACGGCGGACCCCAATTTCCTCACAGCGAAGCTATTTCGTTTCAAATACCTTGTGCAGATCAAGCTGAGATTGACAAGTATTGGTCTCTCTTAATTGCGGATGGTGGGCAAGAAAGTCAATGTGGATGGCTAAAAGATAAATTTGGAATTTCTTGGCAGGTTATTTCTAAAGAAATGGATTTGTATCTTGGTGGGGCAAATTCCGAGGGTGCCAGGAGAGCTACGCAGGCAATGCTTTCAATGCGAAAGATTGACTTGGCTGCTATGCAACGTGCTTACTTTGCAATGACTTGACCCTTCCCGGATGTACCAAAATGATCTGAAAAGTCCGCAAATTTCGGAAGATAGTATCAATGAATAAAAAAATGATTCAGGGTGAATGCTTGTGTCGCTCCATTCAAATAGAGATGGAGGATGACTTCAAGTACGCTTTTTACTGCCATTGCAGTCTTTGTCGCAGAAGAACCGGCTCAGCATTTTCATCCATTGGCGGTATTGAATCAGAGAAAATCAATGTGATTCAAGGAGAGTCGTTGCTTTTCAGAGAAGGTGAAACGGCTGACGGATATCGAGCGATTTGTTCAAAGTGCCATTCGCCATTGTTTTCTGTGTTGATGGATCGAAAACGCACGCACGTGAATTTTGGTGCGCTAAAAAATGAACCAAGTCGCAAACCAGACCATCATATCTATATTGATTCAAAAGCCTCTTGGTATGAGATTCAAGACTCGTTGCCGCAATTCGCTAAATTGCCAAATTGATCTCAGATTTAAAGGAGACAGTAAGCATGGCATTGCGTCAATTGGATTGATGCTTTTATTAGATCCTTGAAGTAAGATTAATCGGTTGGCAATTCTCTTGTTCTATTAACATTTTTCAATGGAAATTCAATGTCCTTATTTCTAAGCTTCAAAGGTTCTGCAACACTGATCATTTCAATGGCTATGGCAGGTATGTCCGTCGCAGCTGAAAAGCAGCGCATTGAAAAAGAGGCCGACCTTCCTAGATTCAGCTACAAAATTTCAGAGCCATTAGAGAAGATAGTCAAAGACAAAGCACTTTTCGCAAAAACGACCGTCAAAATTCGGGCGGACATGGAAGGTATTTTGGAAAAGTATGAAATTGCAGACAAAGCGTCACATCGCCAATATTTAGAAACCTTGATGTGTTTGGACTTCCTGCTGGGTAATTACGATGAAGCATTGGCCAAATCAGAGAAAGTCCGAGCATTAGAAGAGAAGCCGGCCGACAAACTGCTTTCTTCATTGCGTTTGCGGGCTATGGTGGCAGCAGTTAAAAAAACGGGAACTCTTAATACACCTGAATATTTTGAACAGGTAAGCCAGTTTATTGACAAAGAGATCTCTGGATACCCATATACAGTGATTTCAAATGACATCAAGGACTACAAAGCCAGCGCTGAAGTGATTGGCGAGGGGCAGTTGCTGGGCAGTGTTAAAGACGTTTTGCAAAAAACAGTCAATAAAAATGGCAGCAAATTAAGTTCGGAATTAGCAGCAGATTTAATATTTGTTCGCTATGCACTAGAAACCGCATTGCCCCTTAAGAAAACCTTAATTGCCACATATGGCGCCTATCTTGATAGAAACAAAGTTGAAAAGGCTGACATTTGGGCTGCACGCAACATTGCACTTTCAGCTACTGGCAATTACCAGCCAGTCAATGTCGCTGTCTGGGACAGCGGTGTTGACAGCAAACTGTTTCCTAAGCAATTGTTAACCGATGCAAATGGCAAGCCCACTTTTATTGCCTTTGATTTGTATTCCAAGCCATCCAAAGATGCGCTGTACCCCATTCCCAAGAGCCTCAATAAAGAGTTGCCTATTTTGTTGTCTCGTACCAAAGGGTTTTCTGACTTGCAATCGAACGTCGACAGTTCGGAAGCATCTGAAGTTAAGCAACTTCTCTCATCTCTTAAGTCGCAGCAATTTCAACCCACCATGGAGCAGTTAGGGCTGGTGGGAAACTATGTTCATGGCACCCATGTTGCGGGCATAGCCCTTGATGGCAATCCTTGGGCTCGATTGCTTAATGCACGTATTTCATTTGATTACAAATTGCAACCCAATCCTTGCCCTAGCCTTGAACTTGCAAAGCGCGGTGCTTTGGCGCATCAGGCTTATGTGGATTTCTTTAAGAAGAACAAAGTGCGTGTTGTGAATATGAGCTGGGGAGGAAGTGTCAAAGATGGTGAGTCTTCACTTGAGAAGTGTGGCATTGGCAAAACAACTGAAGAGCGCCAAAAGCTTGCACGTACCTACTTTGAAATTGAGAAAAAAGCATTGATCAAAGCTTTTTCCAGCGCCCCTGAGATTTTGTTCATCACTTCAGCTGGAAATAGCAACTCTGATTCATCTTTTGGTGAATTCATTCCCTCTAGTATCGTTTTGCCAAATTTGTTAACTGTTGGCGCCGTGGACAAAGCAGGCGATGAAGCAGCATTTACCAGCTATGGACCTACAGTGAAGGTTCATGCCAATGGTTATCAAGTGGAAAGTTATTTGCCGGGTGGTTCAAGAGTGGCCTTGTCGGGCACTTCCATGGCCTCGCCGAATGTGGCCAACCTTGCTGCAAAAATTCTTGCGGCCAAGCCTTCACTAAAGCCTCAGGAAGTGATTGCCATCATTCAAGACACGGCCGAGGAAAC
>RFMZ01000223.1 GCA_009927445.1 Betaproteobacteria bacterium
CGTCCTGAGCGAGCGCGTTCGGTCAATAAGGCCGGTAAGCGATGCAGGGTTTGAGGACCAAAAACCAGGTCTACAAATGGTGCTCGGCTAATAATTTGTCGGCCTTCTTGACTAGCTACGCAGCCACCTACGCCGATGAGCAAGTCAGGTTTATTGACTTTTAAGTCACGCAGTCTGCCAAGATCAGAGAAGACCTTATCTTGCGCTTTCTCACGAATTGAGCAGGTATTGAGTAGGACCATATCTGCTTCTTCGAGAATTTTTGTTTCTTGATAATCACTTTGATCAAGAAGGACATCGGCCATTTTTTCCGAGTCATACTCGTTCATTTGGCAACCAAAGGTTTTAATAAAGACTTTTTTCATGAATGAGGCCGTTTCAGTTGTTAATACTGGGGGCAATGCCATATTTTATCAGGAATATGCCTAGAAACACTCCAAGAAGGCCTGCCCAAGTAAGAATTAGTGGCTTCGGAAAACGATGACTGTGACCAGAGTTGGAATGAGCGCAGCCAAAAACAGATAGGATGGATTGACCGCTCTATTTTCAAAATAGTCTCGAAGGATAGCTAGGCCTGCTGGATTAGGAGCATTGGCAATCACGGTCAGTCCACCGCCAGTAACAGCGCCGGCAACGAGAGCAACTCGAAATTCGTGGGAGGTACCCTCGACGAGACTTCCCAGATAGGTAAGAGCTGCATTATCTGTCAGTGCGGTTAACGCGGCCGTGCCGTAAAACGCCATCGTTGGGGTCATACTTTGGAGAAGGGGTTGTAACCACCATTTTTGCAGGCTACCCAGAACCACTAGACCAGCTAGAAAGAAACCGACCAATAGCGCTTCGCGCAGAATGAGCGGATTTTGGAATTTTGAATAGGCCGTAGTAAAACCAATAAAAAATAATAATAACCACAAAAAGACGGCTGGATAGTGGGCAAAAATGACCACAGAAATCAGGAATAATAAGTGCACTAAAACAATTGTCACTGGCATTTTTTCAGGAGCAGTTTCTTTTGGTGTGGAGGGGATTTCTTTACGAAAGAACCAAGTAATTAGAAGTGCATTGATGAGCACTGCTAGTGCAGCTTTCTCACCAAAAGTAACAAACATGAATGGGGTTGTCCATTCCCAAGTAGCTGCAACCATTAAGACTGGGGGGGCAGCAAAGTTGGTGAGTGTTCCACCGATCGAAATATTCACAAACAATACACCAATAATGGCATATTGGAGCTTCGTAGACAGTCCAGCGTGATAGAAGCGATCACGCAGTAAAAGTGCTGCCAGGGTCATGGCTGCCGGCTCTGTTATCAATGAACCCATGAGTGGAAGAAGTGAGAGGCTCATGAAAAAAATCACAATATGTAAACGAATTGTTGTGACTTTCGAAATCATTTTTGATAGTTCATAGAGAACAAAATTGGTAAAAGTAAGAATCGGCTTACTCGCAGCAACGACCATCACTGCAAACACGAATAGGGCTTCTGTATAGTTTTGGTTTTCAACAAAATGGACAGCCTCCAAGGTGTTTTGCATGAGTGCGAGGGTGATTACTAGTACTAGAGCCCAAAAACCAAAAACGACTTCTACCTCGCCGAGTAAGTGAAAAAGACCAGCATGCTTGGGATGCTTGTAGGAGAGTCTCTCAAAAAACGACGCAGAAAAGGTATGGATAATAGCAATACCAAATAATGCACTCGCAATGATTTCGATATGGCTGGGATTCATTTTTAATCTTTCGTGTTGGAAACTACTATTGATGAAAATGTACTCAATTATTTGATCAGATGCATTGTTGTCGAGTCAGTCGAGCCGTTAAATCTGCGTAAAGCTTGGCTAGGCTGATTGTAAATCCGGGGAGTAAAAGTCCACAAATTGACATGAAAAGATGAGGGCCTCATTCGATAAGAAAGCTCATGTCTTAGCAATAGATCATCTACGTATCAATTTGCATTTTACTGGATCTGAGGTGGTTAAACCCTTGATTCATTGAATAGACACATTAAATGTAGGTCAATTCTGTTAGTCTAAGGAAAATATAGAAAAATTTCGAAATTGATTTACTCAATAAAAACGACTATGGATATTTATAAACTCAGTAAAAAAACACTATTTACGATTTTTGGTGCAATTTTATTTGCCATCGTTGGGGCTATTATTAGTATTTGGCTATTAGTTCCACCGTTGCCAAAAAGCATTGTGATTGCTACAGGTTCACCGACTGGGTTATATCATCGCTTTGGTGAAAGTTTAAAAGAGGAGTTAAAAAAAGAAGGTATTACAGTTGAGCTGAGAAACACCAAAGGATCAGTTGAGAACCTCCAACTTCTTTCAGATCCTCACTCAGGTGTAGACTTAGGTCTCGCGCAAACGGGCACTGCAAACGAAACAGACTATCCTAAATTAGCTTCGATTGCAGGGGTATTTTATGAGCCTTACTGGGTTTGGTACCGGACTAACTCTTTTAAGGAGGGCGGCGGTTTTAATAGCGTTAACCAGCTTAAGGGTAAGAAAATTGCCATAGGAGCAAGTGGGAGCGGCGCTAATTTACTCACTCGCGAACTATTTAAATTACACAGCATTGATGAACAGCAATTAACTATTTTAGAAATTGGTCCAGACGTAGCAAAGGATCAGTTACGCTCTGGCGAGATTGATGTGGTGGCATTTACTGTGGGACTTGAAGCACCAATCATTAACCAATTTGCAGCGATACCAGGCGTTGCCATCGTCGACTTTAATCAAGGTGAGGCTTACTCCAGAAAATTGCCATATTTGACCCAAGTCAAATTACCGCACGGGAATGTTAGCTTAGAACATAACCAGCCTCCTCGAGATATTCATTTGATTGCCGCTACAGCTGTTTTGGTTGGACGAGAAAATATTGCCCCAGGCTTTGTTAATGTATTGATGGGTAATTTATATGAACTATTAAAAAATTACTCTCGGATGCAAACTACTGGGGAGTTTCCATCGAATCGTCAGCTTGATTTACCGCAGGTAGCTGACGCAGAAATTTATATGAAAGATGGCCCATCATTTTTATATCGGCATTTACCTTTTTGGTTAGCCGTATGGGTAGGGCGCTTACTTAAAGTACTAGTACCCCTATTGGCAATTGGGATACCTTTGTTTAGTTATTTACCGGCCTTGTATGATTTTCGTCTGAAACTCACTCTTGGAAAATCCTATGTTGAGTTAAAGGGGATTGAACAAAAGGCCTTTCTTTTATACCGGGGTGATGCTAGCGCAAATGATGTTCATCGACTGTTGGAAGAGCTTGAGCGATTTGACATGAAGATCGACAAATTAGACGTGCCGACTCTAGAAACTCAGAGATACTTTGATATGCGAGCGCATGTGAACGTCGTTCGGTTACGTCTTTACGAGCTCTTACAAGCCCCCATCAAGTAAGTAAAGATTGATGACGAGCAAAGGTCTGGATACTTAAGTATTTTTTTGGAGTAAAGCACCAAGGGTCTTCACAGTACTCATTTTTTCAATGGACATGCATGCATTGATTAATTGTAAAGACTGTTTTTTTCCAAGTACTGGATCGATTAAATCTCTTGCTTTGTTCAGAACTTCTGATTGACTCATTGGGTTTCTAGGCGTGCCACGCACAGCCTCTACGCGTTCCGATAGAGTTGTACCATTATCCAGTGTCACCTCCACAAGGGCTACCCGAACTGGTAAAAACTGTGACAAAGATTCGTCCGGTATCAACTCTACTTTTGCTCGTTGACGAAGTACCTCGGAATCATTCATCCGTTGTATATCGTGGGAGGCTTTGAATGAGGCAGTTTGATCTATTAGCATGATCGCCATCATATGTTGTAGGCAAACATCGGGCATATCGCGATTATTGACCACTTTAGAAACAGCAGGTTCTAGGCGAACTGTTACTTTAACGACATCTTTAGTAGAAAAAGGACTTCTTTTACGAATTAGCTCCAGGGCATCAAGTGGCCCTTGGATTGGAGATCCAACGCTCCATTTTTTGATATCAGTTTGAATAATTTCAAATTTTTCACCTAATTGATCGATCAAAATATTTCGTTTGGCATCAGGTGCATAGGCTTGAAAAAAGTTACTTGGGCCAGTAAAAACGTCATTAATTCCAGTCCAACCTGCGCGAACTAAGAGGGCTGATGTAACACCGCTACGCGCTGGCATCCCGCCAAACACAAAGGCTTTCTCAATATGATCAGTATCTCTTCCCCAGACGGCAATCCCGGAAGACTGTTGCGAGGTGTAGTCCAAAATCCAGCGCATTTGTTGGGGGTTTAATTTAGCAGTAGAAGCAGCCGCTGCGGCAGCACCAAAAATACCGGCGATACTATGCGAGCTTTTGTGGCTTTCATAACTAAATTTAGGCCCACCCATTGACATCAAAAGACGTGTCCCAACATCATAGCCTAGAGCAATTGAGTTTAACAAATGTATGCCGCTAATTTGAAACTCTTCGCCACAGGCAAGGGCCGCCGGAACTACAGCACAGCCTGGATGAGATCTCGATCGGCCGTGTGAGTCATCAGTTTCATCTGCGTGCCCCATGACGCCATTTGCTAAAGCAGCATCGATTGGGCTGGCTTTGAACTTCGATGCAATGACTGTTCTAGTGCCTTTTGAGCCAAATTTTTTTAGGTAATTAAAAGCTGCCTGGCCTGGTAAAAGTTCTGAACCAGAAATAATCGCAGCAAAAGTATCGATCATGTGATACTTGGTATGTTCAATTGCCTCTGGTGGTAATTTCGCATTAGCTGCCTCACTCATATAAATACTGAGAGCCTGAGTTTCTGGGCTAAGGATATCTTTTTGGGCAAAAGTTAGTGGCTGTGGCAAGGCTAAACTAGCGGTAGCTACTAAAGACTGCTCTAAAAAATTGCGTCGCTTCATAGTAAGGCCTCTTATTTCAGAATAATTCCATGATATTACACCTTCGGCGGACTGACTATGGGTAGATTAGAGGTATAGGATTGTTCGGCATATCTAAAATAATGCTGA
>RFMZ01000184.1 GCA_009927445.1 Betaproteobacteria bacterium
GATACAAGCGAGCAGTTACGTGACCCTTGTGGTATAAGTTTTACTAGGGTTTTGGGGGCTTGAATTTTATGGTTCACAAATCAGGCTATCGATCACCAGCATCAGAAAGTTGGGTGCTGAAACACCCCAAGAGATTTTAATTAAGATAGGCTAGACTTTTTTTAAGCCAATCCAGCTATTGGGGGATATTAAATCAGGTGGCGGTTGAAATTTTGCAGGTGTTTGAAAAATACGCGGGAATTTTTAGTGACTTAAATTGAAAATCTTGTGTTTTTATCCTTCTCAATTGATTCAGCTCTTTCTGTTACCGAATTTACAAAATTAGAAAATACTACAATCCTTTTTGAATGGTGATGCTTCCTCCTTTTTAATATCAGATGAGTCAAAATATTTTCTAAACGATAGAAATAAGCGTGGCTTATAATTTTCAAAGGGATTTTGTGACTTGCAACTTCGTTCTTGAGGAAATCAAGGCTAAATTTGTTTTCTATCTTCAATGGGATTAAAGAGCATGCTCCCCCTTGAAATTGAATTATTAACCCATATCTTATATAAATATTAACCTTTAATTATTTTTTAGGACGGTCCTTAGATGTCGACTCAAAACAAAGAAACCCTTGATTTTCAAGCAGAAATTCAGCAATTACTCAAATTAATGATTCACTCTCTTTATTCTAATAAAGAAATTTTTTTAAGAGAGTTAATATCAAATGCCTCTGACGCTGCAGATAAACTTCGATTTGAGGCCATAAATCATCCAAATTGGTATGAGGACGATTCTGACCTTAGCATTCAAGTTGCTGTGGATCAATCAAAAAATACAATTACTATTTCTGATAACGGTATCGGAATGAGTCGCGAGGAAATAATTACCAATCTAGGCACTATCGCCAAATCAGGTACCAAAGAATTCTTTTCCAAATTATCAGGAGACCAACAAAAAGATGCCTCACTTATTGGCCAATTCGGTGTTGGCTTTTATTCTGGCTTTATCGTCGCAGATTCTATTAGCGTTGAGTCAAGAAAAGCTGGGCTTACCAAAGAGCAGGCGGTCCGTTGGGAGTCTGCAGGAGATGGCGCCTTCACTGTAGAACAAGTTTCTAAAGACCGTCGAGGAACCACAATTACTCTTCACATCAAACCTGAAGAGTCTGAATTACTTAATTCATGGAAAATTAAGTCTATTATTCGCAAGTATTCTGACCATATTTCAATCCCTATTCAAATGTTTAAAGAAGAGTGGAGTGAAGAATCTAAATCTCAAGTTATTAAAGATGAATTAGAGACCATTAACGAAGCTAATGCTCTTTGGACGCGAAACAAAAATGATATTAGTGAAGATCAATATCATGAGTTTTATAAAAATATTTCCAATGATTTCGAAAATCCTCTCAGTTATAGTCATAACCGTGTCGAGGGTCGAAGTGAATTTACGCAGCTTCTTTATATTCCTAAAAAAGCTCCTTTTGATTTATGGGATAGAAGTAAGCGCAGTGGAATTAAACTTTATGTCAAACGTGTATTCATTATGGATGACTCTGAGCAGTTATTACCTACCTACTTACGCTTTATCAGTGGCATTATCGATTCAGCCGATCTTCCTTTAAACGTTTCTAGAGAAATTTTACAAGAGTCAAAGGATGTAAAATTTATTCGGGAAAGTTCTACTAAGCGTGTTCTAAGTCAACTTGAAGATCTCTCTTCTAGTGTCGAAGAAGCTAAGCGTGAAGATTACCAATTATTCTGGAATGCTTTCGGACAGGTTCTTAAAGAAGGCCTTGGTGAAGACCATGCAAACTTAGATAAATTAAGCAAGCTTCTTCGTTTTGCTAACTCCACGCAAAATTCTGATATTCAAAATGTTTCCCTTTCTGACTACGTTTCTCGCATGAAGGAAGGTCAAGATAAGATTTATTTTGTCACTGCTGACTCGTACTTGGCCGCTAAAAATAGTCCTCATCTAGAAATATTTAATAAAAAAGGAATTGAAGTACTTTTATTAACAGATCGCATTGACGAATGGATGCTTTCTTTTTTAACTACTTTTGATAATAAACCCTTAACGTCTGTCGCCAAAGGAGATTTAGACTTAGGGTCTCTCACTGATGTTTCTGAAAAAGAAGAGCAAAAGGAGGCTGAAAAAGAATTTGTTGATTTGCTTGACCGGATGAAAAAGGTTTTAAGCGAAAAAGCCAAGGATGTCCGTCTAACATTTAGATTAACTGACTCCCCCGCATGCCTAGTGGCCGATGAAAACGAGTTGTCAGGTAATTTACTGCGAATGCTTAAAGCTGCTGGCCAACCTGCTCCGGACTCAAAGCCCATTTTAGAAATCAATACTAGCCATCCCCTAGTTAAAAAAGTCCAAAGTACTAGTGTGGATTTTGAAGAGTGGGCACATACTCTTTTTGATCAAGCCCTAATTGCTGAGGGTGGACAACTATCTGATCCAGGAAGTTTTGTAAAACGGATCAATCATCTACTTCTTAACTAGCCCACAATTAACCCTAAGCTGGACAAAATAGCCCTACAGGGCTATTTGCATTTTTCAATCAACGTTCTTAGAACTGCGAACTAACTGGAAGGGCTGGGGTTGCTATGGCTGCCTATTTTTCGCACATCAATGCCTAAAGCTTTCAATTTGCGATACAAGTGCGTTCTCTCTAGGCCAGTTTGCTCAGAAACTCGAGTCATACTACCGCCAGTTTGTTTCAAATGGTACTCGAAATAAGCCTTTTCAAAGATATCGCGCGCCTCTCTCAACGGGAGATCAAAGTGGCCGGGGGATAGTTCTTGGGAAGAGACTAAATTGGTGGTTACGGATCCCTCATTTTTATTGGCCAAATTGAATTGTGCCTCTTTTGAAGCACTCAAAAAAGCCCCATTATAAGTTTGATTTGCTACATACTCCTTGATATTACTATTGGTTTTTACAGCCTCTTTTGGACTAATTCGCTCTAAGGCTTGGCTCACTGTTTTTAAAAGTTTTTGTAATGCAATGGGCTTTTCTAAAAAGCTACATGCGCCAATTCTAGTCGCCTCAACTGCTGTGTCAATCGTGGCATGACCTGACATCATCACTACTGGCATTGTCAATTTATTATCCTTAGACCACTCTTTTAATAACGTAACTCCGTCTGTATCTGGCATCCAAATATCTAATAAAACAAGATCTGGCTGTAGTTGATCACGAATGGTTCTCGCTTGTTGGGCGTTCTCAGCTGAATATACAACATGCCCCTCATCACTCAAAATTTCATTGAGTAATTCTCTAATACCCATTTCGTCATCTACTACAAGTATATTTGCCATAACGTATTGTCCTATGAAATTATTTTACTGTATCTTTTTTTGTAATTATTTTTATGCGAGATTCTCAAAAAGAATAGAGATTCTTGCTCCGTAGATCAATTGATCTTTCATTCTATTTTTTAATTCAATTCGTGCGCCATGTTCATCGACAATTTTTTTCACCACAGCTAAGCCTAGTCCCGTACCCTTCATTTTTGATGTTATGTATGGCTCAAATGCCCGACTTAAAATTCGCGGAGAAAATCCCGGCCCATTATCTGCAACCGATAAACGAACCACATTTTCAGATTTATTTTTAAGACCTTCGTAACTAACTAACTCAGTTCGTATTTGAATATCTGGATCGGAATGAATTTCATTAGCTGCATCTAAAGCGTTCTGTAAGATATTATGGATTACCTGTCTTAATTGCGTAGGATCCCCTATAAGTAAGGGACATTTTGGATCTAAGTCTAAGGTAATATGGTGATCTTCATAAAGCCCCATCACCTCTAAAATTAGCTTATTCAAATCTAGCGCCTGCATTTGTGACTTACTTTGCTTTGCAAAATCTCTAAAGTTATTTACCATAGACTTCATTGCCTGAACTTGAGCAATAATTGTATTTGTTCCCTTAAAAATAATATCTTCTTGCTCGGGGGTTAATTTTCCAGTTAATTTTTGATAGATTCTGTCTGCCGATAATTGTATTGGTGTTAGAGGGTTTTTAATCTCATGCGCAAGTCGCTGTGCTACCTCGCCCCATGCTTGAGATCTCTGCGCTGCAATAACATCAGTAATATCGTCAAACACAATAATAAATTGCTTTCCTAGTAATTCCGTACCGCGAGCAAGTAACAAGGGTGAAAGCTCCACTTCTGTCTGCGTTAAATCATAAAGTGCTATTTGTCTTTGCCAAGATGACTTTACATCCGGGACCCGGTCAGAATGGACTCTTTCTGAATCAGTTTCTACTTCCCCTACCGAGACCATGTTCGACTTGAATGACTCCCTAATCGTTTCTTCAAAAAAGCGCAACTCTGGGGCAAAACTTAATGGCTTACCGATAAGGTCAGATAAATCTCTCTCTAAGATTCTATTAGCACCATCATTCGCAACAACTAAACAATAGTTACTATCTAAAACGCAAACGCCGGCTGTTAAGTTCGCTAAAACGGATTCAGAAAATTCTTTTGCCTCTTGCAATGACTGTCTCGCCTCAGAAATTTGCTTGGTCATATTATTAAACTGCCGCGTCAACATCCCGAGCTCATCTTTGGTATTAATTTCTGGCTTAGGTGACAAGTCTCCTTGTGCCACAGCCTGTGTACCCTTTAAGAGCATCAGTAATGGTTGAGCTAATTGCCTACCTAATATTAATGCTAATAAAATTGCCACAAATAGGGCCAAAAACATCGTTAATGTTAAAGATCCTATATACATTTTACGAAGGCCTAGTCGACTTAAGGTTTTTTCCTGATAGTCGCTATAAGCCTGTTGAACAGTCTTAGCCTCTTCCACAATTAAGGGCGGTAAATGTCTTGTGAGTTTTAAAAATGTTTTAGTTGGCAAAAGATATAGCGCAGTATATTGATAACTTTCAATTTGACTTGCATTTCCAAGGGTTTCTAACATAACACCCCTGCCAATTTGTCGAGTAATTGGAATTAATTCAAGATACTGCCTACTTTGATTAGGTTCTGTTGAGTTACAAAAGTGACTAGCCAATACCCTCCCATCCTGATTGATCAGTTCGACCGAGTCGACCGGCATTTCGGTGCATAATTTACTTAACTCCTCAGAATTTAGGGCATTTTTTTTATGCGCCAAAATGCTAAGAGCTAGGCCTCTTTCTAAAAAGTCCTCCTGACCTACCTCAAAAGAGTATCTACCCAAATTAAGCCCCGCCTCTAAGGCCGACTCAACGTTCACATTAAACCAAGTGTCAATACTTCGCCCAACGAATTGGAGTGAAACAGAGTAGAGGATAGCACCAGGTAAAACACCAACTAAGCCGAAGATCATTGCTAGTTTTGCTATCAACCTTGTACCAAAGTACCGCTGTCGCCAGCGAATGGTTAGTGTCACAACTAAAACAATGATCACCAACAAAAGTATCGCACCAACGACCAGATTAATCCCATACAACCAAACAAAGTATTGGCTAAAGAACTTTGCATCCTCACTCATTCCCACAAGCAAACTCACCAACAATATGGCCAGCAAAGAAACTAGTGTCACAAATAATATGATTTCTTTTCTCATCTGCTGTTTGCCAACAATTAATGACTCCACGGGCATAGTTGCTAATGAGTTCATTTTGTCGCTCTGGCTTTAGGGGTAATCGTAAACTGATGCCAATCGCTTAACACTGTCCAGTCCCTGGTATTCAGGGCATTTATCTGAAAGGGCTTGGGAAGCTTAGTTAAGTCTAAGCGCATTCGCATTGCCCCCTGATAAGTCTGCCCATTATCTAAAACAGCTAAATCAGCAACTTGCCAACCACCGATCGCCCCAATTTGGATCAATGCTTCGCTAATACTGTTCGCCGAATACGTAAAGCCCTCAGTACTAATACGATATTGTTGCGTTAACGGTTGATAAGATAATCGGATATTTTTATTAGTCTGAATGAGTTTTTCTTCAAACCAATACCACCTTCCTCTAGTTATCTGCAATTCTGTAACAAAATAAAAAGGAATCCCTTTTTTGATCGCCTCTACTAATTCTGCCGGTAGCTCCACCGAATAAGAAGCACTAATAGTCCAAGATTTTTCAACTGGCTCAAAACTAAATTGGCGAAGCTTAATTCCTTCTGCCAAAGCAAAACTCAGGCATGCATAAAACATTACCAAAATTAGTGCGCTTAAAAAAAACCGCATTCGTTTTATGTTAATTTTTGTAATTTCCCATAAAAAAAGCCATCGTGCCACTCCGAAGGTAATAGTTGATTTAATGAGTTTAAACGCAAAGCATTTGGATGTTCTTCTAAAAATAACTGAATTTGCTCTTCCCCCTCTTCTGGGAAAATGGAGCAGGAGACATACAACAGCTCCCCACCGGGCTTCAAAAGATCCCAAAGAGACCTTAATATCTGTTGTTGAGTAATTTTTAATCCAACAAAGTCACTCTCCCTGCGTAAGTATAAAATATCTGGGTGTCGTCGAATAATCCCAGTTGCCGAACAAGGCGTATCTGCCAAAATTCGATCAAACTGCTTTTTATCCCACCACAACTCGGGTTTACTCGCATCTCCAATTAGCAGTTTTGCTGACAAGCCTAATCGGGTAATATTTTCATTGACCCTCGCCAATCGCTCTTGATTAATCTCTAAGGCAGTTAAGGATATATTTGCCAATTCTAAAAGATGGGTACTTTTTCCACCAGGTGCAGCGCAAGCATCTAAAACATCTTCGCCATCTTTTGGCGAAAGAAGATGCCCAGCCATCTGCGCACCTAGATCTTGAACAGAAACCCCGCCCGAAGAGAAGTGTGGTAATTTTGATATGGGCATAGATTGCTCCAAACAGACAGCTTGCGGCGCCAACTTTAAAATCTCTGTTGGGATTTCTAAAGCACTCATATGTACTTTACGAAGCTCTTCTACATACTCTTCGCGGGTAAATACTTTAGGGTTTACACGCACAAATAACTTTGCTGGAAAAAGGTTCGTTTTTAAAATCTTTTGCCATTCTTTAGGATAGGCCTTTTGTAATTTATATGTCCACCATTGTGGATAATGATTTTGATGCCGATTCAATAAAATATCAAAGTCTTGGGGATGTTCTATTAAGCGCCGAAGTACAGCATTAATCATGCCTTTCGCATGGGCTATTTTGGGCAAATTACTAGCTGCCTTTACTGTTTCATTGACCAGCGTGTGGGCGGGATAATGATTCGGCGACTCAGGGTATAAAGTCGCTGCCGCAAGCACAAGAAGATCCTCAACCTCATCGCTCATTTTCTTGGGAATGTAAGTTGCTAATAATTTAAGCGTTGCTGGTTTGAACCTAAACGCCGTATAACTTAGACTCTGGACTGCCGATCGAATATCCTTCGGGGAACTTTCTAAAGCCTGTGTGAGTGAAATCCCACGCCTTACTTGAGCAAATAAATCTACTGAACTAGTCAGTGCCCTATGAAGACTGGCACCTCGTTCTAGACTCACAGCAGGTACCTCAATTACTTTTGTTGTATTCACAAATCCTAACCATTTCTTGTTTATAAATTACAAACCTCTTCCCATAACGCTTGATCGAGAATTTTTTTCTTTACCACTTTATGGATCGGTAGAAAAACATTGCCCCACTTCTAAATGGTCAGTTTTTGCAAAAAGTGCTGCTGATATTTTTTTGGCTCCAGGCCTTTGAACCTCTAGAATCCGCAGCACTCCCCTTTGTCCAGCGACTAAAATACCGTCTTCATCAATCTGAATAATTTGACCTGCTAGTCCTTGATCATTACCATTAGCGTTACGCAATATATTTTCTGACAACCCAATTTTTAAAAGTGCCTGATTTAGGTAAGTATAAGCACCAGGACTTGGTGAAAACGCTCTTATTAAGCGATCAATCTCAACCGCGTCTTTTTTCCAGTCAATTTTAGCTTCTTCTTTTAATATTTTTTGAGCATAAATTACGCCCGCATTGGCTTGTTCTTGAAGTTTAAAAACCTGACCGCAGAATAGGCCATTTAAAACTTCATTCAGCAATTTTCCACCCTGTAGGGCTAATTTCCCGTGAAGTACTCCTGCGGTATCTTGCGCACTGATTGTTAAAGCTTCTTGAAGAATAATAGGGCCGGTGTCTAGACCCTCTGCCATCCTCATAATACAAGTACCAGTTAGTTGATCACCAGCCAAAATAGCACGCTGAATTGGAGCGGCACCTCGCCATCGTGGCAAAAGTGATGCATGCACATTAATACAACCCAAGGGTGATGCTCTAGCCCCTAAATCAAGGAGCCATTTCGGTAAAATCAAGCCATATGCTGCAACAACCATTACATCAAAAGTACTGGTTTCTAAAACTTGCTTGGCGTAAAAAGCCTCTTCTGAGTATTTGCTATCTAACTTCAACGAGTGGGGTTGTAAAACCGGAATTTGATGATACAAAGCAGTCTGTTTTACTGGGCTTTGCTGAAGCTTGAGTCCACGACCACCAGGTCGATCAGGCTGTGTCATTACTAAAACTACCTCATATTTAGCTTGAATAATCATGCTTAAAATTTCAGCGGCGAACTCAGGAGTTCCAGCAAAGACAACTTTTAAACTTCTCACTCCAACCTCCCCGAAGGTAAAATTGCCCAATGAATTTTTACTGGTGATGCCCCCTCTTTGGTTGTCCATGCAACTGATTCTTCACCATGATATTCAGACGTTTTTATTAATTTCATAATTTTTTCAACATTCTCACCCTGCCAGACAAGCCTTCCTGATTCCCCGGTAATTAATAAAATTGCTTGATCCTTATCTGAGGCGCTAATCCAAGGAGACTGTTTATCATCTAAATCGATCCAAACCTTCATGTGTAACCCTTGGCTTACTGGGTCATTTGAGATTAGGCAGCCAGCAATCCAACCATCGCCGCCAATGAACTTGAGCGGCTGACCTTTTGTGACTTCGGGATTCTCTATCCAACGCTGATATAACTGCCGTGCAACTTCTTGGCATGGATAGTTTGCCCTTGACTGACGACCTACCTGACTTGCCAATGGGCCCACCACAACACCATATATGAGTGCCACTAAGAAATGAAAAACCACTATTTTTTTGATGATGGATTGCAGATCTATTGGACTTCTCATCCAGATCCAAAGCAAGCACCCAATTGGTAAATAAAAGGTTACAGCCCACTTTGCCTCAATTTGTTGGCTTAAACTTAGCCCGATAGCTAAAGAAATAATTGTTGGCCCAAGTGTCAGTATGACTAAAAAAGCCCGATCATCTGGTCTTAAACTATTCCACCATGTGGGTTGTTCTGCTATGGATGTGTTACTTTCTCTGCGTCTTAAAGATTTTTTACTAACGTAAAGGATTAAACAAATAGCTAAGATAACTGGCGCAATTCGGTAAAACTGTGTGGCCAAAAAGCCCATCAATAATTCTTTTATTAAATCAGTATATTTACCCGTATGCGCCATCGAATGACTTACATAGAAAAGTGGGCCCTGTTGGAGTTTGGTTTGGCCAAGCACCCATAACAAATGTGGTGAAATAGTCAGCAGCATCACTACAAGTGCTACTAAAACTCCTCCCCAGGCGTACTTACTTTGCCACCGACCAGCCCATAAAAAATGCAAACCTAAAACAGCAATTTGCACTAACACACTATATTTTGTCAAAAATGCTAATCCGGCAAAAAGCCCTAAGAGAGCCCAGTAACTCCAACTGATAGAAAACTTGTTCACTCTTTCTACTAACCATGCTTGGTAATAAAACAAGAACATGGCCGCAATCGACCATAACTGCATACTGTTGTGGTTATAGTCACCACCCCGTACTGTGTAATAAGCAATCGTTGAAGTACACAAGATTGCTAAAAACGGTGCATTGATTGGAACTTGGTGTCTTGCTTGTTCTACAACCTGTTTCAATAAGAGATAAATAATAATCTGAGTAAAAACCACACTTAAATATCCCAAAGCGTAGGTCAGCCAAATCGCCTTACCCAAAACGATCGTAAGTGGATACAAAACCCAAGTCGGCAATGGCGGATGCTTTTGATAGCCCCACTCAAAAGAGGACGCCCAGACCAACTCCTCCATATTGTCCCAAGATGGGGCGCTCCGAAAGACGATTTGCGAGACGTACCAAATCAGCCCTAAAGCCAAGCAAATAACCCAAACGTGTAGGATGGGAATCGGATGTTTATTTGGCTCGATAGCCAACCCTCTCTCTTTCAATCAATAAACTATTTTTAAATTATAGATTTACCATTACACTTTCACTATGCCCGACTCTTCTCAATCTCATCAGACTTTTATCTTAAGCATTGTTGTTCCAGCTTATAACGAGTCAAGTATTTTAAGAGAGTTTATCCATGCACTCAAAATAGCTCTCGTTCATATTACTCCACGCTTTGAAATTTTAATCATTAATGATGGTAGTAAGGATCATACTGGAGATGTTGCCGAACAACTTACTCTAGAGGGAGATATTCGATATATTGAACTCTCCCGAAATTTTGGTAAAGAGGCGGCTCTATCAGCAGGAATTGATCTGGCTCGGGGTGATGCGGTCCTTCTGATCGATTGTGATTTTCAACATCCATTAGATAAGTTGCAAGAAATGGCCTCCCTTTGGCATTCTGGCTACGACATGATTTATGGCGTAATAGTCAATCGTTCACAAGAAAGCTTATTTAAACGACTTGGTACAAAATTTTTCTACGCACTCTTGAGTAAAGGCTCTGATATACCAATCCCACAAAATGCTGGCGACTTTCGTTGGCTCGATCGCAAAGTCGTTGATGCACTTAAAGCCCTGCCAGAACGTAATCGATTTATGAAGGGTTTATATGCTTGGGTTGGTTACAAGACCATTGCGATTCCCTTTACACCGGCCACCCGTCTTGGTGGACTTTCTAGCTTTCGGGCAACTGGGTTAATTACTCTAGCGTTATCTGGACTCACTTCATTTAGTACTTTACCTCTGCGCTTATGGACCTATCTTGGTGGACTTATTTCTCTTGTGGCGATTTCCTATGGTATTTTTGTTACCATAGAAACGCTTTTATTTGGCAACTCCGTTGGAGGTTGGCCAACAATAACCGTGGCTTTAATGTTGTTTTCTGGTGTTCAACTTTTATCCATTGGTATTTTAGGGGAATATATCGGCCGGATTTTTGATGAGGTAAAGCAACGGCCCCTATATCTTATCGCCCGCGATCATGATACGACCAAGCTGGATTAGTCCACGTATTGGGCAATTTATCTTAGTTGGTGGCACTGCTGCTAGCATTCATCTTGGGGTAGTCGTCTACCTAGTTGAGTTATATTCTGTTAGCCCACTTCAAGCCAACTTGCTGGGTTTTTTTGTTTCTTTTTGTTTTAGTTTTTTAGGTCAACGATTTTTGACATTTCGTGATAGCAACAAAAGCCTACGAGCCTCTATACCGCGTTATTTGATTGTTGCTTCTAGCGCATTTGCTCTCAATGAAACTCTTTTTGCAATCACGTTACACTACTTGATGATTCCCTATTACTTGGCCCTAGGTGTCGTGGTTCTTTTAGTCGCAGTGGCAACCTATTTTGCCTGTAAATACTGGGCCTTTGCCAACGTATGAAAACTCTGCTTCTTTGTGCTGATGATTTAGGTCAAAATCCTGCCATCGATGAGGCCTGCCTCCACCTATTTGAACTTGGCCGACTCAGTGCTGCAAGTGTCCTCTCGGAAGCGCCCCATGCTGCAACTCACCAGCAAGCCCTCAGACAAGCGAATGATAAAGGCCTCCAACTGGGCCTCCACTTTAATTTAACCCTACCATTTCAGCACTTACAACCCAAAAAAAATCTAGCAACTTGGATCATTCAAAGTCAACTCCAGCTCGTTGATACCGTTTTTATTAAAAAGAGCCTGTTATATCAGCTACAACTTTTCGAAGATTTGTTTTTACGACCGCCCAATTTTATAGATGGCCATCAGCATGTTCACCAATTTAAGCAAATTCGTGATGTCCTGATCCAAACTCTGCGCGAACGTTATCCAAGCCATCAATTGCCGTGGTTACGATCGACCGCTTTATCACCCAAAAAAAAACGGCCTCCACATTACCTTAAATGTTTGGTATTAGAAATACTTGGTGGGAAAAAATTTGTACCGCTATTAAAAAAACAGGGGTTTTCATGTAATCCAGACTTTTTAGGTGTTTATGATTTTCGGGTTGCCTCCGAAAATGCCTACCGCGCGTTAATGGTGCAGTGGCTGTCTGTCGCAGAAAATCAAGCATTAATGATGTGCCATCCAGCAAGTGTTATGTTTGACGACGACCCTCACGGCTCTTGTCGAGTGTTTGAGTATCTGTATTTCAAGTCTGAGTCTTTTTTAGAGGATCTGCATCATAACAAGATCCAACTAGCTAAATCATTCCTGTAAACTGCGCTCTCTTTTCTTCATCTTACCCTTGATCCGAAGTCTTTTTAACGGCGAAAGATACTCTACAAAAACTTTGCCTAATAAGTGATCCATCTCATGCTGCAGACAAACGGCGAGTAAACCATCTCCTTCTACTTCAAAAGACCTGCCAAATTGATCATGGGCTTTCACTTGAACTCTGTCTGGCCGCTCTACCTCGTCAAAAAAATCTGGCACGGAAAGACAACCCTCCTTCCAAAGCTTTTTTTCCTCACTGACCCACAACAATTCTGGATTAATAAAAACTAACAACTCATTTCTAGCATCCGATACATCCATCACAATAATTCTTAAATGAATATCAACTTGGGTCGCTGCCAAACCAACCCCTGGGGCCTCGTACATTGTCTGAGCCATATCCGCTACAGTTACTTGTAAACTGTCATCAAAATGAACAACTGGCTTAGCAATTACGCGAAGACGTGGGTCTGGGTAACAAAGTATCGGTAATATCGCCATATAAAGAATGTGTTGAATGATTGTGTATGCTATATTTTAATACGACCTAAACGGTTTTTTTGATTACTCGTCGCCACTTTTACGAATGAGTTTTTCATTTAGGTTGGGTTTTTATTCTTTTTAACCGTACCCGTGTAAAATTAATTATCTATATTTATCAATTACTTAAGTATATATTTAATGTTTCTTTCTGAATCTTGTTAGAAAAATATACACTTTTTTGATTTCTTCGGGTAATAATAAAAAAGGAAATTAATGTTGAAGGTTAAAAATAGTGCCCAAAAAATCAAGCGCCAAAGTTACAGATCTAGGTTCTTCTAAAACCCTAATTATTGCTGAAAAACCATCGGTTGCCGCTGATATTGCGCGCGCTCTTGGGGGTTTTACGAAGCACGAGGATTACTTTGAAAGATCCGACTTTATTATTTCTTCAGCTGTCGGGCACTTATTAGAAATCATGGCTCCGGAAGAGTTTGAGGTCAAACGGGGAAAATGGTCTTTTAACAATTTACCCGTAATTCCACCTAGATTTGAATTAAGACCGATTGTAAAAACTGAATCTCGTCTAAAAGCTCTACAAAAACTGATTAAAAGAAAAGATGTGACGCAGCTGGTTAATGCATGTGATGCTGGCCGAGAGGGTGAGCTGATCTTCCGTCTTATTGCCCAACAAACCAAAGCTTCGCAACCGGTAAAACGCCTATGGTTGCAATCGATGACAGCGAATGCTATCCGAGATGGCTTTTCGCATCTTCGTAGTGATGAGGAAATGATGCCGCTCTCCGATGCGGCCAGATGTAGATCCGAGGCCGATTGGCTAGTGGGCATCAATGGCACTCGGGCGATGACGGCTTTTAATAGTCGGAGTGGAGGTTTTTTCTTAACGACCGTTGGGCGAGTCCAAACCCCAACATTATCCATTGTAGTTGTTCGTGAAGAGGGTATTCGGCAATTTATCTCCCGAAATTACTGGGAAGTAAGGGCGCAGTTTATCGCTGCAGCAGGGGTTTATGAGGGGCGCTGGTTTGACCCAACATTTAAAAGACCGTCAAAAGCTGATACGCTAGATCCGGAACTAAAAGAATCTAGATTATGGAGTGAGGCAGAAGCTAAAAGTATTATTTTGGCCTGTAATGGAAGACCAGGCAGTGTTCAAGAGGAGTCTAAACCGTCCTCACAACAGGCCCCCCACCTTTTTGACCTTACTAGTTTACAGCGGGAAGCAAATGCACGCTTTGGCTTTTCGGCCAAGAATACCCTTGGTTTTGCACAGGCTCTTTATGAGCGCCACAAACTTCTAACCTACCCAAGAACTGACTCTAGGGCACTACCAGAAGACTATGTTGACACAGTCAAAGAAACAATCGCCGCCCTAGGTACTTCTTTTCCGAATTATTCCCAATTTGCCTCCATGATTGCTAAAAATCAATGGGTTAAGCTCAATAAGAAAATTTTTGATAATTCCAAAATATCGGATCACTTTGCAATTATTCCAACACTGCAAGACTCTGCTAAAGCTCTTTCCGAACCCGAACAAAAACTTTACGACCTTGTAGTTCGAAGATTTTTAGCTGTATTTTTTCCTGCAGCTGAATTTTTAAATACCACTCGAATTACTACAGTAAGTGGTCATTTGTTCAAAACAGAAGGCAAGGTTTTGGTCAAGCCAGGTTGGCTGACAGTCTACGGCAAAACCAATCAAGATGATCAAGAACTAGTAGCCGTTGCGCCTAATGAATCCGTTCAAACAGAATCCATTTCAGCTGTTCCTCTGAAAACAAAGCCATCCGCTCGGTTCACTGAAGCAACCCTGTTATCAGCCATGGAGGGAGCAGGCAAACTTGTAGAGGATGATGAGTTTCGTGAGGCTATGGCCGCAAAGGGACTTGGTACGCCAGCCACCCGAGCAGCGATTATTGAGGGTCTTTTAGCCGAACGCTATATGGTTCGTGAGGCAAGGGAGTTAATTCCTACAGCCAAAGCTTTTCAACTGATGACTTTACTTCGCGGACTGGGCATAGAGGAACTAACCCAACCATCTCTAACCGGAGGTTGGGAACATCAACTCTCCCAAATGGAAAAAGGCTTAATTCCACGAGCGACTTTTATGCAAGAAATCGCCCAAATGACGCAGCGAATTGTCAAACGGGCCAAAGAGTTTGATAGCGATACAATTCCTGGCGACTATATTACTTTGAAAACGCCTTGCCCAAATTGCCAAGGTCCTGTTAAAGAGAACTATCGTCGTTTCTCCTGTGAACAGTGTGGCTTTTCTATCAGCAAAATACCCGGTGGAAAAACCCTCGAATATGAAGAAGCTGAAGAGTTGTTACGCGAGAAAAAAATTGGGCCCCTGCAGGGCTTTAGAAGCAAAATGGGCCGACCATTTGCGGCCATCATTAAATTGAACTCTATTGCGTTGGATGACAAAGACTATCCCAATGCTGGCTATAAACTAGAGTTTGACTTTGGTAACTCGGCAGAAAATGATCTACAACCAGTTGACTTTACTGGACTAAAAGCGCTTGGGCCCTGCCCAAAATGTTCGGGTGCCGTATATGAGCATGGCATGAACTATATCTGTGAGAGATCCGCTGGCCCAGAAAAATCGTGTGATTTTTTTACCGGAAAGGTCATTCTTCAACAAGAAGTTAGTGAAGAGCAAGTAGAAAAATTACTCGCAACGGGCAAAACGGACCTACTAACGAATTTTAAATCCTCTCGGACTGGCAGAATGTTTAAGGCCTATCTGGTTCGTCAAGAAACCGGTAAGATTGGCTTTGAGTTTGAGGTACGGGTAGCCAAAGCACCTGCCAAAAAACGTGCAGGGGAAACAGAAGAGGCGAGTTCCGACTCTAGCTCAGGCGATGCACCTGCTAAAAAACCCGTGCGTAAACGAACCTCATCTGCCAAAAAAGCAGCCACATAAGCAAAAATCAAGCGTGAGCCCAGAGCACTCCAGATTACACCTCTGGAGCCGTACCCCGTTGCAATGAATAAACCATCTTCATTGAGAATGGGACCTATAAGTGGCAGTCGATCCTTAGATGCTGATCGCACGCCTACAAATGACTCATAAGAACTCAACTCCGCTTGGTGGGCAAGATCCACTCCGATTAAATCAAGCCCCTTCAGTCGATTACCCTCGTCACTAGACTGCCAGTATCCTGTGTCTCTAGAGTCCTCATCATAGCTTGACCCTATTTCCCAAGTAAATTGCTCGGTATTTAAAAGTCTACCCGGCAGACAATAGCCATTTCCTCTTAAGGCCGTTCGGGGCAATTTGGGGGCAATATAGCTATCTTTTTGTATTAAAAACCGGGATAGTTGTCCGCGTACCGCCCTCATTGGGAGACTAATACCAATACTACCCAGCAAGCTTTGGACTCCTAAGCCATTTGCCAGGATTAATATTGGCGCTTGTGTAATAACTTCGCGCCTTGCGTTTAGAACCTGCCACTGGCCTTTACTTTGCAAAATGGCCCCGACCTTTTGGTCCCAAAGACAGTGCTCCGTTGGAAGTTGGCTAAGTGCCCGTTTGCAAATGGCCGGCAAGTCATATACCGCACCCTCTTTGAACCAAATTCCAGGTCGATGTATCCCAGTTAGACCTTCCGCCTCATGATAGTCGAATGAAATAGCTTCTCTTGGAGTTATTCCAATTTTGTCTAATTGCTCCAAAATGTACGCTTCACTACGCCACTCCATATCCGTCATTGGCTGAAATACACCCGCATATTTTTGGGCATAGGCCCATTCTTGAAAAGCAAGTCGATTTCCTAATTGTGTAAATTGTTGTAATTTTGTCTTCTTCATTGCTATTTGAGGATGTGCCATTGCTAAGCGATGACCTGAAGTCTCTTGTGCGGGGCCTGTGCGCTGCTCAATTAGAAGTACCTCTAGGCCTTGATTACATGCCATTAATTGATGCACAATTGAACAACCAGCAATACCAGCGCCCAATACAAGTATCTTCATCTAGTACCCATCTTTTAAATTGACTTTATAGTGCTTATATAATTTTAAATGAGTTCATTCCAATAAGCCCATGACTGAATATAGATCCCTTGAAGACGATAGTAGCCAGTTTTTTTCTATTCGAAAAAAAACTGCCGTTACTGTTGTCTTATTATCTATTCTGAGCCTTTGTCTTGCCAGTTATATACTTATTCAAAAAGGTCTTTGGATAGGCTTCGCGGAGCCGCCAGCTCCTGCACCGCCATTGAGCTCAGAGCTGGTTTCTCGCTTCACAGAGCTAGAAGAAAAATTAAACAAAACAATTAGTGATGTGAATGAAGTTTTTACCTTAAAAGAAAAGCTGGATAAACAACAGCCAACGCCTAAAAATCCAAATTTAGTCGGTGCGGGTAAGGGTGGCCAATTTTTACCACTTAATCCATTAAACCTTTCTGAAGAAGACTACGAAACAAACACCTCCTTAAGTCACTTAGAGTTAGCAATTCAAAAAATAAATTCTTCGATACCATTTTTAAAGAAATATCTTGTGCTAGCGATGTATTTTCAAAACAATTTACCTGATGGAGTCCCACTTCTTGGCGAGTATGCCCTCTCTAGCGGCTTCGGAGAACGCAAAGATCCCTTTACGGGACTAGACGCCTTTCATAGCGGCGTTGATTTTGCAGCAGCCTTAGGTACCCCGATCGTGAGTATTTCCAATGGCCGCATTACTAAAATAGGTTCTCTTTTTGATTTACACGGCTATGGCAAATATATTGAAATTACTCATGACAACGGGGTAGTATCAAAATATGGCCATCTTGGTGATATTTATGTCTCTGAAAAACAAACTGTTAAAAAAGGTGAGCTCATTGCCCTCGTTGGCAATACTGGCCGCTCTACTGGCCCGCACTTACATTTTGAAGTG
This sequence comes from Betaproteobacteria bacterium, assembly GCA_009927445.1. Lineage (GTDB taxonomy): Bacteria > Pseudomonadota > Gammaproteobacteria > Burkholderiales > Burkholderiaceae > Polynucleobacter. The sequence continues at coordinate 17,769 of RFMZ01000184.1, forward strand.
CACCTACAATCAAAGGCTGTGGACCCTATGGGTATTATTTCACCCTTGCGGGTCAAGCCCAACCCAGTAGCCATGGCGGCAATTGATACTGAAATTAAGGGGCGCTGCGCCGGGCTACTATTAATCGTTAAAGATGAAAACGCGCCCCTGATGAAGGAGTGCCTCGCGACAGCGGGTAAGCGAGCCAACGATCTTTTAATTGCACGCCAAAGCACCTTAATGCCTCGAGGTCCTTCAAAAGGTCGCTACCATCTTGAAGACATTTGTTCGTATGTTGATAGCGACGGAAAGCTACAAATTGGCAACGATAAAGATTGCCGCTCATCGGCAAACAAAGAGAACTAAGCTAATCGACTCTCTAACTTCGTTTTTGTAGCAGTTAAAACTTTCGGCAAGCCATGGGATAGTTGCGTAAAAAGCTCATCATGCAGCTTTAACTCCTCTCGCCAAGAGGCATTGTCCACAGAAATAACTTGATTAAACTGTTCTTGTGTAAATGGCATGCCATCCCAATTCAGGTCTTGATAACTTGGGGAATAGCCAAAGACATTCTCAAGCGCTTGAGCGCTCCCCTGAACGCGACCCAACATCCAGGCAAGAACGCGCATATTTTCGCCATAGCCAGGCCAAACAAAATGTCCTTGATCATTTTTTCGGAACCAATTGACACAATAGATTTTAGGTAGTACGGCCTGTTTGGACTCCAGTTGTGCGCCAATATCCAGCCAATGCTGAAAATACTCGCTCATGTTGTACCCGGCAAAAGGCAGCATAGCGAATGGGTCACGGCGAACCACGCCAACTTGTCCAGTTGCAGCAGCGGTTGTTTCTGACCCTTGCGTTGCTGCCATATAAACACCCTCTACCCAATCTCTAGCCTCAGTCACTAACGGCACGGTTGTCGATCGTCTACCACCAAATATAAACGCGTCTATTGCCACGCCTTCTGGGTTGTCCCATTCGGGGTCTACCGCTGGATTATTAATGGCTGCAACGGTAAAGCGAGCATTTGGATGGGCCGCTTTTTTTCCAGCTGCCGCATCTGCGGGTGTCCAGTCATTCCCCTGCCAGTCGATTAAATGTTTAGGAATCTCTTTAGTCATACCCTCCCACCAAACATCTCCATCATCCGTTAACGCAACATTGGTAAAAATAGCATTTTCATGTAAAGACGCCATGCAGTTGGGATTAGTTATCGTATTTGTTCCCGGCGCAACTCCAAATAAACCAGCTTCTGGATTGATTGCAAACAAATGTGTTTTGCCAGTTTTCTGGTCAACCCTTGGCTTAATCCAAGCAATATCGTCCCCAATCGTAGTTACTTTCCAACCATCAAATCCGGCTGGTGGAATTAGCATCGCAAAGTTTGTCTTCCCGCAAGCTGAAGGAAAGGCAGCGGCAACATGAAATTTTCTTCCCTCGGGTGATGTCACCCCTAAAATTAACATATGCTCTGCTAACCAACCTTGTGCCCGCCCCATAATGGATGCAATCCGTAAAGCGAAACATTTTTTCCCTAGCAAAGCGTTGCCACCATAACCGGATCCATATGACCAAATTTCACGTGTTTCTGGATAGTGCACAATATATTTGGTGGGCTGGCATGGCCATAAAACATCTTTCTCATTGGGTTCTAGTGGCTTACCTACAGAATGAATACAAGGCACAAATTCTGCATTTGTACCTAAAAGATCAAAAACCTCTTTACCCATCCGTGTCATCAACTTCATGTTAACTACTACAAAGGGGCTATCGGTTAACTCTACGCCGATATGAGCAATTGGAGATCCTAAGGGCCCCATAGAATAGGGCACAACATACATGGTTCTTCCCCGCATTGCGCCAGCCATCAGGCCAGTCATCGTTTTACGCATTTCGACGGGGTCTATCCAGTTGTTCGTTGGACCTGCCTGCTCCTTCTTTTCCCAACAAATAAAAGTGCGATCTTCTACTCTAGCGACATCGGACGGATCTGAATTTGCTATGTAGGAGTTTTTCCTTTTGGCTGGGTTCAGTTTTTTCATCATGCCAGAACTTACCATTTGTTGGCAAAGACGATCATACTCAGCGACAGTTCCATCACACCAGTAAACCTGATCTGGTTGAGTTAATGTCGCAATTTCCCGAACCCAATTAATGAGATTATGGTTTTTGATTGATGTAGGGGTATTCAGTTTACTTAATTCATAAGGCGTTTGTTGGTTCATGGCTTTGGTTTCTTTGAAGTTTATTAAATTTTTTTCTTATTTTCGCACTCTTTTTGATTATTTCTTGTTGCACCGCAACCTAGAAACTACCATTTTTTGATTTTTGGCGACTCGAGTATTTTTGTTAGTTTTTTATTTTCCGATACAAAATGAACTGAATATTTTACCCAATAGTTCATCCGCAAGCACTTTTCCTGTAATCTCGCCTAGACTAACTTGCGCAAGACGCAGCTCTTCGGCGAAAAGCTCTAAACTTTGATTACCTAATAATAAATAATTTCCAGCATTCTGAACGTGTTCCAAGGCCCGTAAAAGAGCATCAATATGCCTTTGACGTGCAAAAATTACGTTTTCAGACTGACTTTCCCAACCAATCGCTTGCAAAATACGCGCCCTAAGCTCCTCAAAACCATACCCGGTTTTAGCGGATATCACTAAACGGTCTTGATGTGGCATGTGCTTGGTGGCATCTTGTTTATTCCAAACTTCAATCATGATAGGGGGGGGCACTTCGTGCGATATCCCGCGTTGAATTTCTATGTATAACCCGTCGTATTCTGTCTCATTTAATTGAGATATATCCCGAATAAAAAGAATCACATCTGCCTCTCGAATCGTTTGCCAAGAGCGTTCAATTCCTAATTTTTCTACTTCGTCGATAGCATCACGAAGGCCTGCAGTATCTATTAGTTGAACTGGTACCCCATCAATTTGTATCGTTTCGCGCAAGCGGTCCCTAGTTGTGCCGGCAACCGGTGTAACAATAGCAAGATCTTGCCCTGCAAGCTGATTTAAAATTGAACTTTTACCAACATTGGGGGCCCCTGCTAATACTACTAACGCCCCCGTGCGTAAGATGGCTCCCTGTTCTGAGGCTTTTAAAAGCTTGTTTAAGCGTTGACAAATAAAAAGCCACTGATCTTTCGCTTGTGCCTTTTCTAAAAAATCAATTTCCTCTTCTGGAAAGTCTAAGGTTGCCTCTACAAGTACCCTTAATTGTGTCAAACGATCAATTAACTCATTGACCTCCATTGAGAATACCCCTGTTAAGGATCTGGAGGCGCTCTTCACTGCAGCCTGTGTATTTGCATCGATTAAATCCGCTATGGCTTCTGCTTGCGCTAAGTCAATCTTATTATTGAGAAAAGCCCTCTCGCTGAACTCCCCAGGGTTTGCTAATCGCAAATGATAGGGCTTACCTACCTCCAAACACCTTTGGATGATTAAGTCCATCACCAAAATACCACCGTGCCCTTGAAATTCAAGAACATCCTCTCCAGTAAAAGAATTCGGACTCGGGAAGAAAATTGCCAACCCCGTATCTATCGGCTCCGAGTTGGCACTTTTTAACGTTAAAAGGGTTGCTTGGCGCGGAATTAGCTCAATTTGGAAAAGCTCCTCTATAAACGCCCTCAAATCTTCGCCGGATAAGCGAATAACCCCGACCCCGGCCTTGCCTGAAGCTGTTGCTAAAGCAATGATCGGTGCACGCTTGCCAAACATCGTAGAATAACTACGCTTTTTTGGTCGCAAACATGTTATTAATTTGCCATTGCTGAGCAATCGATAAAATATTATTCACGATGTAATATAAAACCAGCCCCGATGGGAAAAAGAAGAACATCAGAGAAAAGATTAATGGCATGTATAACATCACTTTGGCCTGAACAGGATCTGGTGGCGTAGGGTTTAACTTCACTTGTATATACATGGAGATTGCCATAAGGCTTGGTAATACTCCAATCGGTATACCTATACCAATTAAATCACTAATCGACGTTTCCGGTTTTGATAAGTCGTAAATCCATCCGATCCATGGAGCGCCGCGCATTTCTACGCTTAGCAATAGAACCCAATATAACGAAATGAAAACAGGTATTTGAATTAATACTGGTAAACAACCGCCCAAAGGATTAATTTTTTCTTTTTTATACATTTCCATCATCGCCGCATTTAATTTTTGCGGATCATTCTTATATTGTTCTTTCATTTGCACTAATTTGGGTTGAACCTCTTTCATTCGTGCCATCGATTTGTAACTAGCAGCCGATAAAGGGAAGAAAACGAGCTTAATTAAGATCGTAAGAATCACAATTGCCCAACCCCAATTATTGACGATGCTATGTATCTGCGTTAAAAGCCAAAATATAGGCTTAGCAATGATCGTGAGCATTCCGTAATCTTTAATTAGTTCAAACTCGGGTGAGATTAGCTTTAATATTTTTTCATCTTCTGGCCCAATAAAAAGCTTCGCCGTTTGCCCGGCTGATCCATTTGGAGCGATCTCATTAAATCCAGATTTAATCCCAATTCGGTATAAGTTTTTTTCTAATTTATCAAAATAAAACTCTCTAACAAATTCCGCTTGTGGAATCCAAGCACTGGCAAAATAGTGTTGCACCATCGCAATCCAACCGTTTTCTCCTTTACTAAGTGCAGCCATTGCTTTGACTTTATTTTTTTCTATGTCTACAAAACTAATTTCTTGAAACTTCTCTTTTTCCCTATAAATAGCCGGTCCCGTGAAAGTGCTATAAAACTGACTTTCATCAATAGACTGGTTATCTCGTACTAACTCTAAATAAAGTGATGGCGAAACTGTTTTATTTGTTTTATTTGTAACTTGAAAAGTGGTTTCTACGACATAACTATCTGGTATCAAGGCATACGATTTTTCTAATAGAATGCCATTCTTTTCCAAGGTAAAAGTAATTTTTTGCCCATTTGCTGAAATTTGATGGCGAAAAATATCATTATGATTCGGGGCATCTATACCCTCAGCAATGAGGCCATTTCTTGCAAAGTACGTACTATTTTGATCGATGGCAAATAAGGTAACTGGTTTGCCATCATTGAAGTGTTTCCTGAGTGCTGCTGAAACAATAGTACCGCCTCGGTTACTTAACACCAGGTCTAAAACATCATTTTTCAATTCGATGCGTACAGTGTCTGTTTTTTCAGTGGCTTTTAAACCGCCATCTGATGGTGCCGCTACTGCTATAGGGCTTTTGCTCACCGGTGTTGGCATTTGGCCTCCCCGATTTACGACTTCCTCTTTTGTGGTGTTTTGATTGGTCGGCTGTGCTAAAAAGGGTAAAGGCGGTTGACCTTGCGATATTTGCCAATTATTTAAAAGTAGTATCCCTGAAACTGAAAATACTACCCACAACAGTGTTTTTTTAATTTCCATATTTTTTATCTTATAAATTGATGTTTGATTGTAAATTGGACTGTTGTCTTAGGTATGACTCTTCTGAGACACCGTACCTGAATCTGTTGTGACAGGATCATACCCCCCAGCATGCCATGGACCACATTTTGTTAGCCGCAAACACCCCAACCAAAGCCCCTTAAAGACACCTCGTTGTTCAATAGCATCCCGCACGTATTGCGAGCAAGAAGGGTGAAACCGGCATCGATTGCCTAATAACGGACTAATTAAACACTGGTAAGCTCGCAAAAGTGTAATTACTGTTTTTTTCATTTAAATAAGTTCTAAAAAAAAGTTATTTAATTGCTTTTTTATTTGTATGCGTTCTACTTCGCGTAAGCGATTGCTTGTTTTTTTTCCGATTGGTGTGTCTAATTTGATAACTAGATCAGCACTGGGTTTGGTTGGACTTTGTCTGAACGCTTCACGTGCTAGGCGTTTAATCCTATTGCGATCAATCGCTCTGCGGGCTTTTTTCTTGGGGATCGCTAAACCAATTCGGAAAAGATTTTTTTCTTGATTTACACGATGAAAAGAAAAGAACGTAGTTCTTTTTGGTTTGGCAAAAAGAGTTGCGGAAATTTCTTTGCTTTTTCGTAATATCTGTGTTTTGGGTAAGTTAAACATTACGTCTGATTTGATCTTAAGACCCGATAATCTTCCTAGTTACAAAATTCTACTTATTCCAAGTATGAGTCTTAATAATAGACCCAAAGCAACAATTCGCTTTTCTGAATTGTGGTTTTGGCTGTATTTTTGCTTAATCGATTAGCTCGCCCTGAATCGATGCCGCCATCTTGTTAGCAACGAAACTGTGATCAAATCAAAAAAACTGCTATCTTGGCATGGTTAATTTTTTTCCATGCCAAATCGTTAAACCGCTAAACGTTTTCGACCTTTGGCACGCCGGTTATTTAAAACTTGGCGCCCGCCTTTGGTCTTCATACGAACACGAAAACCGTGAGTACGTTTGCGACGTGTTACAGATGGTTGATATGTGCGTTTCATTTTTTTACTCTTTACTGGATTAACCTTCTATTTTCCATGAATTTTGGGATGTCGTCAATCTGCTTTTGCGAATTGGGCCTAGAAAAGATAATCACTGGGCACTTTGCTATTAAATAATTGATTTAAATGATTAAAATAAAGTTGTGCACAACTTATCCACAACTTTTACACAGGTTTTTCCTTTGTTGATAACTCTTGGTAGTGGTTACAATTGAGTTCTTGTAAAAAACATTCAATCCTATATTTCGCTTGAAAATGATTAACCAATTAGAGAATAATGCTATGCCTGGGCTGGTACGCACTACAGATATAAGTATGTCCGCCAATCAGTTTTGGGCTGCGTTCTTAGAAAGCATGGTCATAACAATGTCCACTTCGCAATACCGGACTTGGATCAGACCACTCACACCGGTGGGCTTTTCAGCAGATTCATCGACCTTTATTATTGCCGCTCCAAATCAGTTTAAACTTGAGTGGATAAAAACGCAATTTTCAAATCAAATCAATGACTTAGCCAAGGTTTTCTTACCTACCGAGACGCAGATTAAGTTTGTCGTTGATTCTCAAGCTTGTCATATTAATGAAGCGGAACTGTCTCATCCCACGAATTTTATTGTTAGCTCACCTGAGCCGGTAAGTTCTTTAAATACACAGAGCGAAATGAGTGAAGAAATGGATCCGATCTCTTTTCAGATTCGTGTTGAGGACTATTCAAAACTTCATCCACACCTGACATTCGACACTTTTGTTAACGGTAAAGCAAATCAACTTGCTAGAGCTGCGGCAATTCAAGTTGCAAATAATCCCGGAACCTCTTATAACCCTATGTTTTTATATGGCGGGGTTGGGCTAGGTAAAACCCATTTAATTCATGCAGTTGGAAACTATCTTTTACAACAAAAACCCTCCGCAAAGATTCGTTATATTCACGCTGAACAGTATGTTTCAGATGTGGTGCGGGCCTACCAACAAAAGTCTTTTGATAAATTTAAAGCCTATTATCACTCTTTGGATCTACTGTTAATTGATGATATTCAATTTTTTAGTGGAAAAAGTCGAACCCAAGAGGAGTTTTTTTATGCGTTTGAAGCTCTCATTGCCAACAAGTCACAAGTCATCATCACCTCGGATACCTACCCAAAAGAAATGGATGGGATTGATAATAGGCTGATTTCTCGGTTTGATTCTGGTTTAACTGTCGCGATTGAACCCCCAGAGTTAGAAATGCGTGTTGCTATTTTGATGACCAAGGCTCAAGCTGAGCTTGTTCCAATGTCTGAGGACGTGGCTTTTTTTATTGCAAAACATCTTCGTTCAAACATCCGAGAGTTAGAAGGTGCACTACGTAAAATTCTTGCTTATGTTCGCTTTCATGGTAAAGAAATTAGTATAGATATTGCTAAAGAAGCCTTACGAGACCTTTTGTCTATTCAAAATAGACAAGTCTCTGTTGAAAATATCCAAAAAGCGGTTGCTGATTTCTACAGTATAAAAGTTTCCGATATGTACTCCAAAAAACGACCCGCTAACATTGCAAAGCCGCGCCAAATTGCTATGTATATTGCCAAAGAGTTAACCCAAAAAAGCTTACCAGAAATTGGTGAGTTATTTGGTGGTAGAGACCATACAACCGTTTTACATGCTGTACGTAAAATTAGTGAAAATCGTTTACATGACAGCCATTTAAATCACGAGTTACACGTTTTAGAACAAACTTTGAAGGCTTAAAAATTCTGTGAATAACCTTGTGTATAACCAATGTAAAGAGATGTGGATAAGTGGTGTATAAGAAGTTAATAATTTGTGGAAAAGTTTCCATCATCGTGCAAAATAGAGTCTATGAATAAGTTATCCAAGATCTATCCACGATTTATACAGAGGTTATACACAGGTTTTAATCTCTATAAGTCATTGATATTTAAAGTTTTTTTTAAATATCCACAGAAAACTAGATCCTTATTACTAGCATTAAATTAAATTTATCTAATTTAGGAATAACAACATGCAACTGGTCAGTACAACTAGAGACATTCTTCTAAAACCTTTACAAGTTGTTAGTGGAATTGTTGAGCGTCGTCACACGTTACCAATTCTTGCTAATTTTTTAATGCGTAAGCAAAAAGAACAAATTTCTTTTATTTCGACAGATATTGATATTCAGATAACGACAAAGGCAGACTTTGGCGTTGGCGAGGCTGATTTCAGTACAACCGTCGGTGCACGTAAATTGTTAGATATTTTAAGGCGATGCCGGAAGGGCCGATTAATTTAAATATGAAAGAAAACCGCATGGTTGTGCAAAGCGGAAAAAGTCGGTTTTCTTTACAAACGCTAGCCGCTAATGAATTTCCAACTATGCAAGAAAACCTTCAAGAGGTTCGTTCATTTTCTTTGTCGCAAAAACTTTTTAAACAGTTAATTAGTCAAGTCTATTTTGCGATGGCCCAGCAAGATATTCGATATTATCTAAACGGAATGTTGTTTGTTTTGGAAGAAAAAAAACTCATTGCAGTTGCAACAGATGGTCACCGGTTGGCTTATGGACAAGTAATACTGGATGAAAATATTCAAGGTATTGCTGAAAAATTCGAGGTTATTGTTCCGAGAAAAACTATTTTAGAGTGTCAACATCTTTTAGAAGACACGGATGAGAAAGTAAAGATACAAATTAGTCCAACACAGATTAAATTTGTTTTTCAGTCAATCGAGTTATTGTCAAAACTCGTAGAAGGAAAGTTTCCAGATTATCAACGAGTTATACCAAAAGATCATCAAAATGCAGTCACAATCAACCGTGAAAATTTTTTATCTGCGTTGCAACGCGTTGCTATTTTGACTACAGATAAATTTAAAGGAATCCGTTGCTCTTTAAAACAAAATCATTTGTTAGTTCAATCAACTAATGCGGAACAAGAAGAAGCTCAGGAAGAAATTGAAACAATCTATATTGGAGATGATATCGATATAGGTTTTAATGTAACGTATCTTTTGGATGTTTTGACAAACGTTAAAAATTTAGAGATAAAAATAAGTATCGGTGATTCGAACTCTAGTGCATTAATAACTATTCCAGAAAACGATAATTTTAAATATGTTGTTATGCCAATGCGCATTTAAGTAAAGAAGACATGACTCAAGAAAAACAATCAGTAACGGATTTATACAGCGCTTCATCTATTCAAATTTTAGAAGGTTTAGAAGCTGTCCGTAAACGTCCTGGGATGTACATTGGCGATACATCTGATGGCACGGGTTTACATCATTTAGTTTTTGAAGTGTTAGATAACTCGATTGATGAAGCTTTAGCAGGTCACTGTTCTGAAATTACGGTAACAATCCATACGGATAATTCGATTTCTATTATTGATGATGGTAGGGGCATTCCAACTGGCATCAAGTATGACGATAAACACGAGCCGAAAAGAAGCGCTGCTGAAATTGTTATGACTGAATTACATGCTGGCGGTAAGTTTGATCAAAATAGTTATAAAGTTTCTGGTGGTTTACACGGTGTTGGCGTTAGTTGCGTGAATGCTTTGTCCAAATGGTTACGCTTAACAGTTCGAAGAGATGGAAAAATTCACTTTTTAGAGTTTGCTAGAGGTGTTGTTCAACAAAGAACAATAGTACAAGAAAACAGCCAAGTTGTTTCACCCATACCAGTAATTGGTGATACAGATATACGCGGCACTGAAATTCACTTTTCTGCGGATGAAGAAATATTTGGAAAAGTTGAATTTCATTATGAAATATTAGTTAAAAGAATTCGTGAATTATCTTTTTTAAATAACGGAGTACATATCCGTTTGATTGATCAAAGAACAGGAAAAGAGGATGATTTTGCTTTTTCCGGTGGTGTTAGAGGATTTGTAGAGTACATCAATAAGTCAAAATCTGTCCTTCATACAAACATCTTTTATGCGATCGGCGAAAAAGCTGCAGAAGTCGGCGGAATGATTACTTCGGAAGTTTCCATGCAATGGAATGATGGTTATAACGAGCAAGTTCTTTGTTTTACGAATAACATCCCGCAACGAGACGGTGGAACGCATTTGACTGGGTTGCGGGCTGCGATGACTCGTGTAATCAATAAGTATATTGATGAAAATGAATTTGCTAAGAAAGCAAAGGTTGAAGTGACGGGCGATGACATGCGCGAAGGGTTAACTTGTGTGCTGTCCGTAAAAGTACCAGAACCTAAATTTTCTAGTCAAACTAAAGACAAATTAGTTTCTAGTGAAGTGCGGGGTCCGATTGAGGAGGTCGTTTCTTCTACATTGTCGGCTTATCTTCAAGAAAATCCCCAAGATGCAAAAATTATTTGTGGCAAGATTATAGAGGCTGCAAGAGCGCGAGAGGCTGCTAGAAAAGCTCGGGATATGACGCGTCGAAAAGGTGTTCTAGACGGTTTAGGTTTACCCGGAAAGTTAGCCGATTGCCAAGAAAAAAATCCGGCAAATTCTGAACTCTTTATTGTCGAGGGTGATTCCGCTGGTGGCTCTGCGAAACAGGGCAGAGACAGGAAATTTCAAGCAATTTTGCCACTTAAAGGAAAAATACTGAATGTCGAAAAGGCGCGCTTTGACAAAATGCTTGCTAGTCAAGAAGTGGTTACATTAATTACCGCCTTGGGTACTGGTATCGGCGTTGAAGAATATAATATCGACAAATTACGGTATCACCGTATTATTATAATGACCGACGCAGATGTAGATGGTAGCCACATTCGCACACTTTTATTAACATTTTTTTACCGCCAAATGCCAGAGTTAATTCAGCGCGGTCATATCTATATTGCACAACCGCCATTGTATAAAGTAAAACATGGTAAGTCAGAACAATACTTAAAAGATGATCTGGCATTAACAGATTATCTGATTCAAATAGCGTTAACCGGGGCACAAGTTATTAATTCTAATAAGGAAGTTTTTGAAGACTCTATTCTCAAAGAATTCTCATCTTTGTACTATCAAACACAACAGGTGATCGATCGGCTATCAAGAACGATGGACGCGGATGTATTGCGAGTAATTAGCGAGGGTGTGCAAATCCATTTAGAGTCCGAACAGGCCGCAAAATTATCCGCAGATAACTTAATACAATCCCTGAATATTCGTCTAGGCGATCATAGTCAAAATCTTGAAATTACACCGCAATTAGAAGAACGAACAGAACGGTATCGTTTATTAGTTTCACGCCGGGTACATGGTAATTTAAAAATTACGTTCATTAATTCCGATTTTGTAAATGGCTCAGATTATCAGTCTATACAAGCTTTTTCATTATCTGCCGCCGGAAAAGTTGGCCCTGGTTCTAAAGTTCGTCGTGGTGATCCCGAAAAATCGCACAAGGAGTTGGCGATTGTTAATTTTCAAGAAGGAATTAACTGGTTAATTTCAGAGGCAGAAAGAACCGTTTCACGACAGCGTTATAAAGGTCTTGGGGAAATGAACCCTAGTCAACTTTGGGAGACGACGATGGATACGAATACGCGTACATTACTTCGTGTTCAAATCGAAGATGCTATTTATGCAGATCAAACCTTTATGACTTTAATGGGTGATGATGTAGAGCCTAGAAGAGCATTTATTGAAACAAATGCTTTGATTGCAAGAAATATAGATGTCTAAAAAGCTTCCAAAAGTTTTAAAACCTTCACTTATAGAGGTCCATGAATCAACTATCCACGGAAAAGGGGTTTATGCTTCGATGGAGATTCCAAAAGATACTTGTATTATTGAGTATAAGGGCGAGCAGATCTCTTGGAAAAAAGCCCTTGATCGCCATCCGCATGACCTAACCCAACCAAATCATACTTTTTACTTTTCTCTATCGAGTGGCAAAGTAATTGATGGAAATATTCAGGGTAATGAATCAAAATGGGTTAATCATTCCTGTGAGCCAAATTGTGAGGCTCGCGAAATAAAAGACGGTACTAAGAAAAAACACGTCTTCTTATTTGCCTTACGCAAAATAAAAAAACATGAAGAACTGGTTTATGACTATCGTCTTGAAATAGAGGGTCGTCTAACAAAAACTATTAAAAAAGAGTACCAATGTTACTGCGGTATGAAAAAGTGCCGCAAGACAATGTTATATAAGAGTTAAGTGAGAGATGTTATTCGTTTCAATAACCGAAATCGAAGCAGCGATCAACTTTTGGCGAAGTAAATCTCCGTCTCAAGGAGAGTCGTTAATACTTTGCCCAGAAGCTTCTGCGCTGGCTAAGCCCTATGCTTTATTAATTTTACAGGGTGCGCAACGCGTAGCTGTAGATCATTTAGACGCACAGGCATTGTCTGCCTGGCAGATGTACATGCAACACGTAAACAAAACCCTGTAATCATGAGTTTAATATGGCTGAGATAGATCACGGTAGGTTTGATTATATTATTGTTGGTGCTGGTAGCGCGGGTTGTGTGTTGGCTAATCGGTTAACGCAAAACCCAGATGTTACGGTGCTCTTATTAGAGGCTGGTGTAAAAGATGATTATCACTGGATTCATATTCCAGTTGGTTACTTGTATTGTATTAATAATCCAAGAACGGATTGGCAATTTAAAACAGAAGCCCTACCAGGTTTGAATGGTCGCTCCTTACTTTATCCGCGTGGTCGAGTTTTAGGTGGTAGCTCGTCCATTAACGGCATGATTTACATGCGTGGGCAAGATCAGAACTATGCCGAGTGGGCTCGCCTAACTAACGACAACGCGTGGAACTGGGAGCGATGTTTAGAGCGCTTTAAGCAGTTTGAAGATTACCATGGAGACGTTAACCAGTGGCATGGCAACGGTTCTGAATGGACTGTTAGTCAACAACGTTTACGGTGGGAGATTTTAGAGGTATTTAAAGATGCCGCTATTGAAGCGGGCATCCCCCAAACCAATGACTTTAATCGTGGCAATAATTGGGGCGTAGGATATTTTGATGTAAACCAACGCAACGGTTTACGCTTAAATGCCTCAAAGGCTTTTTTAAAAAAAGCCTCCGGCCGACCTAATCTAACAATTATTACGGGTGCGCTTGTCAAAAAATTACAAGTTGATTCGTCAACGCGGACATGTTCGGCTATTTCTTTTCTTGCTGGCGATCAGCAACATGTTGCATCGGTTGGACATGAGGCGTTACTTTGTGCTGGTGCTATTGGGTCTGTCCAAATTTTGGAAAGGTCTGGCATTGGACAAGGACCACTTTTACAAAATATGGGTATACCAGTTGTTTCTCATTTACCAGGGGTTGGGGAGAACCTACAAGATCACTTACAGTTACGGATGGTTTATCAAGTAACTGGAATTAAAACGCTTAATACCCAAATTCGTTCTTTATTTGGTAAAGTTCAAATCGGGCTTCAATACTTACTAAATCGTTCTGGCCCAATGTCTATGGCACCTTCGCAATTGGGGGCATTTGCTTTTAGTTCTGCACACTATCAATTACCCAATCTTCAGTACCATGTGCAACCCTTATCGTTGGACAAGTTTGGTGAAGATCTACATTCTTTTAATGCCTTTACTGCTAGTGTTTGTAATTTGCAACCTAGTTCGAGGGGGAGTGTTCATATCGTTTCTGCAAATACGCATACTCCACCGCGCATAGATCCTAATTATTTAGCTACCGCAGAAGACCAACAAGTAGCTTTAGACGCGATGCGCTTAACTCGAAAAATTGTTTCCCAACCAAGTTTAAAACCGTATTGTCCAGTTGAATATAAACCTGGAGCGCATCTGGTGAATGATGTTGAGTTACGGCACGCCGCAGGTGAAATTGGAACTACGATTTTTCATCCGGTGGGCACTTGCAAAATGGGGAGTTTGTCTGACCCACTGGCCGTTTTAGATTCTCAAATGCGAGTAATTGGGGTTAAAGGTTTGCGGGTGGTTGATGCCTCGGCAATGCCTACGATTACTTCAGGCAATACGGCAGCACCAACCATGATGATAGCGATTCGGGCGGCTGAGTTATTAATGTCATAAACCGTTACACTTCGTGTAAACCCCTATAGCGAAGTGCTTTATAGGAGTTGGATTTTGTAATATTCTTATTACTTGATGAATCCGCTAACTCACTCCTATATTTTAGAAACACATAATCTTTATAAGTCATTTAAAGGTTTTGTAGCGGTTAGCGATATCAATCTGCGGATAAAAAAAGGCTCCATACACGCTTTAATAGGGCCTAACGGCGCAGGGAAGACAACCTGTTTTAACTTATTAACAAAGTTTCATTCTGTGACCAGCGGCAAGATATTTTTTAAAGGTGAGGACATTTCTAGTTTGCAACCTCCTGAAATTGCTAGCAAAGGTTTAATTCGCTCCTTTCAAATCTCTGCTGTTTTTCCTCACATGACGGTTTTAGAGAACGTGCGTATTGCTCTACAAAGAAAAATAGGAACACAATATCATTTTTGGAAATCTTCTGCCTCCTTAAAGCATTTGGATCCGCAAGTTATGGAACTCTTAGAAGTCGTTGGCTTATCTGGTTTTTCAAAGGAACTAGCCGTGCAGTTGCCCTATGGACGCAAACGAGTGCTGGAACTTGCAACCACTCTAGCGATGGATCCAGAAATGATGTTACTCGATGAGCCCACGCAGGGCATGGGGCATGAAGATGTTTTACGTGTAACCAATTTGATTGCTAAAGTATCGCAGGGTCGAACCGTTTTAATGGTGGAACATAATATGAAGGTCGTTGCTTCAATTGCAAATCAAATATCTGTATTACAACGCGGCGCAGTTCTAGCAGAGGGTACGTATGATGAAGTTTCCAAAAACCCTTTAGTTCTTGAAGCATATATGGGTACTGTGGAGGTTTCTTGAGTTCTTTGGCTATAGAAATCAAAGATTTACATGCTTGGTATGGTGAATCGCATATTTTGCACGGGATTAATTTTTCGGTTAAAGCGGGTGAAGTCGTCACATTGTTAGGTCGTAATGGTGCGGGAAGAACTTCTACATTAAGAGCGATACTTGGTTTAACTGGTAAACGAACAGGCTCTATTCGTATTCATGGTACCGAAGTGATACATTTACCTACGCATCAAATTGCTCACCTAGGTATTGGGTATTGTCCAGAAGAGCGAGGTATTTTTTCTACCTTAACTGCACAAGAAAATTTGTTATTACCTCCTGTAATTGCCGATACGGGCTTGTCTATTCATGAAATTTACGAAATGTTCCCTAACTTGTATGATCGCCGCAATAGCCCTGGAACACGATTAAGTGGGGGAGAGCAGCAAATGTTGGCCTTAGCTAGAATTTTAAGAACGGGAGCGTCTATCTTACTTTTGGATGAAATTACAGAAGGTTTAGCCCCTGTGATCGTTCAGAAGTTGGCACAGGTTGTTAAAACTCTTCGAAGTAAAGCTTATACGATTATTTTGGTTGAACAGAATTTTCGTTTTGCGGAACGTCTTGCTGATCGACATTTTGTCGTCGAGCATGGCCAGATTGTTGAAACTGTTTTGGGTAGTGAGTTATCTGAGAAAACTGTATTGTTAAACAGTTATTTGGGTGTTTAGTGTTTTTTAAATTAAGGAAAAAAATGATGAAAATTAAAAAATTAGTTGCAGCCTTATTATTAATTAGTGGATCGATGGTAACTTATGCCCAAAATAAAGGCCCCATTAAAATTGGATTTATTACTGATGGCGCTAGTCTTTATTCCGATATTGATGGTATAGGCGGTAAAGAAGCCATGGAAATGGCTATTGCAGATTTTGGTGGAACTGTTTTAGGCCGAAAAGTTGAAATTTTATACGCTGACCATCAAAACAAGGCAGATATTGCTGCTGGTAAAGCCCGTGAATGGATCGATCAAGAAGGAGTTAACGTTATTTTTGGCGGGACAAATTCTGGAACAGCATTAGCAACCTCAAAAGTTACTACAGAAAAAAAACGGATTTATATTAATAATGGTGCAGGCACTTCAGCTTTAACGAATGAGCAGTGCTCACCCTACACCATCCATTACACATATGACACGATTGCTCTTGCCAAAGTTACTGGTAAAGCAATGGTTGATAAGGGTAATAAGTCTTGGTTTTTTCTAACGGCGGATTATGCTTTTGGAACGCAATTAGAAAAAGATGCCACGAAAGTCGTTTTAGATAATGGTGGAAAAGTTGCGGGCTCGGTACGTCACCCCCTCAATGCTAGTGATTTCTCTTCATTTTTGCTTCAGGCTCAGAGCTCAAAAGCACAGGTTTTAGGTTTGGCCAATGCCGGTGGCGACACGATTAATACGGTAAAAGCAGCCAACGAATTTGGCATTACAAAAAGTATGAAAATTGCTGGCTTACTTGTTTTTATTACAGATGTGCATAGTATCGGTATTAAAAATGCCGCTGGTTTACTAGCGACGGAAGCTTGGTATTGGGATTTAAATGATGAAACACGCGCCTTTGCTGGTCGTTTTATTCAAAAAATGAAACGCATGCCTACCATGGTCCAAGCGGGCGATTATTCATCGATGTTGACCTACCTAAAAGCTGTAAAGGCTGCCGGAACCGATAACCCGGATCAAGTAATGGCAGAGTTAAAGAAAATGAAGATTAACGATATGTTTGCCAAAGGCGGTTATATTCGCAAAGATGGCCGCATGATTCATGACATGTATTTATTAGAAGTCAAAAAGCCAGAAGAAGTTTTAAAACCTTGGGATTATTACAAAGTTCTTAATAAGTATTCTGGCGAGCAGTCTTTTGCAACGGTAGCAGAGTCAAAGTGTTATTTGCTGAAGTAATTGCATGGAATTTTTGGGGCTGCCGATCTCTGCCATTCTTAGCCAGCTATTATTGGGCTTGGTGAATGGCAGTTTTTATGCAATGCTAAGTTTGGGCTTGGCAGTGATTTTTGGGCTATTAAATGTGGTTAACTTTGCCCATGGGGCAATGTTTATGATGGGAGCCCTTTTGACTTGGATTGGACTGACCTTTATGAATATCGGTTACTGGCCCATGTTAGTGATTGCGCCTGTTTGTGTAGCATGCTTTGGTATTTTGATTGAACGGTTTTTTTTAAAACACCTCTATGAATTAGACCATTTGTATGGTCTATTGTTAACGTTTGGATTAACGCTCATGGTAGAGGGTTGCTTTCGCTCTTTCTTTGGTGTTTCGGGAATGCCTTATAACGTCCCAGAAACTTTAACAGGCGCGATTGATGTTGGTT
Source organism: Betaproteobacteria bacterium (assembly GCA_009927445.1). Classification (GTDB taxonomy): domain Bacteria; phylum Pseudomonadota; class Gammaproteobacteria; order Burkholderiales; family Burkholderiaceae; genus Polynucleobacter. Next base: position 35,363 of record RFMZ01000184.1, read on the forward strand.
TTATGATGCTGCCAATTTATCGTGCCTGGGTTGTTGTTGCCTCATTAGTTGTTTGTTTTGGAACTTGGTTTGTGATTGAAAAGACCCAATTAGGGTCATACCTTCGTGCTGGTACCGAAAACCCACAACTAATTCAGGCTTTTGGTATTAATTTTCCATTGATGGTAACCTTAACCTATGGCTTTGGCGTTGGCTTAGCGGCGTTTTCTGGTGTCCTAGCTGCGCCGATCATCCAAGTATCTCCCCTGATGGGCTCAAACTTAATCATTACAATTTTTGCAATTGTTGTCATTGGTGGTATGGGCTCTATTATGGGTTCTATATTAACGGGTCTGGGCCTTGGTTTAATTGAGGCATTTACAAAAGTTTTTTATCCGGAGGCCTCTAGTACTGTGGTCTTTGTCGTTATGGCTCTAGTCCTAATCGTTCGGCCGGCGGGCTTATTTGGCCGAGAAAAATAATGCTAAAACATCGTAAATTATTCTTTGTATTGCTACTGATTTTGTCCATCTTCGCCCCTTGGTTTTTTTATCCAATTTTTTTAATGAAAATTTTATGCTTTGCTTTATTTGCTTCGGCGTTTAATTTGTTACTTGGTTACACCGGTTTACTTTCGTTTGGGCATGCGGCTTTTTTTGGTGGTGGTGGCTATTTATGCGGTTATATCATTCGAGACTTGGGCCAGTCACCCGAGTTTGGTATTTTAGGCGGAACTCTTTTTGCTACTCTCTTGGGGGTGGTGATGGGTGGGTTGGCCATTCGTCGTCAAGGGATTTACTTTGCAATGATTACTATGGCTTTAGCTCAAATGCTGTACTTTATATTTTTACAGATGGATTTCACTGGTGGTGAAGACGGCATGCAGGGAATTCCTCGAGGCGTGTTTTTGGGTTTATTAGATTTACAAGTTGATATGAATATGTATTACCTTGTTTTGGGGTTTTGTCTTGTAGCGTTTGCTGTCATTGCTCGCGTTACCGAGTCTCCTTTTGGAAAGATTTTATTTGCCATCAAAGAAAATGAGCCCCGCGCAATTTCGCTTGGTTATTGTGTAGACCATTTTAAATTGCTGGCATTTGTTTTGTCAGCCACCTTGGCTGGTTTGGCGGGGTGTTTACAGGCCTTAATGATGGGTTTTGAAACCCTTTCCGATGCGCATTGGACCATGTCTGGATTGGTAATTTTGATGACCCTCGTGGGTGGTGTTGGCACTTTGTTTGGCCCAATGATTGGCGCCTTGGTAATAACTGTTTTAGAACACAAGGTGGGCGAAATTGGGACATGGATTTTTAATATTACCCAAATTGAGTGGTTTCGCTCCCTAGGTGAGTCGGTTACCATTGTGACAGGGCTAATCTTTGTTGTATGTGTCATGGCTTTTCGCCGCGGTATTGTTGGAGAGTATTTGGCTAAAATCCAAAGCCATAGTAAATGATAAGTTAAGCACTTGATTTTAAACGATTATTTAACACTTACAGTGTTTTGGTTAGTCTCAGCCGCCTTTTTAGCTGGTTTTGTTGATGCGCTGGTTGGAGGCGGTGGCTTAATCCAGATACCGGCTTTATTTACCGCCTTTCCAAAGGAGTTGCCCGCAACTCTATTGGGTACGAATAAGCTTTCGGCGGTTGGGGGAACTCTTTTTGCTGCAACAAGATATCTCCGTCAAGTGCATTTACCGAGGCGTTTTATGTTGGTGTCTTGCCTTTGTGCTTTGCTTGGATCATTTTATGGAGCTTGGGTGGTTACGCGGGTTTCGGCTGAGTTTATGCGCCAAGGGTTGCCATTTATCTTATTTGCTCTCTTAGTATTTACTTTGGCTAATAAGCAAATGGGTTTATCTCACCGCCCACAACTAACAGGTATTAAGGCGCAGATAATCATAGTCATTGGTTCTTTAGGGATTGGTTTTTACGATGGTTTTTTTGGGCCAGGTACTGGGGCCTTTTTAATGTTCCTGTTTGTTTATTTTTTGGGGTTTGATTTTTTGCACGGCGCAGCTGCTACCAAATTAGTGAATTGCGTTACCAATCTTGCAGCTTTAGCCTTGTTTATTCCAACCGGTTATATAAATTGGAATATTGCGCTGTTAATGATGTTTTTTAATATCTTAGGCGGAGTTAGCGGAAGTGGTTTGGCAATTGCAAAGGGCAGTGGGCTTATACGACATTTTTTCGTGTTGGTTGTTTTGGCTTTAACAGTAAAAACAGCGGATGACTCTTTCGGGATCTTGTCTTTTTTAAAATAATTAGTATTAGTGTTTCACGTGAAACTCTTTAATGCTATCATTTCGCCCCTAGGGGTGAAATTATGGAATATAAAAAAATATTTGATGTGATTGTGGTAGGTGGCGGGCATGCTGGCTGCGAGGCGGCTTTGGCTAGTGCTCGTATGGGGTGTAAAACCCTGTTACTTACACACAATATAGAAACCTTGGGTACGATGAGTTGTAATCCCTCTATTGGTGGAATTGGTAAGGGGCATCTAGTGAAGGAGGTCGATGCGCTAGGTGGGGTAATGGCCCAAGTAACGGACTTGACCGGCATTCAGTTTAGAATCTTAAACTCGAGCAAGGGGCCGGCTGTGCGCGCCACGCGAGCTCAGGCGGATCGCGCTTTATATAAAGCAGCAATGCGTAGCATTTTAGAAAATCAACAAAATCTGACTTTGTTTCAAGGAGCGGTAGACGATTTAGTTGTTCAGGGCGACCGGATTGGTGGGGTGATTACTCAGCTGGGGGTACGTTTTTTAGCAAGTCAGGTAGTTTTAACCGTTGGCACGTTTTTAGACGGAAAGATACATGTTGGGTTAGATAATCACTCTGGAGGGCGGGCCGGCGATCCGGCAGCAGTTCGGCTATCTTCTCGATTAAAAGAGCTGGCTTTACCACAAGGAAGATTGAAAACAGGAACGCCGCCGAGGATAGACGGCAGAACGATTGACTTTTCTAAAATGTTAGAACAGCCAGGAGATTTAGATCCAGTGCCGGTATTTTCTTTTTTGGGTAGGCCAGAACAACACCCAAAGCAACTACCCTGTTGGATCACACATACAAACGAGTTAACACACGATATTATTCGCGGTGGCTTGGATCGCTCACCAATGTATACGGGAGTTATAGAGGGGGTTGGGCCAAGGTATTGTCCTTCGATTGAGGACAAAATCCATCGTTTTGCGACAAAAACAAGCCATCAGATTTTTTTAGAGCCAGAGGGCTTATCTACGAATGAGTTTTATCCAAACGGAATCTCTACTAGTCTGCCTTTTGATATTCAGCTAGAGCTTGTAAAAAGTATTGCAGGTTTAGAAAATGCGCATATATTAAGGCCTGGTTATGCGATTGAGTATGACTATTTTGACCCGCGCGCACTTACACCATATTTAAGCTCCCGCCAAATTGCGGGCTTGTACTTTGCTGGCCAAATAAATGGTACAACGGGCTACGAAGAGGCGGCGGCTCAGGGGTTAATGGCCGGCATGAATGCCGGCTTGGCCGCTAAGTCTAAAGACCCTTGGTTTCCGTTACGTAGTGAAGCGTATATAGGTGTTTTAGTCGATGACTTGATAACAAAAGGCGTGCAAGAACCGTATCGGATGTTTACTAGCCGGGCGGAGTATCGCCTGAGTTTACGTGAAGATAATGCAGATGTTCGACTAACAGAGCTGGGTCGCTCAATGGGTTTAGTGAGCGATCTACGGTGGGAGATGTTTTGTAAAAAGCAGGAGGCTGTTTCACGTGAAACGTCACGAATAAGTGCGATTTGGGTATCACCTAAAAATATTACTGCGCAAGAGAGCGAGATAGTTTTCGGCCATGTTTTGCCTCATGAGTATAGTTTAGTCGACTTATTAAAACGACCTGAGATCAGTTACGACGGTTTGATGCAGGCGCTGGATGGTCGTTGGAAAAGTCAGGACGAGGAAGAGTCATTTATACAAGACCAAATTAATGAGCAAGTGGAAATCCGTATCAAGTATCAGGGCTATATTAATCGTCAAGCGATTGAAATTGAAAGACATGCTTATTATGAAAACTTGGATCTTCCTGATGAAATTGATTACCAGCAAGTAACAGGCTTATCGCATGAGGTTGAACAAAAACTAAGTGCTTTTCGGCCTAAAACACTAGGTCAGGCATCACGGGTGTCGGGAGTTACCCCTGCAGCTATATCCTTATTATTGGTTCACTTAAAGCGCGGTGTAGGGCGGAAAAGTCCGTCTTTATGATCAAAAATTCAGTTTTATTTGAGGTGGGCTTACGCCAAGGGCTCAGTCAATTAGGGTTGATTTTAGACGAGACACAGATATTGCAGACCTTAAACTTTACCCAAGAATTTCTGCGTTGGAATCAAGTTCACAACTTAAGCGCTATTGAATCAGAGGAACTGTTTCTGTCAACCCACTTGTTAGACTCTTTTTCGGTAGTAGGTCCCTTAAAAGACGCAATGATCTCGGGGCTTTTACCAAAAGAGCCTCTCATTGCGGATTTGGGTGCTGGTGGTGGGTTTCCAAGTATATTATTAGCGATTGCTTTACCAACTGTGCAGTTTGTATTATTGGAGTCGATTCGAAAAAAAGCAGCTTTTTTAATGCAGGTTACAGGTCGTTTAAATCTGAGTAATGTGGCGGTGGAAGTACAACGGGTAGAGGATTACAGTGCAAAAAAACCTCATTCAGTCGATGCAACTATTTCAAGAGCTTTTACGGAACTGACAAAATTTGTGGATTATTCAGGACCGCTATTGCGACCGAATGGGCTGGTTTTCGCTATGAAGTCACAAAAAGTGATTGAGGAATTAAAGAGTCTGTCGAATAGCTGGGAGGTAATCGATAATACGGAATTAAAAATACCGAAGTTAGAGGCTTACCGTTGCCTGTTAACAATTGCTGCTGTGAAATAAGCTAAAAAAACTGGATTAAAAATGGCAAAAATTTTTTGTATTGC
>RFMZ01000141.1 GCA_009927445.1 Betaproteobacteria bacterium
CATCTGCAGGATGAGGCTACTAAAAGTACATAGAAACTCACTTCACGTGTCTAATTAAGTTGATAAATCATACTATCTTTTTTCAAACCCCGACTTTACGCACTAAATGGCAGAAGTTAGGATCTATTGCGTTTGTAGTCGTGGCTGCAGCAACACCGGAGGACGCTGAAGTAGTAGTCATATCACAATCTTTAGTTGAATAATTCTTACTTATAAGCAATATTTATGCCAGAACTGAGATTCTGGCATAAAAGATTTTAGGCTTTTTGGCTCACCAACACGCTACCCAAATCTTGCATATTTCTTGCTATCTTTAGAAGTTCTTCAGAAGGCAGTTGCCTTATTACTTCATTTGTTTCTGGGTTGATTACTTGAACAACATTATAGCCCGTGGTTTTATCGATCGAAAAATTTAAATTTCGACCCATGTCCTTTACAAAATTTTGTATATCATTCGCTGCCTTGGCAATTGCTTCTCTAGTTGGTTGACTTGACTCTACAACATCAACTTTTTTTATCTCCACACTGGCTACTTGACTAACAATATTATTATCTGGCTTCACTACCGCTTCAGTGCCCAATTTAGGATTAGGGGTTGCTAATTCGTTTCTATTTGTTTGGACAATGTTCATCATATCTCCTTAAATACCTGCGCATAAAAGGTTTCGTCAAAAGACAAAACCTTTTATGCTGAGGGTAAATCTATATTACTTCAATAAAGAAAGAATCACGTTTGGCATTTGATTTGCCTGAGCTAACATTGCTGTCGCAGCTTGCTGCATGATTTGTCCTTTTGTTAAACCAGAGGTTTCTGCAGCAAAGTCTGTATCTATAATTGCGGACCTAGACGCAGAAGTGTTGGTAGACTGGTTCATCAGTGCAGAAGAAATATAGCCTAAACGATTCATTTGAGCACCAAGAACAGCTCGGTCGGTGTTCGCCTGAGTAATTGCAGTATCAATAGAAGTTGATGCATTGTTAAAGGCGGTATTAAAAGCTGCTGCAGAGCCACCAACCCCAAGAGCGCCAATAGCAGTGACGGTAGTATTCACACCAGTATAGTTTGCAGCTGAGCCGCCGACTGTTCGAGTGTCTAAGCCTGTGAAGGTAAATGAGTCGGTATTTGCTGCCCCAGACTGAAAAGCTAATGAAGCAGTAGAGCCAGTCACTGTTATAACGTCAGTAGTAAATGCCGCTAACTGGTTCGCAACGGTGTCTGCAGCACCTGCAGCTACAGTTAGCTTAATGCCAAACTGGGAAAAGTCCAAGGTATTATTACCAACTGAAAAAGCGGATAGGGCTAAGGACTGCGAATTTGTTCCTGAAGTTAAAACTAAATTCGTTGCAGTGGTACTAAAGGTATAAGCGGCTGCAGGCGTATTTGAAAGTGTTACAGATGAAATTACAGAGGTGGGGCCAGCAGAAGAGCCAACAACACCAGCGACAAGTCCAGTTGTACCTGCTGCAGCTAAGTTGTTTGTTGCGGACAATAGCGCGTTACCATTGAATGTAGTTTTCGTTGAAATAGATGATATTTCTGAATTTAACTGATCTAATTCAGCAAAAATATTTTGTCTTTGTGTTCCACTTAGACCGTCATTCTTACCTTCAACGGCTAAGGTTTTCATTCTTAGCAAGATATCTTGAATCGTACCCAACGAACTATCTGCTGTAGTAAGTACATTTGTTGCATCATTGATGTTTCGACCAGCCATATTAATAGCATTAATTTGTGACTGCATATTTTGAGCTACTGACAAGCCAGCAGCATCGTCTTTAGCTGAGTTAATTCTGAGGCCAGAAGAAAGTCTTTGCACTGAGGTTGCTAGGCTTTTTTGTGCACCTGAAAGTGAATTCTGAGCAAATTGTGAAGCTAGATTTGTATTGATTACTGATGGCATTTTAATTTTCCAATCTTAGTTGAGTTAATCTTTAGGTTTGTTTAACTTCACTCGCCCGTCACTTTATTTAACGGTTGCCAATGCGGAACTGTTTAGGACTTTCTTCTGACTTCTGCCACTTTTGAAGAGATTTAATGGTGCTTAGTAATTAGGC
>RFMZ01000086.1 GCA_009927445.1 Betaproteobacteria bacterium
TACTCGCGATTATTGGATTCAAGAAATCCACCTGACGTATTTGCGGAATAGCCTCGTAAAGCATCTTCGATTTGCAATATGCTAAGTCCTAGCTCCGCCATACGACGAGTATTAGGTTGCACTTGAAACTGCCTAACCTGACCGCCAATAGGAATCACTTGAGCTACCCCGGGTATAGCCATTAACCTGGGACGAAGAACCCAATCAGCATACTCCCGAACCTGCATTGATGAAATCTTAGATTCATCAATCGGAATGGCAATTTGCATGATCTCACCCATAATTGAGCTGATCGGCCCCATTCGCGAAACGATGCCAGGCACGCTGCCCTCCATTGAATATAGTCTTTCTGAAACCATTTGTCGAGCACGATAAATATCTACAGACCAGTCAAAAGTGACGTATATGAAAGAGAGGCCGGCACTAGATACTGACCGAATGGCCTCAACATCTGGCAAACCATTCATAGCCGTTTCGAGCGGAAATGTAATCAGTTGCTCAACCTCTTCTGAAGCCATTCCGCCAGCCTCAGTCATGATGGTGACAGTAGGCTTATTAAGGTCCGGAAAGACATCAACAGGCATCTTGCTTAAGGTGTAGGCACCATAGACCATAGATATAACACTAAGCAAAATAACTATCATGCGATTTTTTAAGCTGAAATCTAGTAACCAAGTAAACATGCCTTAGTCCTTAGCGAATTTGATTGATGAGAGAGGCTCCATCAGTAATTACCCGTTCACCATCCTTGATGCCGCTAGTGATAACAATACTCTGACCATCTAAAGGCTCATAAACAACCATTCTTGGCTCAAATATTTCAGGAGACTTTTTAATCCAGACGATTGTTTGGTTCGAGCCGCTTTTGACTAATGATTTTGCAGGCGCCCTTACACCAGTGACTTTGCTATTGGTATTTACAAATACTCGAATAGGCTGTCCTACTGGTAAAAGTTTGAGGTTGTCAGATTTAGCTGAAAACGTTAGCGGCAAGGCATGCTCTCTCAGGGTCTGACCGCCGCCGAGATACTTGAGCTCAATCAATTTGCCATTGACATCAACCCTCCCATCGAAAATATTCTTACTAAGACTCGTATCGTAGACAAGTGCCTCTATCAATAATTTAGATGGATTAACTACCTCAAAGATTAAATCTCTCGCTTGTACAACTTGGCCAGATACAATGCTCGTAGAAGAAATAATTCCGCTCACTGGCGCTCTTAATTCTTCGTTAGCAACTGCAGCTTCTGCCTCTTCGATAGTCTTACGAGGGACTGTATCACTTAAATCTTGCAAACGCTTTAGTCGACTTTCAGCGAGTGATCTTGATTTTCCAGGGCCAGCTTCTGGTGTCACATACGCCAAGACATCGCCTTTATTGACCTTTTGGCCAGGCAATGGAAAACCTGCTGGCCCTGGCGTAATACGACCAGCTACAATAGCCTGCACTTTACCGCCAAAGTTAGGATCTACAATGACTTTTCCAGCTAAATCATAGGTTTTGGCATATTCGCCAAACTGGCCAAGAGTTGTCAACACATGCAACTGTCGTTGAGCAGGCTTTGGAATAAAAAGACTGCCATCTGATTGTCTTTTAGGAGCGTCGCCTTGAACTGGGGGCACCTCAGAATCTCCATGTCCATGGCCCGGCCCAGCATGCACTTTAAAAGCAAACATCATTAGGGATAACCCAATTAAAAAAATGGGGCGCAATATAAAATCTCTTTGCCTGCGACTCATGCCCGCTCCTTGATTTGATTAATTATTTTTTTTGTATGCGTCATCAACATACCTTTCTTACGATAAAAAAAGTAGGCAGTTACTATCAAAAAGCAGGAGTAAAGAAATATTTTTATTCCTGTTTTCCAGGTCATTGATGAAGGGGGCTCAAAAGAACCAAAATCAATAGTAGCTGCCAACATATCGGTAGTACCATCATCATTAATGGTAATAGTGATGGGAATAGATTGATCTTTAATTTTGTTTATTAAACGAAAAAGGTACTCGCCATCGCCATGGGGCTCTGAGCTAATTTTGGAGCCATCTAGATCAATTTCAATCTTAGCTCCCTTCACCAATTCATTTGAGGAGTAGCGATCCAAGTAAAGCGTGATCTCCTTACCGTTAATAATTCCTACCGCTTCATAGAGATCAGATTCAGCATAAAACCGAGGCAAAGCCTGCGTATGCTTCTGATCGAATTTTTCATCTCCGTGAGAATGGCCCGGACCCGCATACGATATCGTTGAGATAACTAACGTAAGTGCCATAAATAACTGCGCTATGCACTGGATGTAGGTTTTAAATAATTTCATAGGTAAAGTGACCTTACTCTGGCAACAGACCTAGGGCCTGTCGTAAATTTGAAACTGAAACTGCGTAATTGATTTTGGCAATCGCAGCTTGTCTATTTGCATCAACCGCTTCAAGCTCAATACGTAGTCTTGTGGGTAAATCGGTTTCACCAATGCGAAATGATTTTTCAAAAAATTGCCGTGTTTCATTGGCTAGGTTAGAGCGCTTATCTGCGGCGCCAAGCTTCATTTGTGCTGATTTCACTAAAGCCACATTTGATTCCACATTACTTAATGCAGACTCCCGCTCATAGGACAATCGAACCTCTGAATCCACCATCTCAGCAGTAGCACTTGCCAACCTATTGGTGTTCCGAGCTTCCGAGCCAAAAGGTATTGTCAAGCCCACAGTAAAGGATTGCTGATGGGGAACGCCGTACACCTCACGACTCTTCGTAGTCAATATCTGCAATTGCGGGGAAGCCCGGGTTTGAGACTTTGCCAAATCCACTGCTTTTTTTGCAACCTCTAACTGATCTATAAGTGCTGCAACGATTGGCAAACCGGT
>RFMZ01000288.1 GCA_009927445.1 Betaproteobacteria bacterium
GCCTTTGCGAGTAGGCAGGAAAAAACCCGCCTTGGCGGGTTTTGAAGTAGCTTGCTGCGTTGCATTGAAAGCTTAGATATTACTCTTCTTTATCTTTCACTTTAATCGCAGTAGGAGCCGCAGGGGCTTCAGGGGCGCCAGATGATAACGGCTCAGCTGACACAGATGGTACTCTTGCCACAGCAACAACTGGGTTGTCTTGCTCAACGTGCAAGCTTAATACCACGCCCTTAGGTAAAACAAGATCTTTTGCATGAATTGAATGACCAACCTCTATTTTACTTAAGTCGACTTCAATAAATTCAGGCAAATCGGCTGGCAAGCAGGAGATCTCTAAATCATTAAAGACATGATTTACCACGCCACCACCGAGTTTAACGGCTGGTGATATTTCATCGCCCTTAAAGTGCAGGGGAACACGAACATGAATTTTTTGTTTGGCATCAACTCGTTGGAAGTCAACATGCAAGACAAGTGGTTTAAAAGGATGCATTTGATAATCGCGCAATAAGGCTTGCTGCACATTACCGCCAACCTCAATTTCAAGAATCGAAGCATGAAAAGCTTCTTTTTTGAGGGCATGAAAAAGGGCATTGTGATCGAGTTCCACTGCTTGCGGTAATTCTGTTCCACCGTAGATGATGCCGGGTGTTTTTCCAGAGTTGCGCAGGCGGCGGCTCGCACCAGTGCCCTGTACGCTACGTTCGAAGGCTACAACTTTCATGATTTACTCCTAAATAATTAAAATGCACTTATTCCTTGAACAAGTGTCCACTTTCCGTTCGCGACCAAACGGAAAAGTCCTCTATTATATCCTTAAAGCTTCTGTTTTGGCTAGTCGTTATCAGAAAACATAGAAATGACCGAGTCACCTTTGCTAATACGCAGCAATGTCTCTCCAAGTAGTGGAGCAATGGAGAGAACGCGTATTTTCGGATTGTATTTTGCCGCGTCTTTGAGGGGAATCGTATCTGTTACAACCACTTGATCGAGCTCAGATTCGGAGATACGGCTAATGGCATCGCCTGAGAAGACGGGATGGGTACAGTAGGCCATAACGCTCTTGGCGCCACGCTCTTTGAGCACTTGGGCGGCTTTGCAAAGGGTTCCGCCGGTATCGATCATGTCATCCATAACAACGCACCGGCGATTTTCGACATCGCCAATGACATTCATGACTTCCGAAAGATTTGCTTTTGGCCGCCGTTTATCAATAATGGCTAAATCGCAGCCGAGTTGTTTAGCTAAAGCTCTAGCTCGCACGACTCCGCCGATATCGGGGGAGACAACTAATAAGTCACCGGTATTTTTATTTTGGAGATCAGCTAGAAGGACGGGTGAGGCATAAATATTATCCACCGGGATGTCAAAGAATCCTTGAATTTGATCAGCGTGCAAGTCCATGGTTAGAACACGGCTTATGCCGCTAACCGATTGCAACATATTGGCAACAATTCGGGCAGAAATGGCTACCCGAGCAGAGCGGGGCCGACGATCTTGCCGCGCATAGCCGAAGTAAGGGATCACTGCGGTAATGGTGCCCGCTGATGCGCGTTTAAGAGCATCAATCATGATCATCAGTTCCATTAAATAATCATTGGTGGGAGCACATGTCGGTTGTAAAACAACGACGTGTTTGCTTCGGACATTTTCTTGAATTTCAACTTGGATTTCCCCATCAGAGAACTTGCCGACCATGGCTTTACCAAGTTCAATGCCCATATAGTCGGTGACGGCTTTGGCTAAAACAGGATTGGCGTTCCCGGTAAAGAGGACCATTGATTCACTCATATTGACTCCAGGAGAGTTGGAAAAGGGTGTGGGTAAGCATACACACAATGCGGCACAGGGAATCGGCAACAAAAGCTGGAAAATATTGGGGACATTTTCATAGAATGTCAGCTAGGAATTGGCAGAGGAGGAAGGACTCGAACCTTCGGATGCCGGAATCAAAATCCGGTGCCTTAACCAACTTGGCGACTCCCCTCTTGTTAATTAATGGTAGAAATTAAATTATAAGCCGAGTGTCTAGGTAGACTTCTAACTTTGTATCCCTGCCATCTTTTTGGAAGATTTAGCATGCAATTCGTTAAACGTTCATGGCTGTCATTACTGTTAGGAATTTCACAAAATACGGAGCTTCCAGAGCCTGACATCGTAACCTGAGTATCCGGAAAATAATTTTCTAGCCACTCGATTGCAGTCTGCACTTCCAAAAAATTTCTAACAACAACATCTTGTAAATCATTTTTAAAAAGATTCGCTTCTGGAAATTTCTCATTAAAGTCAATTATTGTAATCGCTGAGTGATTTCTCGTCAAATATGGGTCGGAAAAAATAGTTTGGGTAGAGATAGCAACGCCAGGGTAAATAATTAGATAATTTTTTGGAGTCAGTTCCATCACTTGGATTTTATCGCCCACACCTTCTACGAAAGCATTATGTCCCTGGATAAAAAAGGGTACATCCGCACCTAACTGCAATCCTAAATGCATCAGAGTTGCTGTTGATAGGTCTAATTCCCAAAGGCGATTAAGGCCAAGAAGAGTACTCGCCGCATCTGAAGAGCCACCGCCTAGGCCTGCGCCAATCGGAATATTTTTGATGAGATCAATATTGGCACCCAGAAGAGTCTTCGAGAAAGTTTGAAGTAGCTTGGCTGCACGAACAACTAGATCAGACTCCGGGGAAATATTGGGAAGAGGGTTTTGGCGAATAATGTCACTATCTTCTCGCCTACTGAGAATAACTTCATCAGACAAGTCGATTAATTGAAAGACGCTTTGAAGCAGGTGGTATCCGTCGCTTCTTTGGCCCACAACATGTAAAAATAAATTAATTTTTGCTGGAGCGGAGATGGATAGATTAGTCATTCAATAAATCAAAAACTAAACGAATATCAATATCTTGTCCGTCAGTTGAGCGGTTCATATTCAGGCGTTGCAAGGCATTTTTTTCGGTCCAGGTAAAACTAAGCTGCCAGCCATCTTGCATAATTTCGCTGACTTGGCCTAAGGGGTTTCTTTTAATTGTCCCAGGTGAGCCAGCACGCGTAAATCCAGCTAACCAAGAGGATAGTCCTCGAGCTGGGATTGGAAGGCCAAGGGCATCAAAAACTAATTGGTCAGCATCAACGGCGGTAATAACCTTGCCATTTTGTTCTAAGGTTGCAACACTTGGACGAACTTGAATTTTTGCAATTGAGGTACCAAATGGACCCCTAATTTCCAGCTCATCGTTTAATTGTTCATGGGTCAAGGTGAAGGCACCTGAGCCACCATTTTGATTAGAGGCGCCATTAATTTTGACTGCAAAGCGTCCATCCCATTTCTTTTTTTGAGTTTGGATTTTCGGCTCTTGCAAGGTCCATTCGGGATAAAGCCTTTTTAAGGTATTTTTTAAAACTGGGTGATTCGCATTAAGAGACTCGGCTTTTTTCCAAATAGCTTTTGCCTCTTCTTGTTTGCCAGTAACCCAAAAAACCTCCCCTAAATGCGCTCCGACTTCGGCTTCGGGAAGTTTATTAAAACTCTTTTCTAAATATTCAATCGCTAGATCAAATCGACCAAGCCGAAAGTGGATCCATCCAACGCTATCTAAAATGTACGCATCATCTGGAGAGATTTGATGGGCTTTTTCAATCAGTTGTAAAGCTTCATCAAGTCGAATATTTCGATCCGCAAACGAATAGCCCAGGGCGTTTAATACACTTGCGTCGTCAGGCTTATTTCTTAATAGCCCACGTAATACAGATTCCATCGTTTTATAGTTACCAGATTTTTCTTGGCCTAGCGCATATAAAAAAAGTAGATTAGGGTTTTTTGTCAGCGGTTTTAGGCTATCAATGATTGTCGAAAAAGCCAGAAGTGCTTCATCTTGATTGGGGGCTTTAGAGACGATGTTTTGGAGCTGTAATAAAAAAGCATCTTGCTTATCGGGGTATTGTTTTTCCAGAAAGGCAATGGTTAATTCGACTGATTCACGCCACTTATTATTGATCATTAGTAAGGTAATGAGCACTTCTTTTGAAGACGAATCGGTGCTTGATGATAAATCATCCCACAGTTTTGCTGCCTCTAAAGCAAATTGGGGGGATTGTGCGGACAATGCCAACTCCATCGCACGCTGGGCTACTCGGGGATCTTTACTCGTCCGCGCAAGGCCTAAAAGAGTTTGATACGCTGGCCCGATTTCACCGCGCTGGATCGCGATTTCTGAACTGAGGAATAAATAAATTTGTTCAGCGCGTTGTTGAGCGTTTTTGTCTTCAGCCAGATCTTCTTCAGCCGGTTGCGCATAGGTAATTATTGGCATATTTGAAAGAATGCCAAGGCCTATGCTAATGAAGCAAAAAAAGAATACTTTTCTAAAATGCGCTAAATTGTGTATTAACATACTCCCATTTTATATAAATATCTTAAAACAAGCTTAATATGCCAGAATTGCCAGAAGTTGAAGTCACCAAGTTAGGCATTGAGCCCTATGTGGTTGGCCAAGCAGTAAGTCATCTAATTATTTACGATGGCCGTTTACGCTGGCCTGTTCCGAGTCATTTAAAAACAACCTTACAAGGTCAACTATGCCAAGCAATTGATCGTCGCGGCAAATATTTATTGTTTCAGTTTGGGCACGGCATACTCATTATTCATTTGGGGATGACCGGTGTTTTGAGAATACAACATCGCCATGAGGTGCCAAAGAAACACGATCGAGTCGAAATCGTTTTTGATGAATTTGCGCTGCGCTTGCACGACCCACGAAAGTTTGGAGCTATTTGGTGGCATCCGCGAAGTCAAGGGCCGGTAGAGCAGTTACCTATGCTTGCTCGGCTTGGACTTGAGCCATTAGAGCCATCCTTTGCAGGTCAACTAGGCGGTAAGCATCTGCATCAGGTGTCACGTGGAAGAACAATTGCGATTAAGCAATTTTTGCTAGCTGGGCATGCTGTTGTGGGTGTGGGCAATATTTACTGTTCAGAGAGTTTATTTGAAGCAAGGATTAATCCCAAGACAGCAGCAGGTAAGATTTCTGAGGGGCGATATATGATTTTGGCAGAGTCCATTCGAAAGATATTACAGCGTGCCATTGCGGCTGGAGGAAGTAGCTTAAAAGATTTCGTTAATAGTCATGGAGAGCCTGGGCATTTTATGATGCAAACCAAGGCTTATGATCGTGCCAACTTACCTTGTACTATATGCCAGCGGCCTATCAAGCAAATTAAGCAAACGGGGCGGTCGACGTTTTACTGCGCAACATGTCAGAAATAAAGTCGTTTGCAAAAACATTAATTATCTGGCAAGGTCAAGCGGGACGAACAGGATTGCCTTGGCAAGGGCAAAAGGATCCATATCGAGTTTGGTTATCAGAAATCATGTTGCAACAAACACAGGTACAAACTGTTTGTGAGCGATACCGAATATTCTTAGAGCGATATCCCCATTTAGCATCTCTGGCTCAAGCCTCAGAAGAAGATGTGATGGCGCTGTGGGCAGGTCTTGGTTATTACACAAGGGCAAGAAATTTATTGCGATGTGCCCAGCAAATTCAACAAAAATATGGCGGAGAATTTCCCCAGGACGCGCTGACCCTAGCCACGCTTCCTGGTATTGGAAAATCAACCGCCGCAGCTATAGCAGCGTTTTGTTTTTTAGAGAGAACAAGTATTTTAGATGCCAATGTAAAACGCTTATTCGCGCGCTTATACGGGATTAGTGAACCACTCAATTTGACTAAAACCAATCAACAACTATGGGGTATTGCGCAGCGCGCCCTACCCGCGTCTAAGACTGATATGCCTCAATATACCCAAGGACTGATGGATTTTGGGGCAACGGTTTGTAAGCCGTCTAAGCCCCGCTGTTTAGAACCAAGTCAGATAAGTCATTGTATATTTCAAACACATTGTCGGGCTTATCGTCAGGGTCAAGTAGATGTGATTCCTTATAAGGTAAAAAAGTTACAGTCACCCATTGTCTTAAGTGAAATGCTTTTGTGTATCGCTCAGGGTAAGGTACTTTTAGAAAAAAGGCTCTCATCAGGTATTTGGGGCGGGTTGTGGTCTTTACCTGAAACGAGTTGGCAACGCGTGGATCAATTCAAAGAAGGCCAGCGAGCAAAGTCCTCTTTTGAGGATTTTCAGCACATATTGCCAAATCAACTAGAGACAGTCTTTAAGCAGGGGCAACTCTTTGCCCCCAGAAAACACCTCTTTACGCATAGAACCCTATACTTTAGCGTACGGGTTCTGCAATTAAAAAAATTACTCCCAAAACTGCCGACTCAGTATGTCTGGCAACCAATTTCTGGTATCGACCAACTAGGCTTACCAACGCCTGTTAAGCAATTACTAATAGATTTAGTGATTTAATGGGGCGACTTATTATGTGCGGCAGATAAATCCCGGTGGCGATAGAGGCAATTGATATTTTTAAAAAGATCAGTCTGATTTTTTGAGCAGGATAAAAATAGATGATTAACCATCGCCACTGAACGATGTTGGCCCCCGGTACAACCAACACCAACCGTTAAATAACTCCGACCACTTTTTTGATATTTGGGAAGCCAATTATGAATAAAGAGCAGAATATCTTGCCGGAGTTTTTCAAAATCAGGTTGAAGATTTAAAAAGTCCACCACTTCTTGGTCATTACCACTGAGATGCCGAAGGGCGTCTTCATAATAGGGGTTAGGAATACAACGAAGATCAAAGACTAGATCAGCATCCTGCGGTAGACCACTCTTAAAACCAAATGATTCTAATAAAAGAGTTAATCCTGGCTGGGTATTTTCGGTTAGGTCTAGAATCCACTGTCGTAGGGCGCTTGATAAAGCGTTGCTTGTATCAATTTGAAGAGCATTTTCGCTTAAGCTACTTAACATTTGACGCTCTAAATCAATGGCATCAATCAGAGATTTTTGTGAATGGTCTAGGTTCTTAGCGGACAGAGGGTGCCTTCTGCGTGTTTCTGAAAAGCGCTTGAGTAAAGCCTCATTGGTTGCATTTAAAAAGATCAATTGAACGGACCGATGTTTTTTTAACTTGGCAATGATAGTTGGTATTTCTTGGATAGACAGCCCACGCCTGGCATCAATTGCAACCGCGATATGTTCACTACCAGAGGTTTGTAATGTTTCTACGAGATTTTCTAATAAGCTAACAGGTAGATTATCAACACAATCATAACCAGCATCCTCCAAAGCACGCAAAGCAACTGATTTGCCCGAGCCTGAGATACCAGTAATGATGAAAATACTCATAATTAGCCTCTTAGTAAGGTTTATCCATTTGCATGACTTCGCGCTGTCTCGTTATAAAGTCATCCAGCGTATTGATGCCACGCAGCTGTAAGATCGTATTTCTGACTGCTGCTTCGACTAAAACAGCCAAGTTACGACCTTCGGCTACTTGTATTTTGACAGTTCGAATGGGCAAGCCTAAAACTTCGATATGTTGCGAGTCGATTGGTAGGCGCTCAAATTCTTCAGAATTTCTACGAATTAGTTGAACGATCAGTCGGAGCTTTAGTTTTCTGCGAACTGCTGTTTCGCCAAAAATTGTACGAATATCTAATAAGCCAAGACCCCGAACTTCTAGCAGGTCACGCAAAATTTTGGGGCACCGTCCCTCAATATAGTCAGGACCTAAACGAGAAAAATCTACTGCATCATCTGCTACTAGACCATGACCACGCGAAATGAGTTCAAGCCCAAGCTCACTTTTACCAAGTCCTGATTCACCAGTTAAAAGCACACCAAGCCCTAAAATATCCATAAAGACGCCGTGCATGGTAATTTTGGGGGCACCGATCTTCGTTAAATAGAGTCTTAAGTGATCGATTACTTCCGCTGCCGGGGCTGGTGTAACGAATAGTGGGGTTGATGATCGTTGGCAGTGCAACTTGAGTTCATCATTTGGTTCTTGGCCATCAGCAATAATGAAACATGGCGGATTCATACTCATTAGGTCGATCAATTGGTGCCGAAGCTGGGCTTTTTGCAAGCGGTTTAAATAAGTGATTTCGGCTTCGCCACAAATCTGCAAACGGCTGGGATGGATTAAATTGAGGTGCCCAACCAAATCTGAGGACGAGGAGGCTAGTTTGACTACTTCAACATCAAAACACCGATCTGCACCTTCTTCGCCGGTCACCCAATGTAGTTTTAGCTCTTCAAAATTTTGATCAAAAATATGTTGTGCACTAACGCCATCAAGTGACAATTGTTGCGTCATTTATTAATTCGCCTGACCGACCATTACTGTTCGTAAAGCAACAGTTGTATTCGCTTCACGTAATTGCACTCTTTTTAACTTATCAGCTAGGATTTGAGCAATTTCTGAAAGAAGATCTAAATGTTTTTGTGTCGCTAATTCAGGCACCAGTAAAAAGATCACAATATCAACTGCTATTTGATCCGAAGTTTTAAAGTCTATACCTTTTAACAAACGATAAAAACTAATGATGGGCTCTTTTAACCCTTTTAGACGACCGTGGGGGATAGCAACACCAACACCAAGGCCTGTTGATCCCAGTTTTTCACGATCTTGCAAACACTCGGTAATACTTTTTATATGTAATTGTGGGTTTTGGGATGAGAAATGAGAACTCGCCAAATGAAATAATTCATCAATATCAATGACCGCAACGTCAAGGTAAATTTGATTGGTCGGTAATAACAAGGCGAGTTCATTCATGAGCCTATTATAGGTTCAACCCAGCAAAATTGTCTAACTTGTGTTTTGGATGTAAAGGCAGGTGGTGATTCTTAGTCCTTTCTTTCAGTTTCAGAATCTGTTTATCCAATTTTTGGACAGCAGCATCAATTGCCAAGTAGAGATCTTGATGATGGGCTTGCGAAAATAAATCTTTACCTAGGATATGAATACTCAGTTCAGCTGTTTGCCGGTGTTCTTTTTCTTGTGTTTTATCAACCAGCAGGGAGACATTGATTTGAATAATTTCATGAAAATGCTTTTTAATTAGTTCTAACTTGTCGTTTAAATGTGCTTTGATGGCGGCAGTTACTTCTAAATGGTGGCCGTGAATAATAATTTTCATACACTCTCCCAAAAGCGTTAAGGTGAAGAAAAATCAGAAATATCTAGCAAGAAAGCCTGATTTTCCAAGATAACTACACTTCTAGAGTAGCAGTCATTTTCTAAAAAGCCAAGGGCTAGGAATAAAAAAGAGTATTTTTTTACATTCTAAAATTTTCGCCAAGATAAACCCTACGGACACTATCATTTTCGATAATTTCGCTTGGCAAACCTTGGGCAAGTACGGTACCATCATTGATGATGTATGCATGATCACAAATCCCGAGGGTTTCGCGAACATTATGATCTGTGATCAACACCCCGATATTACGTTCAGTTAAAAATCGAATAATTCGTTGAATTTCACCAACTGCGATGGGATCTACGCCAGCGAAAGGCTCATCGAGTAGGATAAATTTGGGGTTAGTTGCTAACGCCCGAGCGATTTCGACTCGCCGCCGTTCTCCGCCAGAAAGCGATAGAGCTGGATTGTTACGCAGATGAGAAATTTGTAATTCATCTAATAACTCATTGAGACGCGCATGAATAGCGCTGCGTGTCAGGCGCTGACCACTACTGGTGATTTGGAGTTCTAGAACAGCTTTGATGTTCTCGGAGACAGAAAGCTTTCTAAAAATAGAAGCTTCTTGGGGTAAATACGATAAACCCATTTTGGAACGTTCGTGAATCGGTAAGCCACTAATCAGTTGCTTATCTAAGGTAATACGGCCTTTGTCTGCTGGTATGAGACCTACAATCATATAAAAAGAAGTTGTTTTACCCGCTCCATTTGGGCCCAAAAGGCCAACAATCTCGCCAGTTTTTACTTCCAGTGCCACGTCTTTGACAACCATGCGTTTGCCGTAGGTCTTTTGCAGACCTGTTGCGATTAAAGAGGATGGATTGGAGGATTGCACGAGGTGAATGTTTTAGGGGGTATTTTTTAATTCGAGGGACACTTGGGTTTTGGAGCCCATCACAGATTTCACAGGTTTTGGAGGGATTGGTGGGGTTACTCCCAAAGACTCTTTTTTGCTCAAGGGATTTTCAGACGGAACTTTTGAGAGCGACAAGGCGACATATTTTTCAGTATAGAGATCATACTCAATTTTTTCGGCAACGAGTTTATCTTTCCAAGTACTTAAATTTTTTCGAAGAGTATATGCTTGGCCAGAAATTAACAGCATGTCTGTTTTTGCCTCATAGATAATTAACTCGCCCTCACCATAGATAAATTCAATTTTAGGACCATCTAATTGCTGTGTAAATTGCGCAAGTTCCTTGGAGTTTCCAATCACGGAAATCTTTTGATATCCCTCCGGATCAACCACGATAACTGCTTTATCCCCTTGGACTAGCATACTACCCTTAGTGATTTTGACATTACCCGTCAAGATATACTCTTGGGAGACATCATTAAAGTCGGCCGCATCAGAGGATAGTTTCGTTGCTTGTTCTTTATCAGACTTCAGAGCAAGACTTGGATGGCTGATGAATAAGCAATTAGTTGCTAGCACTAGTACTAGAAAGTATTTTTTAAATAAAACCATTACCGCAAGGAGTTCCGATTCGTATCACTAGCAGCAATTGAGCCTTTAACATCGCCGCGCATCGATATAGACTGATCTATATTGTTATAAACCGCTCCTTGACTGGCTGTCATGACGGATTCACCGCGCTCTATAAGGACTGGTAAATGCGTAATGAGACGGTCTTCATTCACAAAAACTTTTAAATAGTTAGAGCTTAGTAGGAGTGATGGATCAATAACTGCCCCAGTTGTACCTAATTGTTGGGGTCGGGAAACCTCGGCTTGATCGAATAATTCCACGATATCTAGATCGCCATTAATCTGGCCAGTTTTTGCTTGAATCGTCAGGGGTGGAGATTTCGAATTAAATAAGCGTAGCCGAGGAACCTTGACATCGATGGACGCATCGTCAGCATAGTGCTTAAACTCTTTGCCTAATAGCCGATATTTCGTAGAGCCGTCTAAATTTAGAACCGTGAGTTTCGCGTTGATAAAAATATAGTCTGGCTCATGCTTTTTTTTGGCGGGTGCCAGCAAGGCTTCATCTTGCGTATTTTTCTGTAAAAACCAAAATGAGACAAGGGTCAGCGCTGCCATGATAAAAATAGGTACTAAGCGAATACCTAGAGTGACTATCAAGTCACGAGCACTCAATAGTGCAGCGGACAATCTCATTGGCAGGACTCAAGAAGCAGTTTGTTGTAGCAATCTTGTGCTCGTAAGATCAAGTCACAGACCTCTCTAACCGCTCCTTGACCACCGTTGCGGGTACAGATGTAATGTGCAATCTTTTTCACTTCGTCATGCGCTTGCGCTGGACAGGCTGCTAAACCAACTTGTTTCAGTACGCCCAAATCAGGCCAATCATCCCCTATTGCTGCACATTGCTTGGGAGTTAATTGTAAGTCTTGAAGAAGTGTGTGTAAAACTAGGGTCTTTTTTTCAACGCCTAAAAAGATATGCTCTAAACCCAAACTTTGGGCGCGCTTTTGAACCATCTCAGATTTTCTACCTGAGATGATTGCACATTTGAGCCCAATACTTTGGAGCATTTTTAAACCGTGCCCATCTAGACTATCAAATACCTTGACATGTTCCAGACCATCTGCACTAATGAATAAGGATCCATCAGTCAGGACTCCATCAACATCGAGGATGAGCAGTTTAATCTGTTGAGCTTTTTCTATTGCCTGTGGAAATCGTTCAAGAGAATTTGTTTGAAAAGTATTGGCCAACTGGATACCTTAAATAATTTTGGAGGCGAGAAGATCATGCATACTAAGAACACCTTCTAATTTACCATGCACATCGACCACTAGTAGATGATTGATCCGAAAACGTTCCATGATTTCGACAGCTTGAGCTGCCAGGATGTCTTTGGAGATATTTCGTGGATGATGGGTCATGACATCCTGGAGATGAACCCCTTCTAGTGATAGGGATTTTTCGAGCATACGGCGCAGGTCACCATCTGTAAAAATTCCTTGGACTTGTTCTTGATCATCAATAATTACAGTCATGCCAAGGCGTTTTTTAGAGATCTCAAAAAGAGCTTCTTTTATATTTGCATTGACATGGGTCATGGGGATATCGGTCCCACTTCTCATGACGTCTTTGACATGGGTGAGTAGTCTACGACCTAGGCTACCCCCAGGATGAGAGCGGGCGAAGTCATCAGCCCGAAAGTCACGCGCGTCTAAAAGAACAATTGCTAGGGCGTCTCCTAGAGCTAGCGTAGCGGTTGTACTAGCAGTTGGAGCAAGGTTGAAGGGGCAGGCTTCTTTTTCAATACCCACATCTAAGTGCACATCGGCGAGTTTGGCTAGGGTGGAGGATGAATTACCTGTCATCGCAATTAATTTGGCTCCCATCCGTTTGATTTGGGGAACGATGGTGAGCAGTTCTACAGTTTCACCAGAATAGGACAGTGCCAGAAAGATATCAGTTTGTTGAATCATTCCTAAGTCGCCATGACTTGCTTCAGCTGGATGCACAAAAAATGCGGGCGTACCTGTTGAAGCGAAAGTGGCGGCAATTTTATTGGCGATGTGCCCAGATTTACCCATACCGGAAACCACTACGCGGCCGGCACATGGAAGAATGAGTTCAATGGCAGATAAAAATGCTTGTCCGTGAATTTCTTGATCTAGACGAAGTCGCAGTTGATCAATACCAGTACTTTCAATTTGTAGGGTATTTTTCGCTAAATCCAAAAATTTTTCATTTTGTTTTACTATCATAGTAATCAGTATATGCCCTCTATCTTGCAAATCACTCTGACTTTACTTGCCTCTGCTCTAGGTGGAGTTTTGCTATCGAGAATTTTAAACTTACCACCCATATTAGGTTATTTAGTTGTTGGTCTATTGATTGGTCCAAATGCAGCTAATTTAGCACCAGACAGCGATACAGTAAAGAATTTAGCTGAATTTGGCGTAGTCTTTTTGATGTTCTCAATTGGCTTGGAGTTTAATCTAGCCAAACTCAAGTCGATGCGCCAGATCGTCTTTCGGTTTGGCGCTAGTCAAGTATTTTTAACGATGTTACTAACTATTCCAGCCGGGTACTTATTGCGGTTTTTAATACCCTTACCAATGCCCTGGCACGTTCTTTTTGCTTTAGGTGGAGCAGTTGCGATGTCATCAACAGCGATTGTTATTAAGGCGTTATCTGAGAGAGGCGAATTAGATACTGAGCATGGCAAAAATGTCATTGGCGTATTACTATTCCAGGATTTAGTGGTTATTCTCTTATTAATTTTGATACCTTCGCTGGGAAAAAATCCGGGTGATATTGCTTTGGCACTCACTTTAGCAAGTATTAAAGTCACGGTTGCACTCACTTTAATTTTCATTGTTGGTCAAAAGCTATTTAGCTCCTGGTTTCGGGTGGTAGCTAATTTTCGATCACAAGAATTGTTCATGCTCAATGTCTTGCTAGTTTCGATTGGCATGGCTGGCCTGACGGAACATTTTGGATTGTCTATGGCCTTAGGGGCTTTTATGGCCGGGATGCTGATTGCTGAGACGCCCTACCGCCATCAGGTGGAGCAAAGTATTGAGTCATTTAGAGACATTTTATTAGGGCTCTTCTTTATTACGGTTGGTATGTTGGTAGATTTTCAGGTGGTTTTGCGAGATTTCCATTTAGTATTATTTTTATTCTTTGGCGCGCTCGCCTTGAAGTTCGTGATTATTACTAGCTTAGCAAAGCGCTTTGGTTCTTCAACCGGAGTGGCTTTGCGAACGGGCTTGTGTTTAACTCAGGCTGGCGAGTTTGGTTTTGTCTTGATTAATCAATTAGACAGTCTCGATTGGATCGATCCCGATTTGTCACAAGCGGTGATGGCCGCAATGCTTTTATCCATGTTAGTTGCCCCAATTCTAATTCAATATAGCGATCGGATTGTTTTAAGGTTTTCTCGCAACGAATGGTTGACTCAGTCTGTTCAACTAACCAAGATAGTGACGCAGACCATACAGCATGATCAACACGTTATTATTTGTGGTTTTGGTATTACCGGACAGCACGTGGCCAACTTACTCGAGCAAGAGGGTATCCACTACGTTGCCTTAGATGCAGATCCTGACCGTGTGCAAGAGGCCAGTGATGCAGGTAAATCAGTCGTTTATGGCGCCTACGGAGTAAAAGGGCTCATTGCTGCAGGCATTGCAAGAGCGAAGGTTGTTGTCATCGCATTTAATCATATTGAAGAGTCAGCGCACTTAATTAGGCAGATTGAGGAGCTACACCCTGGTATTGCAATTATTGTTCGGGCGAGTGATGACAGTGATATGGAGTTATTACAAAAAGCTGGGGCAACACAGGTGATCCCTGAAAAAATAGAAGGGGGGCTGATGTTAGCGGCGCATACTTTAAGCGTTCTTGGAGTTCCAATTCGCAGGGTGATGCGACGCATTACCGAGGCGCGTGAAAATCGGTATGGTAAGCTCAAAGGACACTTTCCTAGCGCTGAAGAAGATGACGGCGATAGCCCAGAGTCTATTCGATTACATACAATTCGACTGGGACCAAATATGCGCGGCATTCATCAGACCTTATCATTTATCGAACAAACTGGGGCTGTTGTGCAGAGTTTGAGGCGCAAAGAAAATAAAATGGCGGCGACTTTTAAGCAGATTATTTTAGAGCCCAATTTAGTCATACTGGAAGACGATATCTTAGTTCTTCTAGGTAATATAGCTTCACTTGAGGCCGCCGAAAAACTAATCACCAAGCCGATCAAAACCCTATAAAAGAGGTTTGAGATATTTACCGGTAAAACTATCTTTTGATTTAACTACTGTTTCTGGGCTACCCTGAGCAATTATGAAGCCACCTCCAAAACCACCTTCTGGACCCATATCGATCAGCCAATCGGCTGTTTTAAGTACATCCAGATTGTGTTCAATAATCAAGATCGTATTACCTTGTTTTCGTAAAGAATGAATTACTTCCAGAAGTAATTGGATATCTTGAAAATGAAGTCCAGTAGTTGGTTCATCCAAAATATACAGCGTGCGCCCGTATCTCGTTTGGATAGCTCAAGAGATAGTTTGACGCGTTGCGCCTCCCCCCCTGAAAGCGTTGTAGCGCTTTGGCCTAGTTTGACATAGCCCAGCCCAACATCTAAAAGTGTTTTGAGTTTGCGGCGAACAATGGGTACTGCTTCAAAGAATTCATGTGCGATTTCGATCGTCATCGACAGAATTTCATGAATATTTTTACCCTTATAGCGAATATCCAGTGTTTCACGGTTATAGCGTTTGCCGTGACAGACATCGCAGGGCACATAGACATCAGGTAGGAAATGCATTTCAACTTTAATCATCCCATCACCTTCGCAGGTATCACAACGCCCACCTTTGACATTAAAGGAGAATCGACCTGTTTCGTAACCCCGCTCACGAGCCGCGGGTACGCCCGCAAATAATTCTCGAATGGGCGTAAAAAGGCCAGTATAGGTAGCTGGATTTGAGCGGGGCGTTCGACCAATTGGCGACTGATCTACACTAATAATTTTATCGAAGTGCTCTAAACCGTCGATCGATTCATAAGGTGCCGGTTCGGCTGATGAGCCATATAAATGCTGAGCTACAACATGATGTAGGGTGTCATTAATGAGAGTCGATTTACCTGAGCCTGAAACACCACTAATACAAGTTAAAAGACCAACTGGAATTTTGGCAGTGACATTCTTGAGGTTATTTCCTGTGGCGCCTTTGATGGTAATCCAACGACCATCTGGTTTAAGACGGTTTAGTGGCACGGCAATTTTCTTTTTGCCGGATAAGTATTCACCGGTTAAGGAATTAGAATTATTTTCAATTTCAGTAGGCGTACCCTGCGCTACAATTTGCCCACCATGCACACCAGCACCTGGGCCGATATCAATCACATAGTTAGAGGCACGAATCATTTCTTCATCGTGTTCTACTACTAGGACGGAATTACCCAAATCGCGTAGATGAACCAGCGTTTTAATCAGCCGATCGTTATCGCGTTGATGAAGACCAATGGAGGGCTCATCTAAAACATACATCACTCCAGTCAGACCAGAGCCTATTTGTGATGCTAGCCGAATCCTTTGAGACTCACCTCCTGATAAAGTATCTGCACTTCGGTCTAGGGATAAATAGCCAAGGCCAACATCATTGAGAAATTTTAAGCGGGCGGAAATTTCTTTAACGATTTTGTCGGCAATTTCTCGTTTAATACCTTTGAGTTCAAGATCACAAAAGTATTCATAAGCGGCTTTTAGGGGAAGAT
This sequence comes from Betaproteobacteria bacterium, assembly GCA_009927445.1. Lineage (GTDB taxonomy): Bacteria > Pseudomonadota > Gammaproteobacteria > Burkholderiales > Burkholderiaceae > Polynucleobacter. Next base: position 16,335 of record RFMZ01000288.1, read on the forward strand.
TACTTACTTCGAAAATTGCGCGACTAAAAGAGCCCTCACCGACTTTGACATGACGGGCTTCTTTACGAAGTCGGCTGCCTTGACAGTCAGGGCAAAGTTTAACATTTTGATAACGCGCCAGTTCCTCGCGGATGGCCATCGAGTCTGTTTCTCGATACCGTCTTTCGAAGTTAGAAATAATTCCTTCAAAGGTGTGCGGTTTGATTACTGGCAGACCTTTTTCATTGAGGTATTCAAAAGGAATTTTGGTTGCGCCGGAGCCGAACAGAATCAGATCTTGCGCTTTTTGTGGAAGACTTTCAAAGGGTTTTTCGATATCAAATTTTGCAAATTTTGCAATATTTTGTAGCATCCGAAAATAAAATTGATTACGCCGATCCCAGCCTTTGATTGCCCCGGAAGCAAGAGATAATTCACTATGAGCAACTATGCGTTTTGGGTCGAAGAAGGAAATATGACCAAGGCCATCACAACTTGGGCAGGCTCCCATTGGATTATTGAACGAGAAGAGTCGTGGCTCTAACTCTTGCAAGGCAAAGGAGCAGATTGGACAGGCAAACTTATTAGAGAATAAGGCTTCGTTACCAGAATCCATATCGACGGCGAGGGCTCGTCCATCCGCTAATCGAAGGGCTGTTTCTAGGGATTCTGCTAACCGTTGTTTTATATCTGCTTTGACTTTAATTCGATCAACGACGACTTCGATAGAGTGTTTTTCATTTTTCTTTAGGGTGGGTAAATCTTCCACTTCAAAGACTTTTGCTTTGGCCGTATGGGTAGTGCCGCCTCCCGAACGAATTCGAAAGCGCACAAAACCTTGAGATTGCAAATCCTCAAAAAAATCGACAAACTCACCTTTGCGATTGCTAACAACAGGAGCCAAAATGAGTAATTTAGTATCTTCAGGCAAACCCAAAATATGGTCGACCATTTGGGCAACACTTTGTGCTTCGAGGGGCAGGCCATGCTCTGGGCAATGGGGTGTACCTGCTCGCGCAAAGAGGAGACGTAAATAATCATGAATCTCTGTCACTGTTCCGACGGTCGATCGTGGATTATGGCTCGTGGCTTTTTGTTCAATAGAAATAGCTGGCGAAAGACCCTCAATGGAATCAACATCAGGCTTGTCCATGAGTTGTAAGAATTGTCTGGCATAAGCTGAGAGGGACTCGACATAACGTCTTTGACCCTCTGCATAAAGGGTATCAAATGCCAGTGAGCTTTTACCTGATCCAGACAGTCCCGTGATCACCACAAGTTGATTACGGGGAATATCGAGATTGATATTTTTGAGGTTGTGGGTGCGAGCACCCCTAATTTTTATAGTTTCGTTCATAATTATCGACTTAACCCATTAATATAGCCCTTTCTTATGAATCCTTCAGAACTTCGTGCATCTTTAGCCTTATCGAGCATTTTTGCCTTGCGCATGTTAGGCCTATTTCTGATTTTGCCAATTTTTAGTTTGCACGCCCAAGGCTTGCCTGACGGGGATAACGCCACTTTAGTGGGTTTAACAATGGGTATTTATGGGATGGTACAGGCCTTTTTTCACATTCCCTTAGGATTACTTTCAGATCGCTATGGTCGGCGAGTGATTGTGGCATTTGGCTTGTCACTTTTCATTATTGGGGCACTAATTGCCGCCTCCCATGATGATTTATGGTGGATTATGTTTGGCAGGGCCATTCAGGGGGCCGGGGCCATTTCAGCAGCGATCTCAGCTTGGGTTGCTGACTTGACTCGCGAAGAGGTAAGAACTCGGGCCATGGCGCTTATTGGCGGTAGTATTGCGATCAGTTTTGCTTTATCCGTAGTAATTGCTACGCCCCTTTACCATGCCTTAGGTATGCCAGGTATTTTTTGGATGATGGCCATATTAGGATGTATTTCACTGTGGGTAGCCTTGCAATTGGTACCAACAGCAAGCGCGCCGGTGTTGAGCGCCCCTAACGGTGTTCGTGGTCATCTAAATCAACTAAAGAAGGTATTTCAAAATCCTGAGCTAGTCCGTTTGAATATTGGCGTATTGATTTTGCACACTTCCCAAGTCGCATTATTTTTAGTGATTCCTAGGCTTTTAGATGAAGTAGGCTTGCCGATAGCAGATCATTGGCTCGTTTATTTATCAGTTTTAGTGGCATCCTTGATCATTATGATGCCAATGATGATGCAAGCAGAGCGGAAGAATCGCTTAGCTTTACTGGTGAAAGTTTCTATAGCATTGATGTGCTGCGCTCAAGTATATTTTGCTGTAGTCTTAATCGGACAATGGAGTAGTGTTTTGAGTCTCTGCATAGGACTTTTAATCTTTTTTATTGGTTTTAATTTATTAGAAGCTCTACAACCATCATTAGTATCAAGATATGCTGGAGAAAATCGTGGTGCAGGGCTTGGTATTTACAATACAACTATGTCAATCGGGCTGTTTTTGGGGGGTATTTTGGGTGGTTGGTTATACGGCAGTTGGGGGCCTAACTCGATCTTTTATGTAGACATTGGCTTATTAATTGGGTGGCTTATAATTGCACTTGGAATGACAGAGCTCCCCAAAAAAACTAACTCCTTAAAAATATAAGGGTTATGGGGTTTGGATCTTTGATTGCAAAAGTACGTTCATTAAAATATGTGTGTAGCTGAATGTTCAGCGCATACTCATAGGGGAGATTAGCATGGCATCTGTAAACAAAGTAATTATCGTTGGTAACATTGGGCGCGATCCGGAAACGCGTTATTTACCGAGTGGCGACGCTCTGACTAATATTTCTGTTGCAACGTCTGATAAGTACAAAGACAAGGCAACTGGTGAGATGAAAGAGAGTACGGAGTGGCACCGGATTACATTTTTTGGCAAATTAGCTGAAATCGCCGGTCAGTACTTAAAAAAGGGTTCACAGGTATATGTCGAAGGGCGTTTAAGAACTCGCAAATGGACTGACCAGGCGGGCGTTGAAAAATATACGACAGAAATTGTCGCTGATTCGATGCAAATGTTGGGTTCACGCATGGGGGAAAACAATGCTGGTTCATCGAATATGAACTCTACCAATAAAGAGCGCAGCGAAAGTCATGCTGCACCGAGCTCTAGTTTGGGTGCTATGGACGACGATATTCCTTTTTAACGATTGATAATTCGTTGTTTCAAAAGGTCGATAAAAAGGGGCCAAAAAAAGCAGCATCTTCACAGTAAAAATAAACGAGTAGTCTCCCTCAAAGGGGGGCGCCACAAGAAGTTGCTGAAGAAGTTGCAGAATTGAATCTATCTAATCCATTACGGACTGGTTTGAATGAAATCTTATGAATCAACTCCAAATAGATTTTGCTAAAGAACATCAACTGGTGCACCGCGCCATGAAGAGCATTGCGCGCTAAACTTCTTGTTCAGTTCAAGTCGGTAACAGGAAAAAGATTCATTTATAGATTTACAATCAATAGGTTATACTAAAAATTAGAAAAAACGTTGGGACAGCACCGCACTGTCCCAATTACAAATAGGGAGCAATGATGAAAATAAACGGTGTCTTTCTAGTGGCCCAGTGTTTGTTGAGCTTTTTATTGGTAAATGTAGCGCAGGCTCAAACTAAGGAAACTTTCCCCAATAAACCGTTAAAAATTATTGTGACTTATCCGGCCGGAGGGCCAACCGACGCAGTTGCTAGAATTCTAGCACCACGCTTATCTATTCGTTTTGGTCAGACTGTCATTGTCGAAAATAAAAGTGGAGCAGCCGGCAATATTGGAACTTTAGAGGTTGTTCGTTCAAATCCGGATGGCTATACCGTTGGCTTGATTGCGCCGACTTTATCTGTCAATCCAAGTCTTTACAGCAAGATGAGCTTTGATACATTTAAAGATTTGGTAGGGATTACTCAGCATGTCGGTTTGCAATATGCCCTCATTACGAATAAAAACTTTCCGGCCAAAAATGCTGCTGAATTTGTCGCATTAGCAAAGTCCTCAGCCAAGCCACTCAGTTATGGAACTTGGGGGATTGGTTCGCATGCGCATTTAGCAGGCGCTTTATTGGCACAAAAATTAGGTGTAGAAATGTTACATGTTCCCTACAAGGGGGCTGCGCCTGCGATGCAGGACTTAATTGGGGGCCAGTTTGACTTTATGTTTGACTCAGTAGCATCGTCTATTCCTCAGATTAAAGGGGGTAATGTCAAGGTACTTGCGCTTTCGGGAACTTATCCAATTACTAGTTTACCCAGTGTGCCCTCTTTAGGTCAGACAGTACAAGGATTTGATGTGATTGGTTGGCAGGGCATTGTGGCGCCAGCCAAAACACCGCCGGCAATCATTGACAGGTGGTATAGCGAGTTGGCCGCGGTTTTAAGGGAGCCTGAAATCGAGTCTAAGTTAAATGAGATTGGGCTAACGGTAGTCGCTAGTAAGCCACAGGAATTTAACCAATTTATCGTTTCTGAATTTAAAAAATACGAGGCAATTATTAAGGCTGCTGGAATCGTTGGGGAATAGGAAGTTATTGTCTTGGGAGTCGATGATTCTCTGGCCAAGGGCCGCTACTGTTCGTCCGAAAGGGGTTAATATCAACCCCTCCGCGCCTTGTATAGCGGGCATAAACAGTTAATTTACTCGGCCGACATTGCGCCGTTATTTCACAAAATATTTTTTCAACGCAATGCTCATGGAATTCTTGGTGATGTCTAAAAGAGATGAGGTAACGCAATAACCCCTCTTGGGCAATTTGTGGTCCAGCATAGTCAATGAAAATCGTTGCCCAGTCCGGCTGACCAGTTACCGGACAATTCGAACGCAGTAGATTGGAAAAAAGGACCTCTGCAACTGGGGCAGATTGAAAATCAGCGCTCAACCAAAGAAGGTTGGGAGTATCGCTGGGATTAATTTCTAAGTCGAGTCGGTCTAGGCAAGTTCCCACTGGTTGGGTTAACCGGATATGTCGCCAATCATCTGGACTCATTAATTGAACTTGCACGGGCGCTTGAGCAACCGAACTTAAATCTTTTGTTATGAGGGCTTGAACTTCGGCAATAGAGCCAACTTGTAAATAGTTAAGACTATTGAGATAGAGTTTGAGGGATTTCGATTCAAAAATTGCGGGGGAGTTTGCGGGTACTTGGATTTTGGCAATAGCTAATTCAGGCTTGGCGCGCTTACCCAGCCAACTAACTTCATACGCATTCCAAATATCAACACCCATAAAGAGGGGTTGCTGGAGACTAAAGCCAAGTAGTTGCGACCGATTCGTTGATCGTAGAATTGGAAAGAGTGATTCTGGACTATAACTCGTGGGGTTATCAGAAACTTTTCCAAGCGGAGCAAAAAGTAAGTTTGCGTTTGAGGGCGACCCATTTTCAGACATTTAGAGCCCTTTGGGGTTGTTAGATATTCCAAACATTACTTGTCCAGTAGGCGCCACTTCGGAGGCTTTCATACAGTGACCTGTTTGATCATCAAAAAAGAAATCAGGTTCAAACTCGCGTAAAAAATCGGATTTATCTAAACCGCCAAGAAACATCGCCTCATCAACAGTAATCCCCCAGCTCATGAGAGTTCGAATGGCTCGTTCATGGGCTGGTGCGGATCTGGCTGTCACTAGAGCGGTTCGAATCGACATGGGTGAGTCCGCAGCAGAGCTTTGCAGAAGTTGGAGAGCTTCGAGTAATGGTTTAAAGGGGCCAGGTGGAAGGGGTGTCTTTGCAAAGTTCGTTTCATGCGCTACAAAAGCATCTAAACCATGTGTTTGAAAAATACGTTCAGACTCATCTGAAAACAAAACTGCATCACCATCAAAAGCAATTCGTATTTCAAAGGGGTTGGTTTGGGCTGATTTATTCGATTGTGGGTACACCAAAGCAGCTGGAAAACCTGCTTGTAAAGTTTCTCGAACGTCGTGCTCATTGGCGGATAAAAATAAATTCGCCCGCAGTGACCGCAGGTAATGGTAGGGTGGGCGACCCCTTGTAAAAACGCCCCGTTCCAATTTAAGCCCAGCGTGCTCGGCTGATCTAAAAACGCGTAGCCCACTAACTGGATCGTTCCGAGATAGGATGACAACTTCCACGCGCGCATTGTCGGTAGTATTAAAGCGCAGTAACTTTTCGACTAAAGCAAACGCAACTCCAGCTTTTGCTGGGAGGGCTAAACGATCCTGTTGGAGCTGCATATAGGCACTATCGTTAGTAGCCTCAAAAACGCGATTTTCTTCTTCAAAATCAAATAGAGCACGCGAAGATATTGCTACGACTAGTTTACCGGTTAGCGTGAAACCCATAGCTTATTTTAAAAAGAGTTGGTAAGCTGGGTGCGCGCTTTCGTCCCAGTGTCGATAGTTTGTCGTCTTTAGAAACTCTTTAAAAGCTTTTTTATCTTCATGAGGAACTTGCATTCCTACTAAAATTTTGCCATAGTCCGCGCCGTGGTTGCGGTAATGAAACAAACTAATATTCCAATTTGGTGACATGGCATTTAAGAATTTCATGAGGGCCCCTGGACGCTCAGGAAATTCAAAGCGATACAGTAATTCGTTATGAGCTAGGATTGAGCGGCCACCAACCATGTGGCGTAAATGTGACTTGGCTAGTTCATCACTAGTTAAGTCTGTAGTAGCAAAACCCGCAGTTGAAAATTCTTTGGCGATAGTTGCACTATCACTTGCTTTATTGGTGGCGATTCCAAGAAAAATATGGGCTTTATTTGCGTCGGCAATCCGGTAATTAAATTCTGTGACGCTTCGTTTGCCGATGAGGGTACAAAAGCGTTTAAACGAGCCACGCTCTTCGGGAATCGTGACTGCAAAAACAGCCTCTTTATATTCACCAACATCCGCTCTTTCTGCCACGAACCGAAGACGACTAAAGTTCATATTCGCGCCGCACGCAATACTAATGAAGGTTTTTTGGGTACATTTTTCGCGATCTACATAAGCTTTCATCCCCGCAATTGCTAATGCGCCTGCAGGTTCAAGAATACTTCTTGTATCTGCAAAGACATCATTAATCGCGGCACAAATAGCGTCCGTATCTACGGTAATGATTTCATCTACCACCGTCTTACACAGGCGAAATGTTTCTTTGCCGACTAGTTTGACCGCCGTACCATCTGAAAATAGTCCAACGTCTTTTAACTCAACCCGCTTGCCGGCCGCAAGGGATCTGCGCATGGCATCTGAATCAACTGTTTGGACGCCAATAATCTGAATTTCTGGGCGAACTGCTTTGATGTAGGCGCCGATACCTGCAATCAGACCACCACCGCCGATAGCCACAAAAATAGCATCGATAGGGCCTTGATATTGGCGCAATATTTCCATCGCAATCGTACCTTGGCCGGCGATTACATCTGGGTCATCAAAAGGGTGTACAAAGGTTAATTGCTGATTCTCTTTCAGCGCGATAGCATGGTCATAAGCATCGTTATACGATTCTCCATGGAGAACGACTTTTACCCATTTCCCACCACGCTCTTTAACCGCATCGATTTTGACTTTTGGCGTCGTTGTGGGCATCACAATAACGGCTTGGCATTGTAGTTTCGCAGCACCCATGGCAACACCTTGGGCGTGGTTGCCAGCAGAGGCCGCAATGACCCCATGAAGCAGCTCTTGTGGACTTAAATGCGCCATTTTGTTGTAGGCGCCACGTAATTTGAAAGAAAATACGGGTTGATTATCCTCACGCTTTAATAAAACATGGTTATTTAGCCGATTTGACAATTGGGGCGCAAGTTGTAACTCAGTTTCCCGGGCAACATCGTACACTTTAGCGTTGAGTATTTTTCTGAGATATTCTTTTGGCATAGCAGAAGATTAGCACGAGCAAGGCTGTTAAAGAACTAATTATAGTTGTTACATCAGTTAAAGAGAGGGTTATGGAAGCCAGTTTACAGATGCTGTTTAGTTGGTTAGCCATGCCTTCAGTTGGGCTTCCCGCGCTTGGGTTAGTCGCGTTTTTAGCGGCCACATTTTTACCAGTTGGCGCAGAACCCTTCTTATTAGGTTATTTAGAATTAGTTCCAGAAGATTTTTGGTGGGCCATTTTAGTAGCCACCATTGGCAATACGCTGGGCGGTCTTTTTACCTATTGGATGGGATTTGCTGGGCGGAATTTTTTAGAGGCAAGGCTTAAAGGGTCAAAGAAGCGAGATCTGAGGGTCTTAGTCTGGTTAGAAAAGTTTGGGCCAAAAACACTATTATTTTCATGGGTGCCTGTGATTGGTGATGCGATTGCTGGTTTAGCTGGCTGGGTCAGGTTGCCTCTATTGCCCTGTACGGCTTATATGTTGATTGGTAAAACAGCCAGGTATGTTCTGATAGCTTATCTTTACATGGCTTTTAAGCCATAGTTGGACCTTTTTAAACGCGAAAATTTAAAAAAAGTTTAAAACGAGAAACTACAACAATTTGGCAAAGAATTGCCCCCTCAATTAGAATAGGCTTTTAGATGAAATATTTATGAACGCCCCCCTGCCTATTCAATCCCCGAGGGAAATCGCAAGCCTCAAATCTAGATTGCGAGAAATTCCCTACAATTACACCTCATTTTCAGATCGAGAAATCGTTATTCGACTGTTGGGCAATGAGGCGTGGAATATTTTGGTGCAATTGCGGGAGGAGCGCAGAACTGGCCGATCGGCCAGAATGTTGTATGAGGTTCTCGGAGATATTTGGGTTGTACAAAGAAATCCATACTTACAAGATGACCTCTTAGATAACCCCAGAAGGTTAAATTCATTAATTGAAGCCTTATGGCATCGGCTTGGTGAAGTGGAAAAGCGCATCACGAAAGATTCACCCAATGAGGTAGGCCAACTGCTTGCAGCAGCAAGACTTGCTGTGCAGAGCTTTGCAACAGAATTTTCTAAGGCAAAAGAGTTGCGTTTGCGGACGAAAAAAATTCTTGGCAAGATAACGGCGAAGGACAATATAGCTTTTGATGGTTTTGCTCGAGTTGCGCATGTAACCGATGCAACGGATTGGCGAGTGGAGTATCCGTTTGTTGTTTTAACGCCGGATACGGAGTCCGAGATTCCAGCGATGGTCAAAGCCTGTATTGAGCTAGGTTTAACAATTATTCCGCGAGGCGGTGGAACAGGCTATACCGGCGGAGCAATCCCGTTAACCCCTTTTTCAGCAGTGATTAATACTGAAAAATTAGAGACCTTATCGCCTGTAGACGTCACAAAGATTCCGGGTGTGGCGCACGAGGTGGCAACGATCTTTTCTGAAGCAGGAGTTGTTACCAAAAGAGTCTCTGACGCCGCTGAAAAGTCAGGCCTAGTTTTTGCTGTTGACCCAACCTCCGCAGAAGCAAGCTGTATTGGTGGCAATATCGCCATGAATGCCGGTGGTAAAAAGGCCGTGTTGTGGGGTACTGCACTTGATAATTTGTTGTGGTGGCGGATGGTTGACCCACAGGGCAACTGGTTAGAAGTTCAGCGGATGGATCATAACTTAAGTAAGATTCACGATGCTGTAGTTGCCACGTTTGAATTAGTTTGGTCAGATGGCAGTAAACCCCCGGGTCAAAGTGTTCTCAGGAAAGAGACACTAGTCATTGATGGCCATCGATTTAGAAAAACTGGTCTTGGAAAAGATGTTACCGATAAGTTTTTATCAGGATTACCGGGTATTCAAAAAGAGGGTTGTGATGGATTTATAACCAGCGCACGTTGGGTCTTGCACCGCATGCCAAAGGAAGTCAGAACGGTTTGCCTAGAATTTTTTGGTCAAGCGCGAGACGCTATTCCTAGTATTGTAGAAATCAAGAATTATTTAGATGAGCAAACGAAAAAAGGTGGGGCGTTATTAGCTGGCCTAGAACATTTAGACGAAAAGTATTTAAAAGCTGTTGGATACGCCACTAAATCCAAGCGTAATGTATTACCTAAAATGGTTTTAGTAGGAGATATTGTTGGTGATGATGCCAATTTAGTAGCGATAGCTGCTAGCGAGGTAATTCGGATTGCTAATAATCGCGTTGGGGAAGGGTTTATTGCAATTAGTCCAGAAGCGAGGAAGAAATTCTGGTTAGACCGAGCGCGGACGGCGGCGATTGCAAAACACACCAATGCCTTTAAGATCAATGAAGACGTCGTTATTCCTCTGCCGCGGATGGGAGAATATACCGACGGTATTGAAGCGATCAATATTGAATTATCTTTAAAAAATAAGTTATTACTTTTAGATGCTTTAGAGGATTTTTTTACAAAGGGCAATTTACCCTTAGGTAAATCAGACGATGCCATTGAAATTCCATCCGCAGAAATTATGGAGGACCGTGTAGCACAAGCGATACTATTGCTGCAAGAAGTCCGAGTTCGCTGGTCAGAATGGGCCGCTAAGCAAGATGTTTACTTTAGTCAATTACAAGACCGTACGATTCGCGTTTCATGGAAAATTGAAGTACGTGAAAAGTTACGTCAAATATTTATGGGGGCACATTTCGCACCAATTTTGACGAAGTGTAATGAGATCCATCAGCACATATTACGACAGAGAATTTTTGTAGCACTGCACATGCACGCTGGTGATGGTAATGTGCACACCAATATTCCCGTGAACTCTGACGACTATGACATGATGCAAGATGCCCATGCCATTGTTGGTCGGATTATGGAGTTAGCCCGCTCTTTAGATGGGGTCATCTCTGGCGAGCACGGCATTGGTATTACGAAGTTAGAGTATTTAAAAGACGATGAGATTGGACAATTTCGGGCCTATAAACAACGTATAGATCCTGAGGGACGCTTTAACAAAGGGAAGTTAATGGCTGGGGCAGGCCTTGAGAATGCCTATACGCCTAGTTTTGGATTGATGGCCCATGAATCATTGATCATGCAACAAAGTGATATTGGAGCGATTTCAGATAGTATTAAAGATTGCTTGCGCTGTGGCAAATGTAAGCCAGTTTGCGCTACCCATGTCCCTCGCGCGAATTTACATTACAGTCCGCGCAATAAAATATTAGCGACATCTTTATTAATAGAAGCCTTCTTGTACGAAGAGCAAACTAGGCGGGGTATATCAGTCAAACACTGGGAAGAGTTTGATGATGTAGCTGCACACTGTACGGTTTGTCACAAATGTTTATCGCCTTGCCCAGTCAAAATTGATTTTGGTGATGTGACGATGAACATGCGTAATTTACTCCGTAAAATGGGTCAAAAGAAATTTAATCCAGGTGCTTTTGCTGCGATGTTTTTTTTGAATGCTTCGAACCCACAAACGATCAAAGTAGTTCGAACCTTGATGGTCGATGTCGGTTTTAAGGTTCAACGGCTGGCGCATGATTTGTTCAAAAAACTTGCCAAAAAACAAACTAGTGCCCCTCCAATTACTGTGGGCAAGGCGCCGATTCAAGAGCAGGTAATTCACTTTATTAATAAAAAAATGCCAGGGAATTTACCGAAAAAAACGGCTAGAGCTTTACTGGATATTGAAGACAATTCAATTGTTCCGATTATTCGTAATCCACGCACGACGTCGGTCGATTCAGAAGCCGTTTTTTATTTTCCAGGGTGTGGTTCTGAGCGGTTATTTTCTCAAGTTGGCTTAGCCACTCAAGCGATGCTATGGCATACGGGTGTGCAAACAGTTCTACCGCCAGGTTACTTGTGCTGTGGGTATCCACAGCGTGGTTCAGGGGATTTTGATCAAGCGGAAAAAATGATTACAGATAACCGCGTTTTATTTCACCGCGTAGCTAACACATTGAATTACTTAGATATTAAGACTGTGGTTGTATCCTGCGGGACTTGTTATGATCAGTTAGCTGGATATGAATTCGAGAAAATTTTCCCGGGCTGTCGAATTATTGATATTCATGAATTTTTAATGGAAAAGGGAGTCAGACTTGAGGGGGTAGTTGGTACGCGTTATATGTATCATGATCCTTGCCACAGTCCGATGAAGTTACAAGACCCATTAAAAACAGTCAATCAACTGGTGCAGACGATTGATCTTCAAGAGATTAAGAAAAATGATAGGTGCTGTGGAGAATCAGGCACTTTAGGAGTTACGCGTCCGGATATTGCAACGCAGATACGGTTTAAAAAAGAAAGTGAAATGAAAAAAGCCGCTGATGAATTACAAAAAGACTTTACCGGCGAGGTAAAGGTTCTAACGAGTTGCCCATCTTGTTTGCAAGGGCTCTCTAGATTTGACGAAGACTCTGGCACAAAAGCTGACTATATTGTGGTGGAAATGGCTAGGCACTTGTTGGGTGAAAATTGGATGGCAGATTTTGTTAAAAATGCAAATACTGGTGGTATCGAAAGAGTTTTAGTCTGATGCCTGTCCCGATTCCTACCAATTTAGTTGTTCATCAGCAATCGAAATTTTTAGAATTATCCTATGCTGATGGCAGTAAATACCAACTTTCCTTTGAATTTTTGCGGGTGCATTCACCTTCTGCTGAAGTTCGAGGTCACGGACCTGGTCAAGAAGTTTTGCAGACGGGTAAAAGAAATGTAGCCTTATTAGGAGTAGAACCTGTTGGCCACTATGCTATAAAACCTAGCTTTAGTGATGGCCATGATTCGGGTTTGTTTACTTGGGACTACTTACACGAACTGTGCACCCATCAAGATCAGCTTTGGCAAGACTATTTATTAAAATTGCAAAGTGCTGGAAGTAGTCGATAGCTACTGAAGCAGTTTTTAGATAAGCGAACAGCATATGGCAAAAACACATTTTGGCTTTAAACAAGTTGACGAAACAGAAAAAGCATCGCAGGTAGCCGGCGTTTTTCATTCGGTTGCTAGTAAGTATGATGTGATGAACGACTTTATGTCATTTGGATTACACCGTATATGGAAGGCTTTTACGATTGGAGCGGCGAATGTTTTCGCTGGTCAGCGTATTTTAGATATTGCCGGTGGAACGGGTGATTTAGCCTTTGCCCTATCAAAAAAAGTTGGATTAGCCGGCGAGGTTTGGCTAAGCGATATTAATTCATCAATGCTCACCGTTGGCAGAGACCGATTAATTGATCAGGGATCCTTGTTGCCTTGCGTGCAATTAGACGCCGAGAATATTCCCTTCCCAGATAGTTATTTTGATCTGGTGACCGTCTCCTTTGGTCTAAGGAATATGACGCATAAAGAAATAGCACTCAAGGAGATGTGTCGAGTGATTCGCCCTGGCGGCAAGACGATGATTTTAGAATTTTCCAAGCCAGTGCAGATTCTGCAACCAATCTACGACTGGTATTCCTTTAAGGTATTACCATGGTTAGGTAAGCAAGTAGCGCGGGACGCGGCAAGTTATCAGTATTTGGCAGAATCCATTCGGATGCATCCTGACCAAGAGGTTCTCAAACAAATGATGTTCGATGCCGGCTTTGATCAGGTCGAGGTACACCGTCTGTCTGGTGGGATTGTTGCGTTGCATATGGCTTATAAATACTAAAGCAAATAATGATGAGCAATGCACCATTTACAACACTTGCATTAAAGGCTTTTAACCATGTTCTCAAACAGGAGTCTTGGGCACAAGGCTTATTGATTAAGCATGAATCGAAGCACATTGAAATAAAACATCCATTTGGAAAATTAGGTATCACAATTACGAATGGCTTTTTGTCGTCAACAGAAAAAGTCATAGATAGTCAACCGGCAGTTTGTTTTGAGATTTCACAAGAGGCAATTTGGGCTTTTTTAGGAAATGGTAAATCGGCTGCTATGAAGTATTTACGAATTTCTGGAGATGTTGAATTAGCGGCAGATTTAAATCGTTTAGCGACAGATCTGCACTGGGAGTTGGAAGAGGACTTATCAAAAATAATTGGCGATCAGGCTGCTTTTGCTGTTCATCAACAGGCAAAAAAAGTTGTGGAGCAAGGGCAAGAAGCCGTCAAAGATCTGCAAGTAGGTGTTCGAGATTATTTAGTTTTTGAAAAAGAGATTTTATTAGGTAAGAACCAATTCGATGAATATAAATCGGAGTTACGTACTTTGCGGGATCAATTAGAGCGGACTGAAAAAAGAATTCAGCGCTTAGAACAAGAACTTTCGACCCGGTCAGTGAGCTAAGCGATGCAAAAAATTAGCCGTATTTTGAAAATATTTTATATTTTATGGCGGTATGGATTATTTGAGTTATTACAACGAAATATCAAGCCGGGTTTAATCTTCTTTCTAGTTTGGCCGCTAGCCCTACTGAGTCCAGCAAAGTATCGGCCAAGGGGAGAGCGGTTGCGTTTAACGCTCGAGGACCTTGGACCAGTATTTATTAAATTTGGACAAGTACTCTCAACGCGCCGAGATTTATTGCCGGAGGACATTGCTGATGAGTTGGCCAAATTACAAGATAGTGTGCCGCCCTTTTCAAGCACGCAATCTGCTGAAATAGTTCAGGCAGCTTTGGGTTTAGATTTGAAGGATATTTTTAGTAGTTTTGATGCAAATCCGGTAGCGAGTGCTTCTGTTGCACAAGTGCACTTTGGTGTATTGCGCGGGACAGAGAAAAACCCTGAATGGGAGGGGCAAGCGGTGGCAATTAAGGTCTTGCGACCTGGTATTTTGAAGGTGATTGAAAGTGATTTGGCCTTAATGAGAACTCTAGCATATTTTGTGGAGCGGTTTTCAGAGGACGGCAAACGTTTAAAGCCACAAGAAGTCGTGGCTGGATTCGATACAACGATTCATGACGAGTTAGATTTACTCAGGGAAGCTTCGAACTGTAGTCAATTGCGGCGCAACTTTGTGGGTTCTAACCAGATTATGATCCCGGATGTTTACTGGGATTTATGTCATGTGAATGTGATGGTGATGCAGCGCATGTATGGCATTTCAATTGCTCGCTTAGATGAACTGCGAGCGGCAGGCGTGGATTTGCGGCAGTTAGCGGTGGACGGCGTAGAAGTTTTTTTCACGCAGGCCTTTTCGCATGGATTTTTTCACGCCGACATGCACCCAGGCAACATCATGGTCAGTCTGGAGCCCGCCACATTTGGCCGGCTGATTTCGTTAGATTTTGGTATTGTTGGTACCTTGTCAGAAGTTGATAAGAACTATTTGGTCCAAAATTTTCTCGCGTTTTTTAATCGCGATTATCACCGCGTTGCAGCTTTGCACGTTGAGTCTGGATGGGTACCTGCTCAAACTAGTATTGAAGAATTGGAAGGGGCTGTGCGAGCAGTCTGTGAGCCTTACTTTGATCGTCCCCTGAAAGAGATTTCTTTAGGCATTGTTCTATTACGATTATTTCAGACATCGCGGCGTTTTAAGGTGGAAATTCAACCCCAACTAACCCTTTTGCAAAAGACCTTATTAAATGTTGAAGGTTTAGGTCGGCAGCTAGACCCGGATCTTGACTTATGGAAAACGGTCAAGCCAATCATGCAAACTTGGATGAATGAGCAAGTTGGCGTTAAGGGATTTTGGGAAAAATTAAAACTAGAAGCTCCGCAGTGGGCTCAAAAAGTTCCGACTTTGCCACGACTTATAGTGCAGTGGTTAGAAAATGATATTCGCAACAAGTCGTTGGTAGATCGTGAAGAGTTATTGGATTTAGTAAAAAAACATACTGACGCCCAAGGTTATTGGAAATTCGTTAGTATTTTTCTAATTGGTTTATTAGCAGGCATTTGTTTAATCCTTTTCTTACCCCTTTTTCAGTCAATTTAGATCATGTTGCTCTGGTTTGTCATTGCTTATTGGGTCATCTCGGTAGGGATTGGTTTATTAACCGCGCTGAAAGTAAAAAATGCCACAGACTTTGCGGCAGCCGGGCACAGTTTGCCAATGCCCATTGTGACGGCAACTGTTTTTGCAACTTGGTTTGGCGCTGAGGCTGTTTTAGGCATACCGGCAACCTTTGTCAAAGAGGGTTTAGGTGGTATCGTGGCAGACCCTTTTGGGTCCTCGATTTGTCTTATTTTAGTGGGCTTATTTTTTGCTAAGCCCCTGTATCATAAAAAGTTTTTAACCATTGGTGACTTTTACCGAGAAAAGTATGGGCGCAGCGTTGAAGTTTTAGTGACTTTATGTATTGGAGTATCTTATTTGGGCTGGGTTTCAGCGCAAATTATGGCTTTAGGTTTAGTATTTCATGTGGTTTCAGATGGTGCGATTTCTCAGAGTACTGGCATGTTGATTGGCTCTGGCAGTGTCTTGATTTACACCCTTTTTGGCGGTATGTGGGCGGTCGCTATTACTGACTTTTTACAAATGATTATTGTGGTTGTAGGGCTTTTGTATATTGGCCATGAATTAAGTGCAATGACTGGTGGCGTGATGACGGTTGTCAATCATGCTGACGCAGCAGGCCTTTTAAAGTTTTTTCCAGAGAATAATCCAGCCGCAATTCTAGCTTTTATTGCCGCTTTATTGACCATGATGTTGGGCTCGATTCCACAGCAGGATGTTTTTCAGCGAGTGACTTCCTCGAAGACTGTTGGGATTGCTCAAAGTGCTGCGATTTTAGGAGGCCTTTTATATTTTGCGTTTGCTTTTGTGCCGATGTATCTGGTTTATTCTGGAACGCTGATTGACCCGGAGATGGTCAGTAGCTTACTTGAGACGGACTCACAACTCATTTTGCCCCAACTGATTTTGAAACATACGCCGCTTTTTGCCCAATTATGTTTTTTGGTGCCTTGTTATCCGCGCTAAAAAGTTGTGCAAGTGCTACATTGTTAGCCCCATCGGTTTCTTTTTCAGAAAATATTATTAAAGACTTTTTTGATCACCCATCCCCTAAAAAGATGTTATCAATCATGCGCATAACGGTTGTTGTTTTTGCTGTTATTGTGACCGTGGTAGCGATGAATTCGCAATTATCCATCTTTAAAATGGTAGAAAATGCCTATAAAGTCACTTTAGTTGGTGCTTTTATTCCTTTAGTTTTTGGTATTTACTGGAAACGAGCCAATCCAATAGGAGGTCTTTTGTCATTAACTTTTGGTATTGTTTCATGGCTGTTGGCAGAACTCGTTTTACCGGGGTTTATTGTGCCTGCTCAGTTGCTAGGCCTTCTAGCGAGTTTGGCGGGTATGCTAATAGGGGGCTTTTTGATTCCTCAAGAATTTCTAAAAAAAGGTCTTGCACGAAGGATCGATCAGCAATAAAAGCGCGAGTAGCCTTTTAAAAAAAGAGGATAATAGCGAATTCAAGAATTAATTAATATGAAAAAATACTTTTTAGCAGGAATTTTAGTTTGGGCGCCCTTAGCAATTACTATTTGGGTCATTACCTGGGCTTTGGGAATTTTAGACAGCGTCTATGGTTCGGTAATGATGGCGCTAATTACCGTCTTGCCCTCGAGCTCGTCGGAGACCCTTAGACATTTTCGAGAGATACCAGGCTTAGGTATTTTGATCGTTGTGGTTTCAATGATGCTTACAGGCATGGCGGCGATTACTTTTGCGGGACGCTGGGTTCTTCGGGTTTGGGAGCAGATATTAAGTCGCATACCAATTGTGCGTTCGATCTATTCGAGCGTTAAGCAAGTTTCTGATACTCTGTTGTCCAGTAGTGGAGATGCTTTTAAAAAGGCTGTTTTAATCCGTTACCCCCATGCGAACTCCTGGACCATTGCTTTTCAAACGGGTTATCCAATGCAAGAAGTAGCCGATAAATTAGGCGCCCCGCATATACATGTATTTGTTCCAACAACACCTAATCCGACTTCAGGGTTTTTCATGATTGTGCCAAAAGATAGCGTTATTGAGTTATCTATATCCGTTGAAGATGCGCTCAAGCATATTGTTTCGATGGGAACAGTACCGCCGGTTGGTCAAGAGCCAAAAGATCATTAATAGACAGGATTTATGTATGACAATTCGTAGTCACGCAGCAGGTTTAACAACCACAGAACAGATTGGTCAAGAAATCAGTATTGCTGGTTGGGTTAATCGCCGACGGGACCATGGCGGCGTTATTTTTATTGACTTAAGAGATAAGCATGGATTTGTACAAGTGGTTTGTGATCCGGACAGAAAAGATGTCTTTAGTTTGGCAGAAAGTGTACGCAACGAGTTTTGTATACAAGTTAAAGGATTAGTTCGTGCTCGACCTACTGGCACAGAAAACCTGGATTTAATTACTGGCAAGATCGAGATTTTATGTAAAGAATTAGTGATTTTAAATACCTCAGTCACTCCGCCCTTTCAGTTAGACGATGACAATTTATCAGAGACGACTCGGTTAACCCATCGTGTTTTAGACTTACGTCGGCCACAAATGCAAAAAAACTTGCGTTTGCGTTATGACGTTGCGATGGAGTGCCGAAGATATTTAGACGCGGCGGAGTTTATTGATATTGAAACGCCCATGTTGACGAAAAGTACACCAGAAGGAGCGCGTGATTATTTAGTTCCTTCGCGGGTGCATGATGGACAATTTTTTGCGCTACCGCAATCGCCCCAATTATTTAAGCAGTTATTAATGGTTGCCGGTTTTGATCGGTATTACCAGATTGTTAAATGTTTTCGGGATGAGGATTTAAGAGCGGATCGGCAGCCGGAGTTCACGCAGATTGACTGCGAAACATCTTTTTTAAATGAGATAGAAATTCGTGATTTGTTTGAAGACATGATTCGGCATATTTTCAAAAAAGTCATGCAAGTTGAATTAGCTAATCCATTTCCAGTCTTGACTTATGCTGAGGCAATGAAGCGGTTTGGCTCGATAAACCTGATCTGCGAATTTTGATGGAGTTTACGGATTTAACGGACGTCATGAAAGATGTCGATTTTAAGGTATTTTCTGGTCCGGCCAATTCCGATAATGGGCGTGTTGTAGCACTAAGGGTACCAAAGGGTGCTGAAATCAGTCGAAGTGAGATTGATGAATATACAAAATTTGTGAGTATTTATGGCGCTAAAGGATTAGCCTGGATTAAGGTCAATCAAGTGAGTGAAGGGCGTAATGGCTTACAGTCTCCCATCGTCAAAAACTTGCATGACGCTGCTATCAAAGCAATTATTGAACGTACTCAGGCTCAAGATGGGGACATCATTTTCTTTGGCGCTGATACGACCAAGGTTGTGAATGATGCGATTGGAGCATTGCGCGTGAAGATTGGACTATCTGATTGGAGCAAAGCAAAGGGTTTCTTTAATGACTCTTGGCAACCATTGTGGGTCGTTGATTTTCCCATGTTTGACTATGATGAAGAAAATGCTCGCTGGGTTGCCTGTCACCATCCATTCACTAGTCCAAAAGATGAGCACTTAGCCATTTTAGATAAAGATCCGGGGCATTGTTTAGCAAAGCCTATGACATGGTGCTTAATGGTTGGGAAATTGGTGGGGGTTCCGTTCGGATTCATCAAGAGTCTGTGCAGAGTGAGGTCTTTAGAGCACTCAAGATTAATGAGGTAGAAGCCCAAGAAAAATTCGGATTTTTATTAGACGCCCTTAAATATGGCGCTCCTCCTCATGGTGGAATTGCCTTTGGTCTAGACCGTATTGTCACGATGATGACCGGTGCGGACTCTATTCGTGATGTGATTGCTTTCCCAAAAACCCAACGTGCACAATGTTTACTCACGCAAGCGCCAAGTCCGGTGGATGAGAAGCAATTACGCGAGTTACATATACGTCTTCGTAACACTACACAAAACGTCAGTTAAGTAGATGGTGCACCATCGGCTGGGTGTCCCAAAATCATGAGAAAGTGTGATGCGTCATTTAGCCAATTCTGACTTACCGGCCCGCTCTAAAAACTTAGGTGACTGGGCGACGATTAAGACTTTATTCCCTTACGTTTTGAAATATCCATGGCGCGTTGGATTTGCATTATCTTGTTTAATTTTAGCCAAGGTTTCAAATTTAGGTATTCCGATTGTTTTAAAGTATTTAATTGACGATTTGGCATTGTCTGCCGATGATCCCAAACGCCTACTCATTGTTCCCATTGCCTTAATTTTTGGCTATGGTGCATTGCGATTAGCATCTTCCTTATTTACCGAGTTAAGAGAGTTTTTATTTTCTAAAGTAACGCAACATGCGGTCCGTAAAATTGCGATAGAAGTATTTGAGCACTTACATTCGTTATCACTGCGATTTCATTTAGCCAGGCAAACTGGTGGCGTGAGCCGAGATATTGACCGTGGCTCGCGTGGTATTCAGTCACTGATTTCCTATTCCCTATATAGTATTGTGCCAACGATTATTGAGTTTTCGTTAGTCTTAATTTATTTAGGTTGGAATTACGATTGGATGTACGCTGCGATTACTTTTACGGCTTTAGTGTGTTACATCATTTATACCGTCAAAGTTACTGAGTGGCGAACACAATACCGTCGAAAAATGAATGAGATGGATACGAGTGCCAATCAAAAAGCGATTGATTCATTATTGAATTTTGAAACAGTCAAGTATTTTGGCAATGAAAAATTTGAAGCCTCTCGGTATGACACCTTTTTAGCGAGTTACCAAGAAGCTGCGATTCAATCGCAACGCTCTCTTGCCGTTTTAAATATTGGCCAGCAGATCATTATTGTGATTGGTTTAATTGCTATATTATGGCGTGCAATTTTAGGTGTTGAGGCTGGTTTATTAACCCTTGGAGATTTAGTTTTAATTAATACGCTGATGATTCAATTGTATATACCGCTGAATTTTTTAGGGGTGATTTACCGGGAGATTAAACAGGCATTATTGGATATGGATAATATGTTTAGTCTATTGGGTAAGGATCGGGAGATTCAGGACAAACCAAGTGCTCAGGCGCTCCAATTAGTAGAGCCAAAATTAGGTCCAAAAGTAGTTTTTGATCAAGTTAATTTCTTTTACGATCCGAATCGTCCTATTTTAAAGAATGTGCAATTTGAGATACTGCCCGGCACAACTACTGCAGTTGTGGGTAGAAGTGGCTCTGGCAAGAGTACTTTAGCGAGATTACTATTTCGGTTTTACGATGTTCAGTCGGGTAGTATTTTGATTGATGGCCAGCCTATTAAAGAGATTCAACAGGCAAGTTTACGTAAGGCGATTGGGATTGTCCCGCAAGACACCGTATTATTTAATGATTCGATTGGCTATAACATCGCTTATGGCAATCCCACAGCA
This sequence comes from Betaproteobacteria bacterium, assembly GCA_009927445.1. Classification (GTDB taxonomy): domain Bacteria; phylum Pseudomonadota; class Gammaproteobacteria; order Burkholderiales; family Burkholderiaceae; genus Polynucleobacter. The sequence goes on from RFMZ01000288.1 coordinate 37,337, forward strand.
TCACAACTTGAAATTACCCAAGCCGCAAAGGCTGCCCAGATTGACGAATTTATCATGAGTTTGCCAGACGGTTATCAAACAGCCGTTGGTGAACGTGGATTAAAATTGTCTGGTGGTGAAAAGCAGCGGGTTGCGATTGCTAGGACATTATTAAAAGATCCCGCATTATTAATTTTTGATGAAGCTACATCGGCGTTAGACTCGAAGACAGAAAAGGCGATCCAAGCAGAAATTAATAAGCTCACCTCAAACCGAACGGCCTTAATCATTGCGCACCGTTTATCGACGATTGTGCACGCCGAACAGATTTTGGTGATGAGTGCAGGAGAGATTGTTGAACGTGGAACACATGAGCAGTTAATTGCCTTACAGGGGCAGTATGCCCAGATGTGGAGTATGCAACAACAAGAAAGCGAGCCTTTACTTGCAGAAGTTACCCCAACAGGCGCATGAAACTACTTCGCGGGCATTACTGCATGGCGCTTTTCAAGCGGCCTTGCAAGCAGCCGATCCTAGTTACGCTATTCCCAAATTTTTAAAGCAGTTATTTCCGCAGGGTATTCGCGGGCGCTGTATTGTGATTGGGGCTGGTAAGGCGAGCGCCTCGATGGCTGATGCCTTAGAAAGATATGCCCTTGTACACTGGCCGCAGGCGATTCTTTCTGGATTAGTCATTACCAGGTATGGTCATGATGTTCAAAGACCTTTACCAGATCGAAAGATTGTAATCTGTGAGGCAGCCCACCCAGTTCCTGACGAGGCAGGTCTGCAAGCCACAAAGAATCTTTTACACATCGTACAAGAATTACAAAAAGATGATCAACTTCTTGTTTTAATTTCTGGTGGGGGCTCAAGTCTCTTAACGTTACCGGTTGCAGAAATTTCTATGTCAGATTTAAAAGTCTTACTCAAGAATTATTACGCTCTGGGCGCCTATCGAAGCGATGAATGTAGTCCGAAAGCATATTTCGGCTATACAAGGCGGTAATTTGGGTCGCCTTGCGGTCCGAGCTGGGGCGAAGGTGGATGCGTTGATTATTTCTGATGTGACAGGCGATCAACCTGGAGATATTGCTAGTGGACCTTGCGCGGTAGATGATTCGACATTTCAGGATGCACTAAACATCTTAGATCGTTATCAAATTGGCCCAGGAGTGGCACCTGCTAGTATTTTGGATTATTTAAAAAAAGGTACGATGGGGCAGGCGCCAGAAACTCTCAAAAGAGATGAGCCTGAAAGTTTGATGGTGCGCAATCATGTTATTGCGACATCGATGCAAAGTTTATTAGCGGCCCAAAAATACTGCTTGGAACACGGTGCGCAAGTGCATATTTTGGGAGACCAAATTACAGGTGAAGCAGCGCAAGTTGCAAGAGATCAGTTAGAGATAGTTCGTGGTTATGTGGAGCAAAATCAAAATAAAGATTTTGTAGATAGGCCTGGTAAATTTAGAAGACAAGTTTTTATTTCTGGAGGAGAAACTACGGTTACTATTCCTCAAGGAGTTGTGGGTAGAGGAGGGAGGTGCGCGGAGTTTTTGTTAGCACTGTATACGCATTCTAAAGCTTTAGTGGGGTTGAGCGCTTTAGCTGCTGACACCGACGGCATAGACGGTAGTGAAGAAAATGCAGGCGCTTTTTTTGATCAAGAGATTATTCAAAATGCTAATACTTTACAGCTAGATGAAAAAACATATTTAGATGCGCATGATGCCTATGGGTTTTTTTTAGAAGTTGGTGGCTTAGTACACACTGGGCCGACCCTAACCAACATCAATGATTTTCGAATTTTAATGTTAGAGAGCCATGGATAAATTAACGATTACTAAACCTGACGATTGGCATGTTCATTTGCGTGATGGCGAGCTTTTGGGAGATGCTTTGCGGCACACTGCAAGACAATTTGCACGAGCGGTTGTTATGCCTAATTTAAGTCCACCTGTAACGACAGTTGCCGCGGCTAAGGCTTATGCCCAACGTATTATGCAAGCTTGCAAGTTATTAGAACCAAGCGGGATTGGTCACTTTGAGCCATTAATGACTTTGTATTTGACCGATAACACACCGCCAGATGAAATTGAGAAAGCGAAGGCAGCTGGCATTGTTGGCGTGAAGTTGTATCCTGCCGGCGCGACTACGAATAGTGCGGCTGGCGTTACGAATATCGCTTTGTGTGATGCTACTTTAGCGAAAATGGCACAAATTGGGGTGCCTTTATTAGTACATGGTGAAGTTACTTCTGCGCAAATTGATTTATTTGATCGAGAAGCTGTTTTTATTGAGGAGGTTTTGCACCCATTAAGGCTTCGTCATCCAAAATTACGGGTGGTATTTGAACATATCACAACAGAGCAAGCGGTAGACTACGTGATGAATGCTGACACGCAGCAATTAGGAAAAATTGCCGCGACGATCACAGCCCATCATCTTTTGTATAACCGTAATGCAATTTTTCAAGGTGGCATTCGTCCGCACTATTATTGTTTACCGGTATTAAAGAGAGAGCATCACCGGCAGGCCTTATTAAAAGCCGCTACTGGCGATTCGGAGCGCTTTTTTTTAGGGACTGATAGTGCACCACATGTAACTCGCTCCAAAGAACAAGCTTGCGGTTGCGCAGGGTGTTTTACAGCGGCTCAAGCGCTAGAGTTGTATGCAAAGGCATTTGACTCAGTTGGGAAATTACAACAGCTAGAAGCTTTCGCATCCTTTCGAGGAGCCGATTTTTATGGCTTAGTTAGGAATACAGAGCAGGTTGTTTTAGAAAAAAAACCACAAGAAGTCCCTCATCAATACGCCTTTGGTTCGGAGCATATAACCCCATTAAATGCTGGACAAATTCTCGAGTGGACATTTCTCGGTTAGACTACACAGGCAGAGTTGGTTAGGCAATCGCCGCTTCTTGATTGAAGGGGAGGAAAGTCCGGACTCCAAAGGATAGGGTGATGGTTAACGACCATCCATGGTGACATGAGGAATAGGGCCACAGAGACGAGCGTATTTAGTTACGGTGAAACGCGGTAACCTCCACTCGGAGCAATCTCAAATAGGCAGGCGTTGAGGCGATCCGCTGAGTCTGCGGGTAGAGAGCTCGAGTCCATTGGTAACAATGGACCTAGATGAATGGTTGCCCCTGTGCGCAAGCACGGGCGACAGAATCCGGCTTATCGACCAACTCTGCACTTCGCCAGTCTTTAGCCGCATCAGATGTCGTGATGTGCCGTAAACCACACTGACTTGATCACCATCATCCCGACGCTCTAGGCTTAAAACAAAAGCTGGTCGAGGTTTTGGCCCTGGCTTGATATCTGGAATTTCTGGAGACAAACACCAAACGATATCGCCATGAGCAGGAATTTTCCAGATCTGGCTCATGCAAATAATAGATCACGGGAAAGTAATTTGCCCTTTGGTAAGCGTCCGACTACATCCTTGCGAAGTGCCAAAATTTGTTTTGCTGTTAATAGCCCATCATCAGGGGCATAACCGGGTAAAACATCAGAAGCGAACTTAGACAAGGCCATATGAATAACCAGCGTTTCGTTCACATTCAGTTCCTTAGCTATTGCCTTGACTGTTGTCCGAGTCACGCCAAATTGTGTGTCTTTAGAACGGAATTTGACTAACAGATTTTCGTTTGAAGCTCCCATCAATACACCTCCTTATTTTGTATATATTTAATATATATTATTAGAGTTAAAGCAACCTCATCACGACTGTGTGTATATTTTGACCAATTAAGATTACTGTGCAGTCTGAGGAGGGTTTGCTCCATTAGTGGCTTTATGACATTAATCGATTTATAAGCCAGATAGCTTAAGGCCTAGCTAAAAAAAAGAATCTGATATTTTGATTTAGAACATCTAACATCGATATGAAACTAAACTCTTAGAACTATCAAATCTTATCAAAAGAGGTAGGGATAGGAATGATTTCCCGCATGCGCCAGCAAGGGATAGAAACTGGCTAATCGAGCGGTTTAGCACTTTTACAGTTCATTGATTTCGATGGAGTGAGTTATTTCAGCTGTTTTACTGAGCATGATTGTTGCCGAGCAGTATTTCTCATGGGAGAGATCGACTGCTTTATTGACACGGTTTGGATCTAAATTCTTACCTGTCACAATAAATTTAAAATGAATATGCGTAAACACCTTGGGGTCTTCTTGGGCTCTTTGGGCGTTGACATGGACTTTGCAGCCATGGATATTTTGGCGGGCTTTTTTTAGAATCATCACCACATCAAATGCTGTACAGCCTCCAGCGCCTGCTAGAAGCAGTTCCATAGGGCGTGGCGCAAGATTTCTGCCACCAGCTTCTGGAGCTCCGTCCATATTAAGTAAGTGCCCACTACCAACTTCGGCAGAAAAGCTCATACCATCTTGGCCTAGCCAGCTAACAGTGCATTCCATGCTATCCCTTCAAAATTATAAAAAAACCACAAAAAACACTTTACCTAGTGATAACCCTAATATATAATTAATTATTGCGTAGAACTAATTTATTTACAGCTACCAGTGTCTCCTCCACTTAAACAAAAGTGGAATTCATAGCCCAGAGTTTACCTCTGGGCTTTTTTTTGCTACAATCATGATTCTTCGATATAGTCCCGAGGAAAAAGGCAGTACGGTATTGATTGATTCAAATGAGAGCGTGCAAATATAAGCAAGGCCGAATGCGATAGATGAAACCGACAATGGGCTCACAATTTGATGAAAGATATCATGAAAACGTTTTCCGCAAAATCCCATGAGGTGAAGCGTGAATGGTTCGTGATTGACGCTACAGACAAAGTTCTCGGTCGTGTCGCCAGTGAAGTGGCACACCGTCTGCGCGGCAAGCATAAACCTGAATTCACACCACACGTAGATACGGGCGATTATATCGTCGTAATTAACGCTGCTAAATTGCGCGTTACCGGTAATAAAGGCTTACAAAAAACGTATTTTCGGCATACTGGATACCCAGGTGGAATATACGAAACGAATTTTGACAAGATGCAGGCCAAGTTCCCAGGCCGGTTCTTGAAAAAGCGGTTAAAGGCATGTTGCCAAAGGGCCCATTGGGCTACGCCATGATTAAGAAACTCAAAGTCTATGGCGATAATAACCACCCACATGCGGCTCAACAGCCAAGCGTGTTAGAACTTTAAGGAACGGTCATGATAGGAAATTGGAATTACGGAACCGGTCGTCGTAAAAGCTCAGTAGCACGGGTATTTATTAAATCGGGTACAGGCGCAATTTTAGTAAATGGTAAGCCAATAGATGAGTATTTCTCGCGTGAAACTTCACGCATGATTGCACGTCAGCCATTGATATTGACTAACCACGCAGGCACATTTGACATTAAAGTCAATGTTAGTGGTGGTGGTGAAACAGGGCAAGCTGGAGCAGTCCGTCATGGCGTTACAAGAGCCTTGATTGATTATGACAATACGCTCAAGCCCGCTTTATCCAAAGCTGGATTTGTAACACGTGACGCACGTGAAGTAGAGCGTAAAAAAGTTGGTTTACGTGGCGCTAGGCGCCGTAAGCAGTTTAGTAAACGTTAATTTTTTGATGTGTATTTGCCAGTTTTTGGCAAGTATTGAAATGAACGTCTTAAGAACCCGTATTAGCTTGTGGCTTATGCGGGTTTTTTTCATTTGAATTGAATACAATAGTGTAGAAATCTTGCAGTAACAACTTGGTATGTAGAGGGCATATGATACGAGTCGGCATTGTTGGTGGAACAGGCTATACGGGTGTAGAGCTATTACGGTTATTAGCTCAGCATCCACAAGTAGAATTGCGAGCGATTACTTCGCGAAGTGAAGCGGGTATGTCCGTAGCTAAAATGTTTCCCTCTTTACGGGGGCGCGTAGAAATTGCCTTTAGTACTCCAGAAGAATCGCAACTAGAGGAGTGTGATGCGGTATTTTTTGCAACGCCGCACGGTGTAGCCATGTCACAAGCCAGAGAGCTACTTGCAGCGGGCGTTAAGATTTTAGATTTAGCGGCTGATTTTCGATTACAAGATACTGCAGAATTTGAGAAGTGGTATGGCATGGCTCATAGTTGTCCAGATATTTTGCGAGAGGCTGTTTATGGTTTAGCTGAGATCAATCGCGAGAAAATTAAAAATGCTCGTGTGGTTGGTTTAGCAGGTTGTTATCCGACTTCGGTGCAACTAGGTTATGCGCCACTTTTATCCCCGAGGTCAACCTCTGCAGGGCAGTTAGTAGATACCAGTTCTTTAATTGCTGACTCCAAGTCTGGTGTATCAGGTGCCGGCCGAAAAGCTGAAGTAGCTACACTGTTGGCTGAGGCAAGCGATAACTTTAAGGCCTATGGTGTGGCGGGGCACCGTCATTTACCGGAGATAAAACAGGGATTGCGAGCAATTGCAGGGCATGACGCTATTGGACTAACATTTGTGCCACATTTAGTGCCGATGATTAGAGGCATCCATTCAACGTTATATGCCAAAATTTTGCCTGCGGGGATGCAGGTTGACTATCAACGTTTGTATGAAAATTTTTATGAAGGCGAACCATTCGTTGACGTGATGCCAGCGAACAGCCACCCAGAAACAAGGTCGGTACGCGGCAGTAATCAATTACGCATTGCTGTTCATCGGCCTGGGGGGGCCGATACATTAGTCATTTTGGTGGTTGAGGATAATTTAGTCAAAGGTGCTTCTGGTCAAGCTGTCCAATGCTTGAACTTGATGTTTGGACTACCTGAGGACATGGGTTTGCAGCAAATTGCCCTCATGCCATAATATCCCTACAATACTTAGGACAATTTAAGCCTAGAATAGACATATAGTAATTAAAAGGAGTAATGAAATGACTGCTGTTCAACAAGTTAGCGTAGCGACTGAAGAGCCACCAGTACCGATTCTATTTACCGACAGTGCAGCGGCAAAGGTGGCCGATTTAATTGCCGAAGAGGGTAATGCGGCATTAAAGTTAAGAGTATTTGTGCAGGGCGGCGGATGTTCCGGATTTCAGTACGGGTTTACTTTTGATGAAGACGTCAATGAAGACGATACAGAATTTTTGAAAAATGGCGTCACTTTACTGGTAGATTCGATGAGTTTTCAGTATTTAGTTGGTGCAGAAATTGATTACAAAGAAGATATCAATGGTTCTCAATTTGTGATTAAGAACCCGAATGCGACTACCACTTGTGGTTGTGGCTCTTCGTTTTCTGCGTAGTCTCTAATCCTGCCTCTAGCGCTGTTGATTGGTATAGGGTTTTATCGAGGGTAGTGGGCACCTAGTATTCTAGGTCCCAACGCACCTGTAACCGAAGAAATATTTGCGGGGTGTTTTTCAAAAAAGCACCAGGAGAGCCAAGCGAAGGCTATTCCTTCTACGTTTGCGGATCTATTTTATACTTTTCTGAAGTGACTACCTGTAAATTCGGCAAGAGTTCACAAGCGTATCGTTGTATGAGTTTCTTTAAGAAACTATTCAAAGCACCTCCACCACAAATAATCAACTCCGAGCACTCGGGATCGTATTTAAAGAGCTCTTGAATAATTGTTTTAGCACTCAGGTGGGTTAGGGTGTGTTGGATATCTTGCGGTGCATAAACTCCACCTAAATAATTTAAATTGGACTCTATCCAACTCAAATGAAACAACTCCCGACCCGTACTTTTAGGAATTGGTAGGGAAAAATAGGGATTTGATAGTAATTGCTCCAATAAAGGCGCAATTAGGGTGCCTGATTGCGCCCACTGCCCTTGATTGTCAAACGCTAAGCCAAGCTGTTTTTGAATCCATGCATTCAGAAGCATATTACCTGGCCCAGTGTCAAATCCTAAGGTGGCTTGATGAGGGTTCAGTAGCGTTAGATTAGCAATACCACCGATATTAAGGACTGCGCGACTTTGGGTTGGGTGAGCGAATTGCGACGCATGAAACGCTGGCACTAAAGGGGCGCCTTGGCCATTAGCCGCGATATCGCGACTTCGAAAATCTGCAATAACGTCAATTTGGCTTAATTCAGCGAGTAAAGCTGGGTTGAGAGATTGCCAGGTATAGCCAAACGCATCATGCAATTTAGGTTGGTGCCGAATCGTTTGACCATGAGCACCGATAGCAGTAATTTGAGATGGAGTTAATTGCGCTTGTTGAAGAAGCTCTTTTACAACTTTCGAGTAGGCAATAGCTAGCGCATTAGCGGCGAGCGCCTCGCGGTGTAATTCATTATTTGAGGGCGACTGCAGAATAACTAGTTCTTGATACAACGCGCTAGGGAATACTTGATGGACATGACAAATAGTACGAGTCTGTCCGAAAGAGTTTATTTCACATAAGATACCATCGGTTCCGTCTAAGCTGGTGCCCGACATCAGACCGATGTGGAAATGCCACGGCGTATTATTGGATTGCTTTGGCTTCATAGATACAATAGATGACTAGGTAAGAGCATTTACAAGAGTGCGACAATATAGAATATGTACATTTGGCCATTAAAAATTGTTTGACAGCATGACTAATCAAAAAGATTCTAAGAGTAATTTATCATCCACGCCTAGTCAACATACTACGCCAACTTATCCGATCACGGCCGAAGTCAAAGAGGCGCTTGTTCAAACGCAGCGTGGCTGTGAGGAATTATTAGTGGAGTCTGAGTGGGTCCATAAACTAGCAAGGAGCGCCTTTACAGGTCAGCCACTCAGGATTAAGTTAGGACTTGATCCAACGGCCCCGGATATCCATTTGGGACATACTGTAGTGCTTAATAAGCTCAGGCAGTTGCAAAACCTGGGGCATACAGTGATTTTCTTAATTGGCGATTTTACGAGTTTAATTGGCGACCCATCGGGTCGAAATGCAACTAGGCCAGCTCTGACAAAAGAGGAGATTGCGCAAAATGCTAAAACGTATTATCAACAGGCTAGTTTAATTTTAGACCCGAATAAAACCGAAATACGCTATAACTCAGAATGGAGTGAGCCTCTAGGCGCCTCTGGAATGATCCAATTAGCGGCAAAATATACTGTAGCAAGAATGTTAGAGCGCGATGATTTTACCAAGCGTTACCGGAATGGCATTCCAATTTCTGTCCATGAATTCTTATATCCGCTCATGCAAGGTTATGACTCTGTAGCCTTAAAGAGCGACTTAGAGTTAGGCGGAACCGATCAAAAGTTTAATTTACTAGTCGGCCGGGAATTACAAAAGGAATATGGGCAAGAGCCCCAGTGTATCTTAACGATGCCTTTGTTAGTGGGGCTTGACGGTCTTGATAAGATGAGTAAATCCAAAGGTAATTATATTGGCGTAACAGAACCTGCGAATGAGATGTTTGGAAAAATGTTGAGTATTTCAGATGATTTAATGTGGAGTTATTACACTTTATTATCGTTTCGTTCCATAGCAGATATTCAAAACTTACAAAAAGAAGTAGCAGATGGTAAAAATCCAAAAGATGCCAAGGTTGCTTTAGCAGATGAAATCGTGACCCGATTTCATAATGCAAGTTTAGCGGCCCAGGCTCAAGAAGACTTTAATCTTCGAGCCAAAGGAGGTATACCAGATCAGATTCCAGAAATGACTATATCTGGGGCGCCTTTGGGTATTGCGCAATTATTAAAACAGTCGACATTAGCGCCATCGACTTCGGAGGCTTATCGAAACATTGATCAAGCTGGCGTCAAAATTGATGGTGTTGTGATTACCGATCGTGGGCTACAAGTTTTGCCGGGTACTTTTGTATTGCAAGTGGGAAAACGGCGGTTCATGAAAATTCATTTACAGGCATAGATTTTCCAAATGGCAAATATTTTATTAGTACGACACGGCGAGACTGACTGGAATCGCGCAAAACGTTTACAGGGGCATCTTGACATTAGCTTGAATCAAGAGGGCATTACCCAGGCAAACCGCCTTGGAAAATCCTTAGCCAATGAATCGATAGATATTGCGTATTCTAGCGACTTATCTAGAGCTTTTGACACAGCTCAGGCAATTTTGGCGCAGCGTTCAATCCCGCATTTTATTGATCAGAGTTTAAGAGAAAGATGTTACGGTGAAATTCAGGGGATGACTTATGCTCAAATCGAAGCGGAGTTACCAGATAACCATCGTGCTTGGCATACTAGAGACCCCGATTTTCAGCCAAAAAATGGCGAGAGTTTAAGGCAGTTTTATCAGCGCGTTGAAGCGGGAATGTTGCAAATTGCCAAGGCGCATTTTGGACAAACAATTTTAGTTGTTGCGCATGGCGGTATTTTAGATTGTATGTTTCGATTAGCTAGTGGCATATCGATTGAAGATCGGATGAAGGTGGATTTATTAAATACGAGTTTGAATCGGTTGCAATATGACGGTCAGAAGTTTCAGATTAAAACTTGGGCTGATTTAAGTCATCTTGAAAATCAATCTGCCCTCGACGAGATTGACCGTACTTAGTTTAGATCTAAAAAACCACTACCTTCCTTAGGTACTATATTGAAATGTTCATAAGCTAGCTTGGTCGCAATACGGCCTCTTGGGGTGCGCTGTAAGTAGCCTTGTTGAATCAAATAGGGCTCAATGACATCCTCGATCGTATCGCGCTCTTCACCAATCGCTGAGGCTAGATTATCAACGCCGACGGGTCCGCCAGAAAACTTCAATAAGATGGCTTCGATTAATTTTCGATCCATCACATCAAAGCCAACAGGATCAACATCGAGCATGAGTAGGGCTGCATCGGCAATTTTTCCAGAGATGATGCCGTCACTTTTAACTTGGGCATAATCGCGCACTCGCCGTAGGAGTCGATTTGCAATTCGGGGGGTCCCACGGGCTCTTTTAGCAATTTCTTGAGCGCCGTCTGGAACGATCGGGGCGTTCAGTAATTGAGCCGAACGCGAGACGATTTGGCAGAGTTCATTTTCAGTATAGAACTCTAGACGAGAGACGATACCAAAGCGGTCTCGCAAAGGATTTGTGAGCATACCAGCTCGCGTTGTTGCCCCAATCAGGGTAAAGGGTTTTAAGTCTAGTTTGACGCTACGAGCAGCAGGTCCCTCCCCAATCATGATGTCGATACTATAATCTTCGAGGGCTGGATAAAGGATTTCTTCTACAACTGGTGAGAGTCGATGGATCTCGTCAATAAAGAGAACGTCATTTTCTTCAAGATTCGTAAGCAGGGCTGCTAAATCACCAGGCCGATCAATTACTGGACCACTCGTTTGACGCATATTGACGCCGAGTTCTTTCGCGATGATATGGGCCAAGGTCGTTTTTCCTAAACCGGGAGGGCCAAATAATAAAACATGATCGAGAGCTTCAGAGCGACTTTTAGCGGCTTGGATAAAAATACTTAATTGCTCACGAACCTTTGTTTGACCGATATATTCTTGGAGTTGCTTGGGTCGAAGGGCTCTATCAATAACGCTATCATCGGTGCTTAGCGAAGGGTTAACAAAACGATCAGAGCCCTTTCTGGGAAGCTCAGGTTCGGTTTCAAGTTGATCAGTATGAATGGCCATATGACTAGTTTAGTCCTAAATGAAGACTAGGCTTTAGAGAGTGTTTTCAGTGCAGCACGAATACCGTCCGAGACTGACACATCCGTTGGTATTTGTTTAATGGCTAGGACAGCTTCTTTATCCGAATAGCCAAGGGCTAAGAGGGCTTGTAATATTTCGGTCGAGACTTCCTGTTTAACAGTAACTCCAGGGATTGCTGTGAGCATCGTACCGAACTTGCCTTTCAGCTCGAGGAGGAGTCGTTCGGCAGTTTTTTTACCAATACCCGGGATGGTAGTCAAGCGCGCTGCTTCTTGCATGAGAACTGCTTGCGCAATTTCTGGCACACTCATGCCTGACAAAATGGACAAAGCAGTTCGGGCCCCAACACCACTGATTTTAATGAGGCAACGAAAAGCTTCACGCTCAGTCTCCGACGCAAAACCAAAGAGTAATTGCGCATCCTCCCGGACTAAAAAATGGGTTAATAACGTCACATGAGTACCTAGTTCTGGTAACTGATACAGTGTGCTCATCGGGACGTCAATTTCATAACCGACACCTTGGCAATCTACGACGATCCGCGGCGGATTTTTTTGTACCAATATTCCCTGGATGCGTCCTATCATGAATAGTCCTTATTGATTTCTTGATTGTCGAAGTTGTAATTCCATTTGAAAATGGTGGGCGGCACAAATTGCCACGCCAAGAGCATCTGAGGCATCTGTGCCAGGTACTGATTTAAGACTGAGGAGTCTTTTAACCATTTCTTGAACTTGGGATTTAATTGCTCGGCCTGAGCCAACCACATTTTTTTTGACTTCTAAGGCACTAAATTCTTTAACGGATAAAGACTGGCAGACTAAGGCCGCAATTACAGATCCTCGGGCTTGGCCAAGAGCTAGGGTGGATTTTGGATTGACATTTAAAAAAACTTGTTCAACCGCAGCGTATTCGGGATGATATGTTTGCACAATTTCAGTAACACCCTTAAATAATATGCCAAGGCGTTCGGGGGTGGAATGTTTGGCGCTTGACGTTTCGATGGTTCCGGAAGCAATATAACTTAGACGTTGGTGCGCAAAATCGACGACTCCAAAGCCTGTTGTGCGCAGTCCAGGATCGATACCGATAATACGCATAGCGTTTTAATGTCTAAAATGCCGTGTGCCGGTATAGACCATGGCTATACCATGCTCGTTGGCGGCTGCTACTACCTCCTCATCACGAATACTTCCTCCGGGTTGAATGACGCAGGTAGCGCCAGCGGCTACGACCACATCTAGACCATCTCGAAAAGGAAAAAACGCGTCGCTAGCCGCGGCGCAACCAGCGAGCGATAAGCCAGCATTTGCAGCTTTAATAGTGGCAATTTTTGCAGAATCCAAGCGGCTCATTTGACCAGCGCCAACACCCAAGGTTTGGCCATTTGCACAAAATACAATCGCATTTGATTTAACAAATTTAGCAACCCGCCAAGCAAATAACAGATCACTCATTTCAGTAGGGCTTGGACTACGTTTGGAGACAACGTGTAATTCGCTCAGCTGTACATCTTTTAAATCTGGGGTTTGGACTAATAAGCCACCACCAACCCGTTTGAAATCAAACGGGTTAATCGTTTTTGCGAGATGAATTTCTAGAACACGTACATTGGGTTTAGCAGCAATAAGGGCTTTGGCGGCGGCTGTAAATGCTGGAGCAATAAGTACTTCGACAAATTGTTTTGAGACTATTTCGATCGTTGCCTCATCGCATTCTCGGTTAAACGCAATAATCCCACCAAAGGCAGAAGTGGGATCTGTTTGCAGGGCTTTTTGATAGGCCTCTAGGCAATTAGAGCCGATAGCTACGCCACAGGGATTAGCGTGTTTAACGATGACACAGGCGGCTTGGCCGCTATCCAGAGCGGATCCAAAACTCTTCACACACTCCCAAGCAGCGTCGGCATCGGCAATATTGTTATAGGACAGTTCTTTACCTTGCAGTTGACGATAGTTCGCAAGACCGCCATGCACTTGTTTGATATCTTGATAAAAGGCGGCTGATTGATGCGGATTTTCACCATAGCGTAATTCTTGAAGAAGATCAAAAGCCAGATGGAGTGTTTGTGGATAGTGGCTTCGTTCTTGGTGTTCTAGATTATCTGGTAAAGATGACAAATAATTAGCGATGGCACCGTCATATTGGGCGGTATGGGCAAAAACTTTTTTTGCTAAGCGTAAATTGGTCTTGAAAGAGATTTGGTGTTGATGACTCGTCATTTCCTCTAGTACCAAATCATAATCTTGAGGATCAATTAAGACAGTAACGTCTTGATGATTTTTTGCTGCAGCGCGCAGCATAGCAGGCCCGCCAATGTCAATATTTTCAATCGCATCGGCAAAAGTGCAATTGGCATTTTCAATCGTTTTTTCGAATGGGTAGAGGTTAATAACTAGCAGGTCGATTGTACCGATACCGTGAGTTGCAAGGGCTGCCATATGCAGCGGATCATCGCGCTTAGCGAGAAGTCCGCCATGCACCATTGGATGGAGGGTCTTTACCCTACCATCTAACATTTCAGGGAAGTTGGTTAAACTCGCAACCTCGACAACCGGAAGATGGTTGTCCATCAGTAGCTTGGCAGTACCGCCAGTAGAAATCAGTTTTATACCTAATTGATGTAACTTTTGGGCAAAGGGCACAATACCCGATTTATCAGAAACTGAAAGTAGAGCGGTTCGAATCATACATTCCCAAAGAGTTTGAAATTAGAAAAAGACTACTTACTTAATAAGCCGTGGGCAAGGAGTTTTTTACGCAGGGTATTCCGATTTAAACCGAGGTATTCTGCGGCTAGGGACTGATTATCTTTAGCATGTTGCATAATCAGTTGTAGCATCGGGCGTTCGATCGAGTTCAAGACCATATCATATACATTACTTGGTGGCGTATCACCGAGATCATTTAAATACAATTGGAGATGTTCTTCAAGAACTTCTGTAACGGGGTGTTTAGTTTGGACTCTATTTGGCATCGTTAATTTATGCGGCGTCTAAATATTCAATATGCGTTGAAAATTCTTGTAGGCCTAGAAAATAAGTTTGTACTGCTTTCAGTTGTTGCTCACAAGATTCTATAGTGTTCATGTGATGGCGAAAGGTGTGCGAATCTCGAAGACCTTTGCAATACCAGGCGATGTGTTTACGTGCGGTTCGCAAGCCAACATACTCGCCATAAAACGCGTAGTGTTCTAGTAAGTGCTCTCCCATAATTTGCATCATTTCATTGATGGTAGGAGCAAGTAGATGATTACCCGTTCGTAAAAAATAATCAATTTCCCGGAATATCCAAGGCTTGCCTTGGGCTGCCCGTCCAATCATGACCGCATCAGCTTGCGTATATTTTAAGACTGCTTGCGCTTTTTCGGGAGAGTTGATATCGCCATTAGCTACGATTGGTATTTGGGAGCTAGCTTTAACTGCAGCAATTGTCTCGTATTCAGCTTCGCCGTGATACAGGTCTGCTTTGGTTCTACCATGAATTGTTAACATGGAGATACCGCAATCTTGGGCGATTTGAGCAATACGTAAGGCATTCTTATGACTTCGATCCCAGCCTGTTCGAATTTTTAGTGTAACCGGAATATTGCCTTGAGGGTAGCCAACGGCTGCGACAACTGCGCGTAATATTTTTTCTACAAGTGGTTCGTTTTGTAAAAGAGCAGACCCAGATGCGACATTACACACCTTTTTAGCGGGGCAGCCCATATTGATATCGATAATTTGTGCGCCGCGTTCGACATTTAAGATTGCCGCACGCGCCATCATCTGTGGATCTGCACCAGCAATTTGTACAGCGATTGGAGTTATCTCGCCCTCATGATTTGCACGGCGCAAGGTTTTTTCGCTGTTCCAGAGCATCGCATTCGAGGCGATCATTTCGGAGACAGCATAACCGGCGCCTAATTTTTTACAAAGTTGCCGAAATGGGCGATCAGTCACTCCTGCCATTGGGGCAACAAATAACTGATTCGCGATTGGGTAGGGGCCGATATTCAAAATTTATTTAACTGAGTTTTACATTCTGCAGAAACAAAACTGTAGCACAAAATGATTTTTGTGCCTAAATTTTAAGCATGGCTATGGTAAAGACTAGCCGTTTAGTCTAGTGATTCATTTTAAGGTTTGCAAATAGAGGCCGAAGTATAAACACTTACTAATTCGAGAAAGATCCTATTGCCATTACCTCTTGATGGGTTTAGCGTTTGCCAAACATCATTTGCCGAGCAAGGGCATTTTTTAGAGGGGGTAACCACTGCAGTGTGGCTAGGGCTAAGCCGCGCGCAGCAACAATTGGAATGAACTGTGCAGTAAATAGGTTGGCCATTAAATCTGTAATGCCGATAGTCATCTGCCGATCACTACGACGTTCTTTTGCGTATTGGCTTAGCGCATTTTTAATGAGAGTACTTAGGTCAGTTGAATGATGTGGTTGGCGGGCAAACACGGGACCTAAACAGTTCGCTAAGGTGATTGCATCTCTTAAACCTAGATTTAATCCTTGCCCAGCGACTGGGTGAAGTGTTTGGGCTGCATTACCAATCCAAACCTCTTGGTCCTTAACGATATCTTGGCGAATATTTAATCCAAGTGGATAAATTTGACGACGATGCACATGTAGAAATTGCCCAATGGGTAGGCCAAAGGCTTTTTTTAATTCCTCTAAGAAAATAGGCTCAGATAGATTGTGTAATTCAGTAACGCGATGAGGACTAGCGCACCATACGAAATTAAGTGCCTGTGAGCCAAATTGGTGGGGTAGAAGGGCTAAAGGTCCCTCACTTGTAAAGCGTTCCCATGCTGTATTCGGTTCGATACCGGCCACATCTAAATATCCTACCAAAGCTGATTGATGATAATTTTTATGGGTATCTTTAGCTACTTGTTGATGAAATAGACCGCCATCGGCATGGATTACACAGCAATTTTCTAGATGAACTTCAGGCGAGATCTCGTGGAAGGGGTTTTCTAATTGGTGACCGAACTTCCATTGAAAAAAAGGTGCCTTTGTAGCCTGCGTTTTCAGACTATTCTTGAGTAACTCGGTAATTTTGGCATACTGAACAATATGGCCTAGGGCGTCTTGATTGAGTTCTGTGCGGCGCATTGTTGTTTTACCAAAATGGCCGCGCTGGGAGACATGGACTTGATGAATTGCGGGTACTTGGTTTGACCAAGCGCCTAGTTCAACGAGTAATTGTTTGGATCCCTCCGAAATTGCGATACCACGGTGATCTTCTGGTGGTGAAGGGTCTGATGCAGAATTTTTATCAAGCAGTATTAGCTTTAACTCTGGATTATTTTTTAAGAGCGAGATTGCACAGGCAAGCCCAACTGGGCCCGCTCCTTGAATTATGACATCCATCGCTCTATCTCAGAAACACTGACTGGGACGTCACGGGACAATATTTCAGGGGTCGTATCTTGAATGAGAACATCATCCTCGATACGAATACCAATATTCCAGTATTTTTCAGGGACTTCAGGGCAAGGTCGAAAGTATAGGCCTGGCTCAACCGTTAAGACCATACCAGGCTGAAAAATTCGCCAGCCTTGATGTGGGTCGCCAGGCTCGCGGTAGGAGCCCACATCATGCACGTCCATGCCTAGCCAATGGCTAGTTCGGTGCATATAATATGGTTGATATAACTTTGCTTGGATAGCTTCCGCAGTTGATCCGTGGAGATGATGTTGCAAGATTTTCATATCAAATAAACCTTGCGTTAGGATTTCTAGAGCCGCCTCATGGGGGTCTATAAAGTTCATCCCGACTTGGCACTGAGCAATCGCTGCTGCTTGTGCGGCAAGAACAATTTCATAAGCTTCTTGTTGTGCTGCGGAAAATTTCCCGTTAATTGGAAAGGTGCGCGTGATATCTGAAGCGTAGCCGGCGAGTTCACAACCAGCATCAATTAAGCAAAGATCACCGTCTTGCAACGTGGTATCACTCGCTCTGTAGTGCAAAATACAAGCATTCTCACCAGTGGCCACGATACTGTTGTAAGCGACAGATTCAGATCCGGCTTTTCTAAAGGTGTACAAGAGCTCTGCTTCGAGATCATATTCTTTCAGGCCGGCTTGACTGGCGCTCATCGCGGCTAAATGCGCTTGCGCAGAAATTTGACCTGCACGTCGCATGATAGCAATTTCCTCGGCATCTTTAACCAGTCGATATTCATGCACGATGGCTTCTAAATCATGAAACTGAGTCGGTTTTTTAACGCCCTGCCGAACTTGCGAGTTCAAGGCGCTTAGCCAGGTGCGTAGCGATGCATCGACGTCTGCAGATGCTCCTAGCCGACTATACAGATGTTGATAGTTGGCCATTAAGTTCGGTAGACGCTCATTAACCTCTAGGAATGGGTAGGCATGATCAACCCCAAGTTGGCTGATTGCTTGATCTGGCCCTAGACGAAGGCCATCCCAGATTTCTCTTTCCACATCTTTTGGCCGACAAAAAAGATGTGTAACTGCGCTATCAGGATTGACTTGGATGACTAATAAACTTTGTGGCTCTGTAAATCCTGTTAGATAGTAAAAATCACTGTCATGTCGATAGGCATACTCGCTATCCCTATTACGTAATGACTCTGGAGCTGTTCCCAAAATAAATACCCCACCGCCAGTTTGAGAGCGAATGGTTTGGATGAGTCGGGCTCTGCGACGGAGATAAGTTGCGGATTGGAAGTCAGGCAAGGTTTTCATCTTTGTTGATTAAGAGCTAAAAGTCTATCAGGAGTTCCAACATCGTGCCACGCGCAGCGCAGAATTTCACCTTCAACCAGTAATGAGCCCATCGCTTTTCTGAGAATAGGTGCTAGGGCAGCCTTACTTGGAGGAGTAATTTGGGAAAATAAGCTGCGATGATAAATACCTGCCCCAGAAAAGGTATAGCGTTGTTGGGATAGGGCGTTATTGGCTAATTGATCATCAGAAAATACAAAAGGCGGATTGAGATAAAAATCACCTTGAGGGTGGTGTGGTGGATTTGGAACTAAAAAAAGATAGGCTAGCAGGGTAGGTAGACCTTCGGCGATATCTTCGCGAAGACGATCGACAATATTGGTAATTTGATCAAAGGGAAAGAGTGGCATAAAGGTATCGCCGTTGATTACTAAGAAATAGTCTTGCGGCTGCATGATATGGAGAGCTTGGGCAATTCCACCCGCTGTCTCTAGGGCGACTTCTTCGGCAGAGTATTGCACGCTTAAACCAAAGGACGATCCATCCTGAATCTGTTCTTCAATGCAGTGCCCTAACCAAGCGTGGTTGATAATCACTTTTTCGAACCCAGCTTTTGCAAGGCCATTTAAGTGATAGGATAAAAGACTTTTTCCATGGATTTCAAGTAGAGGTTTAGGGACTTTATCGGTAAGTGGGCGCATACGTTCACCTCTTCCGGCGGCCAAAATCATGGCTGGAAAACTTCCCAAAAAGGATTGGTTCATCGCACTGATTGGCATGCTCATCTTAGAAAGTGAGGCCATCAGGACGACTTACCTTTTGTGCCGCGTCCAAAATACGCACGAGTGGCTTAAAGACAGCGTAGCGCTGAGCCACTTTTTCGGTATAGTGCAGAACTAGGGGCAGATCATTCAGATAGGACTCTTTACCATCACGGTGGTAAAGACGGGCAAAGATCCCAAGGACTTTTAGATGCCGTTGTAAACCCATCCATTCAAAAGTTTTGTAGAATTCCCCAAAGTCTGGATTGACAGGTAATTGTCCTTTTTTAGCTGCTTCCCAGTAGCGAACCAACCAATCCATTTGCTGCTCCTCATCCCACTGGATATAAGCATCACGCAGCAGCGAGACGAGATCATAGGTAATTGGTCCGATGACGGCATCCTGAAAATCAAGCACGCCAGGGTTACCTTGCTCTAAAACCATTAAATTCCTGCTGTGAAAGTCGCGATGCACAAATACTTGAGGTTGATTTTTGGCATGATTGATTAAGAACTGATTTATTTGATTTAAAGAATCTTTTTCTGGAGGGCTCAATAGATAATTGAGGTGTTTACTGAGGAACCACTCAGGAAAAAGGTCCAACTCTCTTTGCAATAAGTTGGAGTCGTAACTTGGAAGGCGGTTCGTTGGAGCCCGTAATTGAATTTGTATTAAGCAATTTGTTGCATCTTGGTAGAGTTTGGCGGCGGTACTTTGATCAAGAGCTTCTAGATAGGTGGTTTTCCCTAGATCAGTTAATAATAAAAAACCTTGAGAGGTGTCCTTTTCGAGGATTTGGGGAACTGTAACCCCTGCCTCGAAGAGGGTTTGTGAAATCTGAATAAACGGTTGGGTATCCTCTTTATCGATAGGGGCGTCCATCACAATATAGGTTGGATTTTGCTGGGATGCGGCTTGAACTCGAAAATAACGTCGAAAGCTAGCATCGCTTGATGCTGGCACCAGTGAGTTCGAGTCAAGCATAAAAGAATGGGGGAGTTGACTTAACCAACCCCGAATTGAATCTAGGCGAATATCTTGCATAATGATTCGTATAATAAAGGCGATAGAGAGTTAAATGTCAAAATTGCGCCTTCCCACTAAACGTTTTTTTCTGAATCCTTCGATTCGAGGAGTAGGCTGTCTATTTTCGCTTACTTTGCTCTATCCAGGACTTTTTGTTCATGAAGTCCTCGCTAATGAGATAAAGCCAACGCAGCGCCCTTTATCCTTAAAGTTAGAGGATCAATTACAAATAAACCCAATCACGAATGACGAATCCTTGATTTTTTCATCAGGTCAAGTGATAGACGGCGTGAATGATCGTGTAATTCAGTTAAAAGAAAATGCGGAGATCCGTCGCAATGGTAGTGTGATTAAAGCGGATGAAATCAGCTATGACTTAGATACTGATATTGTTAATGCGGTGGGTAACGCCCGCATTAATCGCCCTAACGCGGGTTTTTCAGGCCCAAGGGCTCGTTTAAAACTCGACTCAAGACAGGGCTGGATAGAAAGTCCTATTTATGAACTAAAAAGTAGTCGAGGGTCTGGTAGAGCAGAGCGCGCTGAATTCTTAAATGAAGATCAAACGTATTTAACCAAACCGACATATACCACCTGTTCGCCTGATAATGTGGATTGGTATTTTGCCTCAAAAGATATGTTGATTGATGAAGAAAAGGACGATGCTTCGGGCAAGGATGGCACCTTATATTTTTTTGATAAGCCGATTTTATATAGTCCGATCTTTTCATTTCCTCTGGGTGTGGAGCGTCGGTCTGGTTTTTTAACGCCCACTTTTGGCGTGAATACGAATACGGGACTTGATATAACAACCCCGTATTATTTAAACATTGCACCAAATCGAGATTTGACGATTTTTCCAAGGTACATGTCCAAAAGGGGCATGCAGCTTGGCGGGGTTTTGCGTTATCTAGAACCAGACTATTCGGGGATTTTTTCAGCAGAGTATTTAGCCCATGATCAAATTTTAGGAAAAGATCGTTGGGCATACTCTTCCAAGCATGTTCAACGGTTTGATCAAAGTCTGATTGGGTATACCAATATCAATCGCGTTTCCGATGATTTTTATGCGGATGACTTAGGACGTACCCAAGGTCAGGCGATTACACGGCAATTTGTTCAAGAGGCAGGATTAAATTATTCATTAAACGGTTGGAATTATTTGGCGAGGGTACAAAAATATCAAACCCTACAACCGATTACTCCGGTTCTGTTACCTTATGATCGGGAGCCTGAGGTCAACGCATCATTTCGTAATTTGGATTGGTATGGTGGGACCGCAGTCAATTTTATTGGCAATATAACGCGCTTTACGTATAACGGGCCTCTTGATCAAGTGGTTGCCGGTTCAATACCTACCCGAGGATACAACACAGCCGATCGGATGTTTATTAATACGGGCGTTAGCCTGCCTTTTTTAAATCCTGGGTTTTATGTCACGCCCAAATTGAGCGTTCGGGCTAACAACTATAACTTGACGGGTAATGCCAGTTACACCGGCTTAACGCAAAGTTTTGTGATTCCCACAGCGAGTATAGATTCTGGTCTATTTTTAGAACGTGAAGCATTAGAAATGAAGCCTATTTTTGGACGAGATATGTTACTTAGTATTGAGCCAAGGGCTCTTTACGTCTATACCCCTTATGTTGATCAGACACAGATTCCTTTATTTGATACAGCTTCTTCAGGTTTTGGTATTGCACAAATTTTTTCAGAAAATACCTTTGTAGGTAACGACCGCGTAGCAGATAGCAGCAAAGTAACGACTGGGTTTACTGCCAAAATATTAGATGCCGAAACAGGTATTGAGCGGATTCGGGGTATTTTGGCCCAGCGGGTCGATTTGAGTGGGCAACGGGTTGGCTTATTGGGTAATCAAACTACCAATACCAAGTACTCTGATCTTTTAATGGGCGTGGCGACACGACTATCTGGCAATATCAACTTGGATGTTGCCAATCAATATAATCAGGATTTAAATCGATCAGTACAAACTTCCTCGA
Organism: Betaproteobacteria bacterium; assembly: GCA_009927445.1. Classification (GTDB taxonomy): domain Bacteria; phylum Pseudomonadota; class Gammaproteobacteria; order Burkholderiales; family Burkholderiaceae; genus Polynucleobacter. Next base: position 59,317 of record RFMZ01000288.1, read on the forward strand.
CTGCAAGTTGGCGGCCTGCACCGCGCAAGATGCTCAATAGTAGTTACCGTTATAACTTTGATACGAATACCCAAAAAACATCCATTTACCAATATGAAATATCAGGGCAGTGGCCGGTTGCGCGATCGGTATATGCAATTGGTCGTTGGAACTATGACCGGGTCTCAGAAAAGACCTTAAATACCTTGATAGGATTCGAGTATGATCAAGACTGTTGGGTTGCAAGGGTGGCTTTAAACAAGTATCTAAATACAACAAAAACAGAAACAACACAAATCTTTTTTCAGATCGAATTTAAGGGTTTAAGTGGCTTTGGTAATAATCCGATTGATATCATGCGACTTAACATACCTGGATATGTGCCGCTGAGCCAAAAGCCTATTCCATTGTCAAGATTTGAAACTTATGAGTAAGACACTTCCTAACTGATATGATCAACCTTTATTCTAGAAAGACTGAGATTAATGAATGCGCTTTTACATAAAAATCGACTCTTTTTGACGACCATTTATAGCCTTTTGTTGGCTATGCAATGCGTAGTTCAGGTCGCAGCGCAAACTAAAGCGAAGCCAAAAAGTAATCCATTACAGGCCCCATCGAGCGCTCAGTCAGTTGAGCAAAACACCAAGGTGATAGGACCATCATCAGCAACTACCGAATTAGTACCAGACCCTAGTTTAAAAATTACTACGCCCGAAAAAGCCGCTGTTAATCCGGTAGTCAATAAAAATATCAATACAGATCCCAAAGAAATTGATCGTGTTATTGCGGTAGTTAATCGCGAAGTAATTACCTACAAAGAATTATTAGTTCGAGTCAGGTTGGTAGAGCAGCAATTACAAGAAGCCAAGCGCGCTGTACCTCCCAAAGATGTACTTGAAAAGCAGGCTTTTGAACGATTAATTGACGAAAGTATTATGTTTCAAGAAGCGCAAAATATGAATTTACGGATCCCAGATCCGGAATTAGACTTTATTATTAACAATGTTGCCGCACAACAGAATTTATCCGTAGAGCAATTCTTAGCCAATATTAAAAAGGACGGCTTCACCGAAAAGAAATTCAGGGAGAATTTTCGAAGAGACGTCGTTATATCTCGTTATCGTGAGCGTGCGGTAGAAAGTAAAGTCAAAATTTCTGATGCTGAAATTGCAGACTACATCAATATGCGTGTAGGGCAGGCTAATCCAGCAGAAGATCAAGAATTACTCTATTTAGCGCAAATCTTAGTCCCTTTGCAAGATGGCGTTAGTTCTTCGGATCTTTCTCAAGCCAGAGAAAAAGCCGAAGCGATTCTAGCTAAAGTGACTAATGAGGTGGACTTCTTGCAATATGCCAATGCTTTAGTGAAGACCGATAAATTAGTCCGAGTGCAAGATTTAGGCTATCGATCGATTGATCGTTTACCAAAATTATTTATTGATGCGAGTATGAATGTTAAAGCTGGCCAATTAATTCCTCAAATAGTAAGGAGTCCCGCAGGATTTCATATTTTAAAAATGTTGGATCGTAAAGCACCAAGTCAGGATAAAACGATACAGATTATTCAAAACGAAATCAGGCAGATTTTGATCACTCAAAAACCAGGCGTACTTGACGAAGATACGCAACGACGACTACGTAATTATCGTGATCAAGTATTATCAAAAACGGTTGACTTTGGGGATTTGGCAAAAAAATTCTCCGAGGATAAGAATACGGCTTCTCAACAAGGCTATATTGGCTGGGTTTCCCCGGGGCAATCTTTAGCAGAGTTTGATGTCGCCTTAGCTAATTTACGGGCTGGTAGCGTGAGTGACCCGATTCGTACAGAGTTTGGATGGCATTTATTGCAAGTGATCAATACGCGGCAAACGGAAGTTACACTGGCTCAACAAAAAGAATTTGCTAGAGCGGCGATTCGTCAGGAAAAACTAGACCGAGCATATCAAGACTGGGTTCGGGAGTTGCGTGATAGTGCGACGATTGACTTACGCCCCCCTTATACCTTACAAAAATAATTCAATGGAGAGTTCCAGATCCTATGACAAAAGATATTCATCTTGTCATTACCTCGGGTGAACCCGCTGGCATAGGCCCTGAGGTGAGTTATCAGGCAGCTATGGGGTTTATTCAGGACTATCCGGATACGCATATTTCTATTTGGGTGATAGACAATTATTTCCGAAGTTGTCCACCTCATCCAATACGCGCCTGCAAGTACGCCATGTGGATTTGCTAGGGGAGCATGCATTTGGGAAGTTAAACGTTCAAAATGCGCAATATGTCTTAGAATTATTAGACCAAGCTTTTGAATTATGTCGCAGTCAGCAGTGTCAAGCGATGGTAACTGCACCATTACAAAAAAGTGTGATCAACGACGCTGGCGTGAATTTTTCTGGGCATACCGAATATTTAGCAGCAAAAGCAGGTGTTTCGCAAGTCGTCATGATGCTGTGCGGGGATGTCCAGTTTGGCTCACCACCAAGACCTATTTTGCGAGTAGCCTTAGTGACAACCCATTTAGCACTGCAGGACGTACCGCGAGCCATCAATCAAGCATTAGTAGCCAAGTGCATTGCAATTATTGACCATGATTTAAAGAGTTATTTTGGTATTACGCATCCAAAAATTCGTGTAGCAGGTTTAAACCCCCATGCGGGAGAATCTGGGTACTTGGGTCAAGAAGAGATCTTACACATTACCCCAGCGATTCAGGAAGCGAGTGCGCGGGGGATATACGTCACGGGGCCTTACCCGGCAGATACGATGTTTGATTTGAAAAGCTTAGCAGAAGTAGACGTGTTCTTAGCGATGTATCACGATCAGGGTTTAGCTCCTTTGAAGTTTGCCACTTTTGGTACGGGTGTAAATGTTACATTGGGGTTGCCAATCATTAGAACCTCAGTTGACCACGGCACAGCATTAGATATTGCAGGCCGAAACATGGCAGACTCAAGTAGCATGTACGCTGCCTTAAAGTTGGCTTATGACATGGTGCAGAAAAATAGACGGTATGGCACATCAGGCTCGTAAGCGATTTGGGCAACATTTTTTAGTTGATCAGTCGATAATTGCTGCGATTATTTCCAGGATTCGTCCCCACAGTCTGGACCGTGTTTTAGAGATTGGACCTGGATTAGGAGCGATGACTTTTTCACTCATAGACCATCTAAGCACTTTAGATGTCGTGGAATTAGACCGTGATTTAGTGAAGTATTGGCAAGCTAAGGAAATTAGTAAGTTACAAATTTATGAAGCAGATGCTTTGCAATTTGATTTTTTAGATTGGGCTAATCTCGCCCAGCAAGATTTAGTTATAAAAAATCATGCTGGGCGAGTGAAGATTGTTGGTAATTTACCTTACAACATATCATCACCTTTATTATTTCATTTGATGATGGCCATTGAATCGGTGGATGAGCAGATTTTTATGTTGCAAAAAGAGGTAGTAGATCGGATGGTTGCAAAGGTTGGTGATTCTGAGTATGGTCGGTTATCAGTCATGTTGGGAGCGCGTTATCAGATTGAGCATTGCTTTGATGTTCCTCCAGTATCTTTTGATCCGCCGCCGAAGGTAAACTCAGCGATTGTGGCCATGTATCCCAGACGGGGGACGGGTATTTCAGCAGCAGTATGGCATGCTATGGAGATATTAGTAGCGAAGGCCTTTGCCCAACGACGTAAAGTATTAGCAAATAATTTAGGAGATTACAAGCAGATACTCGATTTGAATGGATCTATTTTACGTGCCCGTGCGCAAGAGATTTCGATTGAACAGTATTTATTGTGGGCAGAGCAAATAGTTGATCGCTCAGGCACTGATCACTAGCCGAGTAGGTTTAGTTTATTGACGGTATGGCAGAAGTTGGAGAGTACGCAGCTGAGTCGATCACGCGCATTTCTGTTTCAATCCAATTCTCAACTTCACGAATCACCACAGAGGGATTTTTATCTTTGGTAGTAATCAGTGGTCCAATGGAGACGGTGACTATTCCGGGATATTTTAAAAAGCTATTTTTAGGCCAAACTTGGCCGGCATTATGGGCAATTGGAATAATATCTGCAGCGGTATCGACAGCCAGCCTAGCCCCACCCTTGCGGTAAGGAATTTGTGTGCCCGTTTTGGCCCTCGTACCTTCGGGATAAATAATAATCCAGCAACCTTGAGATAGTCGGATTCGACCTTGTTCTGCTACAGCCAGTGCCGCTTTGTCGCGTTGCTGACGATCTATATGAATCATCCTGAGCATCCCGAGTGTCCAGCCGAAAAATGGTATGTAGAGCAATTCTTTTTTAAATACGTAGCAGAGTTGTTTTGGAAATAAGGCAATATAGGCAATCGTCTCCCAAGCGGATTGATGCTTCGAGAGCAAAATGATTGGCTTATCGAGCACGGCTAGCATGTTTGACATCCCTTTCATTTCATAGCGAACTGCACAGAAAAGTTTGTAGCAGCCAAAGCGCTCCATGAGACCAGCCACGAATATAGGTGTATCTTGCCGAGGTCGACATGAATGGGTAGATCAAAAAGCAGCTAAAGGCATATAAAACAGTAAATACAGCTAAACACATAAAAAATAATAAAGAACGTAAAAAAGTCATTTGGTAGTTTGCAAAAAATGACTAACAAAGGCAGCCAGATCAGCATGAATGGCTGTATAGGGTGGCAATCCACCTTCCTCTCGGGTTTTGGTACCCTTCCCCGTAAGAACTAGATGCGGCTCTGCGCCAAGGGCGCTAGGGCCTGCGATATCTCTTAAGGAGTCTCCAACAACGGGGATTCCTTTGAGGGTGCCATCTAAGTGAAAGCGTTGAATAACGTCTAAAAATAGCCCTGTTTTTGGTTTGCGGCAGGCACAATGATCTGCATCAATATGCGGGCAGAAGAAGACTGCGCTAATCTCTCCGCCTAGTCGAGCTAATAGTTGATGCATTTTTTCATGCATGGCATTCAGAGTATGGATATCAAATAAACCTCGACCGATCCCGGATTGGTTGGTGCAGACTACAACTTGATAACCTGCTTGACTCAGTTTAGAAATTGCCTCAAGACTTCCCGGTATCGGAAGCCATTCTTCGGCTGATTTGATATATGCATCACTATCTTGATTAATCACACCATCGCGATCGAGAATAACGAGTCTTTTTAATTGGGGTTTCATTGGGCAAGTTGGCTCAGATCTGCAACCATCGACATGGATTGATGGAGGTCTTTTAAGAGGGCAAGACGATTGTGTTGCAGTTCGAGATTCGGATCCATCACCATGACTTCTTCAAAAAAATTACTGACTAAATCGCTCATACTAGCAAGTAAGATGAGTGAGCCTTTAAAATCTTCGGTTTGATGGGCAGATGCTATTTGAGGCGCAAGGGTTTGCATACTTTGGAAAAGCTCTTGCTCTGCTTTTTGGTGAAGCAGCTTGGGGTTTAAAGGTGGCAAAACAGCAACATTTTTTTTGAGAATATTACTAATCCGTTTATTTGCATTAGCCAGACTAGCTGCTTGCGGAAGTTCTCCAAAGGTACGAACGGCAAGCAGTTTTAGAGGGAGTTGATATAAAAAACCATTCTGTTGACTGAGCACCGCTTCTATTTCTTCTGGCTTAAAAATGACATTACTTTGCTCTTTTAAATACGAGCGGAGTCGCTCATTGATAAATTGCGTGAGTAAATGCCAGTTGGGACAACTAAGAACCTTTTCTGAGGTAAATGCTTGCCGCGTCATATCTAATAAATCTTGGATGGAGATTGCTAATTGATTTTCAATCAGCAAACGGATGATACCTAAGGCGTGGCGCCTCAGAGCAAAAGGATCTTTTTCACCGGTTGGTTGGAGTCCAATACCCCAAATTCCTACTAAGGTTTCTAATTTATCAGCGAGAGCAAGGGTAAGTCCAACCCGCGTTTTAGGAAGAGTATCCCCAGAAAAACGCGGCAGGTAATGTTCTGAGCACGCCGCAATCACCTCTGGATTTTCGCCATCGTGTTTGGCGTAGTAGCCTCCCATAATACCTTGGAGTTCAGGGAATTCTCCGACCATATCCGTGAGTAAGTCAGTTTTGATTAAAAGCGCTGCACGCTCACACAGCGCACTAATTTGGGCCGCATTACTTGCATTTTTACTCTGGGAGATGGCGTTTGAGATGTTTACAGCTATTTGGGCGATTCGATTTGATCTATCTAATTGAGTACCGAGAAGATTGTGGTAGACCACTTTTGATAAGTCAGGGATTCGATCACTCAAGGTTCTTTTGCGATCTTGCGTAAAAAAGAATCGAGCGTCCGATAAGCGTGGACGAATTACCCGTTCATTGCCCGCAATGATGGCTGCTGGCGAAGTAGTTTCAATATTTGAAACAATACAAAATTGATTCATTAACTGGCCATCTGGGCTGGTTAAGGCAAAGTACTTTTGATTCGTTTGCATGGTCAAGATGAGGCATTCTTGCGGCACCTCTAAAAAATCCTCTTCAAAATGGCAGGTATACACTACTGGCCACTCGACAAGGGCAGTTACCTCTTCGAGGAGACTTTGTGGTTTTAAAACTTGGTATGCACCTGCGGCCATATGGAGTTGACGATCGATCGATTGCAAGCGATCATCAAAGTTAGCAAGAACCTTACCTTGGTTTAATAAAATTGTTTCATAATTTTTAGCGTGATCGATGGAGATCATGCCAGGGGATAAAAAGCGATGACCTTGCGTTGTGTTGCCAGCGGTAAGTCCTAATACATGGACAGGAATAATCAACGCGTCGTAAAGCGCAATGAGGCTATGAGCAGGCCTGACAAATTGCACATTGACTTCCTCAGGAGTCCCTGCGTTTAACTGATAGTGCATCGTTTTAGCGATGGGTAATTGTTGGACGGCAAAGTCTAGTGCGTCTTGAAGACCAGACTGTAAATCCAGTCCAATTTTCTGTATTTGTAGACTAAGGACTTCATTTTTACCGGTACCCGAGCGTTCTAATTGATCGACTGGGACGTCTTTCATTCCCAACGCTTGTAATTTTTTGAGTAAAGGAGCGGTCGGATTACCTTGGGGATCTAGCCCAATGCTAACTGGCAGTAGTTTTTCTTGAACGCGTTGATCAGCTGCCTTGGGTAAAACAGCCTCAATATATACAGCAAGGCGGCGCGGCGTAGCAAATGAGCGGTAGCTAGTACCGGAGTGAACTAAGCCGTTCGTTATTAACCGCTCGAACAGTTTTTTAGAAAACTGTTCGCCCAGAAGTTTCAGTGATTTAGGCGGTAACTCTTCAGTAAAGAGTTCAACGAGGAGTGGGGCTTGATTCATGACTTGTCTTCTCGAGAAGAGCACATTGGAAAGCTAAGTTTTTCTCTAGAATCGTAATACGCCTTTGCAACTAACTTGGATAGATTACGAATACGTCCAATATACGTTGCACGTTCAGTCACTGAAATTGCCCCACGCGCATCTAATAGATTAAAAGTATGTGCAGACTTGAGGACCATTTCATAGGCTGGTAAAGCCAAGGGAATATCTAGTAATCTTTTGGCCTCGGACTCATAGTGTTGAAATTGACCAAAGAGCCATTCAACATTGGAATATTCAAAATTGTAGCGTGACTGTTCAACTTCATTTTGGTGGTAAGACGTCCCCATAGCTCACGCCAGAAGTCCATTGCAAGTCATAAACATTTTCGCAAGACTGGAGATACATGGCCAGGCGTTCGATGCCATAGGTTATTTCACCTAGAACTGGTTTACAGTCCAGTCCTCCGACTTGCTGAAAATAGGTAAATTGCGTAATTTCCATACCGTTAAGCCATACTTCCCAACCGAGTCCCCAGGCTCCAAGCGTGGGGTTTTCCCAGTCATCTTCCACAAACCGGATATCGTTTTGTTGCAGATCAAGTCCTAGTGCTTTGAGGGATCCCAAGTATAAATCGAGGATATTTTCTGGAGCTGGTTTTAAGACAACTTGGAACTGGTAGTAGTGTTGAAGGCGGTTAGGGTTTTCTCCATACCGACCATCTTTGGGACGCCGAGATGGCTGTACATAGGCGGCTTTCCATGGTTCTGGACCGATTGCCCGAAGAAATGTGGCGGTATGCGAAGTGCCTGCACCCACTTCGAGATCGATGGGTTGTAAAAGAGCGCAACCTTGTTGGTGCCAATAATGTTGTAGATTGAGGATGATTTCTTGAAATGTCAGCATGATTCTACGATTTTAACCTTGAAGGGTTGAGTGAACCGATTACGATTTTTTAGACTGCCGTCTTTTCCACCAACAAAGTGCTAGTAGCAAAAAGCTAAGGGTAATAATTGGCCGATCCCCAAAGAGAACGTAGGGCGTACTACCTGTCATGGCCTGGACGGAGCCTGTTAGGACATCTTGTTCAAAAATAGGTAGCTGTACTTGCACTTTGCCTTTGGCATCGATAATGGCAGTCACGCCAGTATTGGTTGCACGAATAGTTGGTAAGCCTGTCTCGAGTGAGCGCAGTTGAGCTAGGCGCAGGTGTTGCCAAGGCGCAGAGGTGTTTCCGAACCACGCTAAATTAGTCATATTAATTAAAAAATTAGGTGGATTTTTAGAACTTCTTAACCGACTAGCTATTTCGCTTCCAAATACATCCTCATAGCAAATCATGACAGCACCGTAGAGAGTTGCTTGCTGTGCTCTATTTAACGGAAAGTGCGCTTGGTTTGAGTCACCCCGAGCAAACTGTGACAATGGTGCTTGGATCGCTCGCACAAACCATTCAAAACCTGGCGGAATATATTCCCCAAAAGGCACAAGATGCGACTTGTCATAGACATAGGTTGCTCCGTTTGGCTGATAACCTAGCGCACGATTGGCGTAATACTTGCCCGAAACGCCAATGATACCTGTCAAGAGGCTGATTTGATTGGTTGATAAATACTCTTTAATACGTTGATCCCAATTGGGTGGTAGAAGGTTTTCAGGAATCGTAATGGCCGTTTCGGGAGCGAGGATTAAATCAGCTGGTTTTTGAGTAAAGGCTTCTAGATAAAATGCATTTTGAGTACGCAGCTGTTCTTCCGAATACACTGTAGTCATTGGAAAGTTTCCTTGCAGCAAACGCACATCAAAGCGTTTACCGACCGGCTCGGTATATTCGATACCTGCGAGTAAGGAAGAAATACCGATGGCAAAAAATAAGCTAATGAGCGGCAGAAATAGCCTACCGGGCGCACTACCAATCTTATAAGAACCCCAAACAGCGGCAAAAGTTGCTCCTAGTACACCAAAAATAGGTATTAATCCCATGAAGGGGCCACTGACCTGTGCGTCTGCAAAGCCGATCCATGGAAAGCCGGTCAAAACATGAGCACGTGCCCATTCCATGAGTGTCCAAGCACTTGCCCACGCGATAGCAGAATAGCTTTTTTGATAGAACCTAGCTCCAATATAGACTGCTAGGCTGGGAAAGATGGCTAAAAAAGCCGATAGGAGCAAGACTGCACCAACTGCCATCCAAAAAGGCATACCGCCAATATCATGCAGGCTAATGTAGAGCCACCAAAGGCCTTGGGTAAAGTAGCCAAGCCCAAATATCCAGGCCAGTCGTGTTTGATACCTAATACCGTGATAGTGATGGCGATCGATGATTCGCCAAAGCATGGCTAAAAGTAACATTTGCCACCAGGCGGCTAGACTCATCGAAGCCACTAGTGCAGTAGCGATACCGAGTAAAAGTGTGAAGGGGTAAATAGCAAGACCCACGAACTAACTTTCTAGGGAGGGATTTTTGAGCACAATCAAAATATGAATTTGACGGGGATCTGCCCGTTGGATTTCGCACTGCAGTGGACCAAGTGCAATAACATCGCCACGTTTTGGCACTCTACCAATTTGTTGAATCACGAGTCCTGCAATCGTATCAACATCTTCATCAATAAAATCGGTTCCTAAAGTAGCGTTAATTTGTTCAAGACTTGTGATACCTCGGACCCGATATGTATTCTCAGAAATAGGCAAAATATTATCCGCCTCATCATCCATATCATGTTCATCTTCGATATCGCCAACAATTTGTTCTAGAACATCTTCGATCGTAATGATGCCGGCAACCCCACCATACTCATCGACCACAATTGCCAGGTGATTACGATTGCTACGAAAATCTTTTAAGAGAACGCTAAGTCTTTTAGAGTCGGGAATAAAGACTGCTGGGCGAAGCCAATCACGCAGGTTAAAGTCCTTTTCGACGCCGTGGCGAAGAAGATCTTTAGCCAGGAGGATACCAATCACATTATCCCGCGTACCGTCGAAAACTGGAAAGCGAGAATGCGTTGCCTCAATGACTTTTTCAATGATGATTTCGATTGGGTCTTGCGCATCTACCCAATCTATTTGACCACGGGGTAATAGGATATCTTTTGCGGATAGTTCACTCACCTGAAAAACGCCTTCAATCATAGACAGTGCGTCGGAGTCCAGGAGACCTTCTACTTTAGCGAGATGTAGGGTGTGGAGCAGTTCTTTGCGTTTTTCCTGAGGCGTATGATGCTTTGCACCAAGAAAGTTAATGAGGCGAAAAATCCAATTTGTGGGGGAAGGGTCTGTCATAGTTGTTTAGGATACCCGATTTGGAATGACATACGGGTTTTCAATACCCAGTTTTTTTAAGATAGCGATTTCGAGGTTTTCCATCACTTGCCTGTTTGGTGTTTTCATGATCATAGCCTTGCGCGTGGAGAACTCCATGAATAATTAAATGGGTTAGGTGTTTGATTGGATCTTTTTTTTGAGCACGCGCTTCTTGGTTGATGACAGGGATACAAAAAATCAAGTCAGCACAAGTTTTCGGGTTTTTTGAAGAAGGTAAGTCGAGTGAAAAGGTCAGAACGTTCGTGGCGTGATCTTGGTTGCGGTATGTTTGATTAAGTTTTCTACTTTGGGCATTGCCTACAAAAAGGAGAGTGAATTCAGCGGGGCCTTCTAGGCTCGATTGAACCCATTTTTTTACACGCCGAATTGGCAGTTTTGGCGCCCACTTTTTTTGAAGTGTCGGAGAGGAAAATTGTAAGGTGATTTCTAGGGAGTAATTTGGCACAGATAACGGGTTGATCATCGAGTGACTAGCTCTGCTTGAAGTGAGTGCGCTAAGGCTCTCGTAAAAACTACAGGAACCATTTTTCCGATTAGTCTCTTGGCTTGTCCAAGAGATGGAAGATCTATATTACAGACGCGATTATTTTCAGTTCTACCCTGAAGTTTTTGACCATCCTTAGCCATACCCTCGATCATGACTCTCTCGGTATTACCGACCATACCTTGACTGATACGCAGAATATTTTCATCGATTAAGGAGGTAAGTGCTTGCAAGCGAGCGACTTTCATCGCACGTGGTGTAGAGTCTTCTAAGTTGGCTGCTGGAGTACCGGGACGCGCACTAAAGATAAAACAATAACTATTATCAAATTGGACGTGGTGCACGAGGTCCATTAACTCTTGGAAATCCGCATCGGTCTCACCTGGAAAGCCAACAATAAAATCGCTGGAGATTGGAATATTGGGTTTTGCTTGACGAATTTTTCGGATGAGGCTTTTATATTCAAGGCAGGTATAGCCACGTTTCATAGCCATTAAAATTTTATCTGAGCCATGCTGCACTGGCAGGTGCAGATGATTCACGAGTTGTGGTATTTGAACATGAGCGGTAATGAGGCGCTTCGTAAATTCTCGCGGATGGCTAGTCGTATATCGAAGACGCTCAACCCCAGGAATTTCTGCGATGTACTCCAAAAGCATAGCAAAGTCGGCTAATTCACTTTGACCATCTAGTTTGCCAAGATAGGCATTGACATTTTGTCCAAGTAGAGTAATTTCACAGACGCCTTGCTGGGTCAGGCTAGAGACCTCTTCTAAAATACTTTCAAAGGGTCTTGAGACTTCCTCACCACGCGTGTAAGGTACAACGCAATAGCTACAATATTTTGAGCAGCCTTCCATGATTGAAACAAAGGCTGCACCACCATCTTTTTTGGCCGGT
>RFMZ01000080.1 GCA_009927445.1 Betaproteobacteria bacterium
GGGGTGTCCAGAGCTGGACGCTCGGGGTGCTCTGGACAGGTAAGGGGTGTCCAGAGTCTGGACGCTTGATAGACCATGAATTAGAACTAGTTTCAGGCTATCACTCTCAAGCGAATTGCATCAATATCCCGATCAATTATTAACGAAATTTATAACGGAGATAAATTTCGCTCAATCCTGTTTATATATACCTAAGGTAACCTTACAAAAATAGAGTAATGATTAGGCAATGAGGAAACATAAATGGTTCTCATAACCGGTGCTAACGGCATAACTGGTCGTGCAGTAATTAATGCACTTAAGTCTCGAAATACGCCGACTCGGGCTATGACAACTTCGTTAGCTGCTAAAGGAAAACTGCTTGATGCTGGGGCTACAGAAGTTGTAGTAGCTACTTTTGAAGAGCCATCGTCATTGGATTTTGCCATGAGAGGGGTTGATACTGTGTTTCATATCCCACCTCGTATGAAACCCGCCGAAACTCAGAATGGCTTGAATATTATTGCTGCGGCTAAAAGATGTGGCGTCCGCCGAATTGCCTTGCATAGTGTTATTAATTCACAGATTCAGGCAATTCGATTTCATGTGAATAAGCGCCTAGTAGAAGAAGCGGCCATGATATCTGGACTACCTTGGGTGATTTTCCAGCCCACCAACTATATGCAAAATGTTGCTTGGAACTGGCGACGAATGATGGATTTTGGAGAGTTCGTTTTTCCTTATTCTGCCGACGTTCCCATATCTTGGCTCGACCTCAATGATTATGCCGAGGGGGTAGCCCGAGTGCTTTCAGAAAATGGATTTGATTATGGCGTTTTTGAAGCCGTAAGCTCGCAAGCCCCTCTTAATCGACATCAGTTGGCAGAGATTTTTTCTAAAGCTACAGGCAAAACTATTAGGGCTGTAGAAATGCAGCTGGACGAGTACATGGCGCTTCCACATTGGAGGGGTCGAGACCCTGAAGAAATGTCATTACTACGGACCATGTTTGAAGAATTTCATCGACATGGAGCGCCAGGTGGAAACTGGCGTGTACTTGCTATGTTGCTTGGGCGTGAGCCTACTCAATACGAAGCATTTGCGCAGCGCTTCATTAGTGAATTAAATTGATCAGACTCCTAATTGGGATGCAGAAGATGAAAATTTCAATAGCCTTGTTGCTTTTTATTGTGGCGATATTTACCAATGGGCAAGTCTCCGCGCAAACTTATCCAAACAAACCTGTTCGGGTGATTGTTCCATTTCCTCCTGGTGGTCCTACAGACAATTTAGCAAGGCCGGTACTTCAGAAGTTATCTGAGAGCCTAGGCCAACAATTCATCATTGATCATCGCGGTGGTGCAGGTGGCAATATTGGGGCAGATGCGGTTGCAAAGGCTGCTCCAGATGGCTACACCCTTTTGTGGACGCCTACGGGCACAATTGCTGTCAACCCTAGTATCTATGCCAAGATGCCATTCGACGTGTCCAAAGACTTTATTCCAGTCAGCTTGGTAGCCGAAGTCCAAGGGGTTCTTATAGTAGGCAGTTCAGTTCCTGCCACTTCAGTTGCTCAATTGGTTTCAATGGCAAAGGCTAAACCAGGAAGCGTCACATTTGGTTCGCCTGGCTCTGGAAGCATCATTCATTTGTTGGGAGAACAATTCCGCTCATTAGCTAAGATTGATATTACACATATTCCATATCGAGGGGTTGGTCCAGCCATGACTGATTTGATTGGAGGTCAGATCACAATGATTTTCGATTCGACGGCATCTGCTCTAGCTCAATCTAAAGGGGGTAAAGTTAGGATGCTTGCAACTGGTAGCCCTAAGCGGCTATTGCAGGCACCAGATTTACCAACTATGGCAGAGGCAGGAATAGAGGGCTTTGATTCAACATCTTGGCATGGTGTTTTTGCGCCTGCTGGCACTTCACGCGAAGTGGTGCTAAAAATCAGCAGCGAAATTGCCAAAATTGTGCAGTCACCAGAAATCGCTGATCGATTGCGTATTTCTGGTGCTGAGCCCGTAGGCAGCACGCCAGAGGAACTTGGTAGAGCAGTTCAGGTTGCAACCCAGCGATGGGGAAAGATTGCGCGAGATGTAGGAGCTA
>RFMZ01000044.1 GCA_009927445.1 Betaproteobacteria bacterium
TTTCTGCTTCGAATGCCAAGAGGCTGGAAGAGTTGTGTTTCTGGATAATTGAAAACCATGATCAAACTCTGGGGTGGACGCAGCTAACAAATAAGAGTGGGTTTTCTAAAGTGCAATTGGTCGAATTGTTTCTACTGTACAAAAAAGTGACGCCAATGGCCTTCATCAGACATGTCAGGCAACAGCGTCAAGACAATAAAACAATTAACCCACAGCCTGAACTCTTCGCGAACTTCAAAAATTCAGTCAATGAAAACGACCGTCTAGCCTGAACAATTGCCACTGGAATTGAGCAAGGAGAAGTAGATGTATCAAAAAATCATTTTGGCCTATGACGGTTCAGTTGAAAGTCAGCAGGCACTTCTCAACTGCAAAGAGATCTCGCAATGGCAGCATGCCAAGATTCACTTACTTTCAGTTGTTCCAAACGACACAATTCCAATTGGTCACGAGACTTCTTACTACACCGAGCAACATAATCAGGTTGAAGAACTCCGTCGTGTAAAGACTCTTAAAGAAGGTGTTGCGCGATTAAATGAAGAAGGATTGGAAGCGATTGGCGAACTGCTTAAAGGTGACGCAGTTGATCAAATCGTGAAATATGCGTCCAGCATTGGTGCTGATTTAATCATGGTCGGGCACAAGCATCGTGACAATTGGTTGGAACGTTGGTGGCGCGGCTCAATACCAAAAGCTTTGATTGAGCAATCACCTTGCAGCGTTCTAGTGGTCATCATCAAATGAATTATTGCTGCGGGATAATTTGAATTAACTCTTCTTCAGGAGACCATCATGAATCAAATTAGACAATTGCGATTCGAAGATTTCAAAGAGGAAAAATTACAACAAGGCTATAGAGAAGTACTCCGCGATCAGGAATCGAACATCACTATTGCGACAGAACACTAAGTACTGCTAACGCTCTATATGGTCGAGAGGAGATGACGCGGTACTCGCACTGGCATTGCAAGCAGCACCTGCGCCATCGACTTGCCAAGAGGGTCGTAGCGCAGTGACGCCATGCCGCCGCCGTCCAGGGCGCGAGTCAAAACTAGATTGATTCCATTTATCCCAGGTACAGGATGAAGGGTGACGGTGCCCGACACCGAATGAGCCAGCCAAGTTTGGACGCGCTTGGAAGTAACCTCACGCAGCAGGATCGGCAGTAACTGTGGAGTACGAGCGATAAGCCCTATGTTGGATGTGTCGCCTTTGTCACCGCTGCGGCCTAGCGCGATACGAATCAGCGGCACCTCTGCGTCATCCGGACCTGCAGGTGTAGGCTCCGCGAAATAAGGTGCGGGCCAATGCGCGCGTGCGCTCTGCAGCGTCTCGATCAGCGGAAGGCCCGCGGGAACCGGCACGTCCAACGGCGTTGCTCCGTCCATCGTCAGTCGCGGCATGACCCATGCCTTTGGGATCGTGAATGAAAACAGGCGGATAGAGGGAGATACCGATGGCCGTCCGGCGGACATGCTTCCAGTGGTGCCGGGGGACCAGGAGGTCCCGGCCGCTGAAACCTCACGTGCGAACAGTTCGAGCGCCTGCTTACTTGGATGGCGCACAGCGATCCGCACAACGGATTCCCGCAGGTCGTGTTGACGGGCCGAGGCGCCATACGGACTTTCCTCACCGATCACCTCAATTCGTGATGCGCTGAAATTGCCCAGCCCTTTTACCGCTAACATCGCCTTCGTGCGCGAAATTAACGCCTCACCCGATCGGCGCGCTTTGGCAACAGCATCGAAACCCACAATGATAAGAGTGGCAACACAGGCAAAGCCGTCAGCGTACGTGGCCGACACCTTGTATTCATCCGAAGCTGGCAGACCTCGCGCGCCGCTCACACGCACCATGTCCGCGCCCAACTGTTCAATCATGACCTCGCTGAAATCGCAGATCACGTCCGGTAGTAGATAGGCCGAGGGATCACCTATTTCGTAGAGCATCTGTTCTGCTACCGCTTGCTTCAACACGGCCCCACCGCTTCCAATCGGTTTGGAGACTGTGAAGCTGCCATCTGCGGCGCAATCTATTACCGGATAGCCGATACTGTCCCAATTTGGAATCTGGTCCCAGTCGGTGTAAAGCCCCCCTGTGGCCTGACAGCCGCATTCGATGATGTGGCCCGCCAGCGAGCCTGCTGCTAGTCGATCCCAATCGTCCATAGACCAGCCGAATTCATGGATCAGCACCCCCAAAACCATTGCGCTGTCAACAACGCGGCCGGTTATAACAACATTGGCGCCCTGCGCTAGGGCGCGGGCAATTGGCAGTGCACCCAGATAGGCATTGGCGCTACCGAAGCTTTCTGGCATGGGTCGGCCAGTATAAAAGTCTCTGGTTCCGCGCTCGCGCAAGGCCGAAAAGTGAGACATGATATCGTCGCCATCGATTACCGCAATTCGAACATTAAGCCCGAGTTCGGCTGCGATATTGCGCACCGCTGCGCCGCATGCATTAGGATTCATGCCACCTGCGTTACAAACTAGCGTGATGCCGCGTTTAAAGCAGGCCGGCAAGATCTCGCGAACTACCTCGACGAAGTCCGTTGCATAACCAAGCTCCGGTTTTTTGGCTTTGGCGCTCGCCAGTATCGACATGGTCAGCTCAGCGAGATAGTCGAAGCTGATGTATTGCATGCCCGCAACTTCCACCAGTTGCCGCGGGCCAAGTGAACTGTCCCCCCAAAAGCCCGACGCGCCGCCAATACGTACTGTCCTTTCCCCGATCGCCTTCATCTGCCGCTCCAGACCGGCTTGCGCTTTTCGCGAAATGCCAGCTGGCCCTCGGCCGCATCCTGGGTCGCCGCGAGCAGCCCGATCTGCCCTTCCATGAAGTTCAGCGACTCCTCGAAAGACATGGTCTCGATAGCGTAGGTCGCGTACTTTCCGCGCCTGATCGCCGTGGGCGACTTGTCCAAGATCTTCGACAGCAGCGATTCGATTGCACTGTCCAGCTCCACGGATCGCACGACGCTTGTAAGCAGTCCTATTTCCAACGCTTCGGCAGCAGAAACAGGCTCGCCGGTCATGCACAGCTGAAACAACTTGCGCCTTGGAATTAGGTGCTGAAGCACCGCCAGCACCTGCATTGGATAGACGCCAACCTTGACCTCGGGCAAGCCGAATTGCGCATGGTCAGCGGCAATCGCCAAGTCACAGATAGCCAGCAGGCCCATGCCGCCGGCCATAACAGTGCCATTTATCCGGCCGATGATCGGTACGTTGGTGGCGCGGGCTGCGCGGAACATCTCCGGCATTGGCAGGCGCGGTTCGGCATAGTCGAACTGAAACGACTTGCCACTCCCCAAATCGGCGCCTGCGCAGAACGCTTTCTCACCGGCTGCGGTAATCACGATCGCCCGCAATTGGGTGTCAGCTCGGCTCGCATTCAGCTGCTCGATGACCCCAGACATCACCTCAGGGCTAATCGCGTTACGCTGGTCAGGACGGTTGATTGTCAGAGTCAGAACAGCCTGGTCTCGCTGGACCAGCAGATGGGGTTCGGTCAAGATGAAATCTCCATTGAAAAAATGTAATGCCGCG
>RFMZ01000095.1 GCA_009927445.1 Betaproteobacteria bacterium
AATGGTGTTGCCCGCATCGCGCAAGTGCTGCAAGACTTTGAGTAGCAAAGCGATGTCAGCGAAGTGCAGACCCGTCGTGGGCTCATCCAAGATATAGAGCGTGCGACCTGTGTCGCGTTTGCTTAATTCCAAGGCTAACTTCACGCGTTGTGCTTCACCGCCAGACAAGGTGGTAGCAGCTTGACCTAGTTGCAAATACGACAGACCCACATCCATCAATGTTTGGAG
Source organism: Betaproteobacteria bacterium (assembly GCA_009927445.1). Classification (GTDB taxonomy): domain Bacteria; phylum Pseudomonadota; class Gammaproteobacteria; order Burkholderiales; family Burkholderiaceae; genus Polynucleobacter. The sequence continues at coordinate 229 of RFMZ01000095.1, forward strand.
CTTGCGGGCGATATTGGGAACTGCGTTAAAAAACGTTAACGCTGCTTCCACTGTGAGATCAAGAATCTGTGCAATGTTCTTGCCTTTGTAGAGTACGCCCAAGGTCTCATGGTTGTAGCGGAGTCCGTGGCAGACATCACACGCCACATACACATCGGGTAAGAAGTGCATTTCTACTTTCACCATGCCATCGCCTTGGCAGGCTTCGCACCGACCGCCACCTGAATTGGCGGGTACGTTGAAACTAAAGCGGCCAGGACCGTAGCCGCGCTCTCGCGCTGTTAATACATCGGCCATTAATTCGCGTATCGGGGTGAACAAGCCGGTGTAGGTGGCGGGGTTACTACGGGGTGTCCGGCCAATGGGACTGATCGACGTTGATGACTTTGTCGAAGTAATCTAGGCCAAGGATCTCGTCATGCGCGGCAGGTTCGTCGTGAGCGCGATGGATGGTGTGGGCCGCAGCTTTGTAAAGGGTGTCGTTGACCAAAGTCGACTTGCCCGAACCCGACACGCCTGTGACGCAAGTCAGCAAGCCCACAGGAAAGTCTGCCGTCACAAGTTGCAAGTTATTACCGCGTGCACCTTGGATGCGAATGACTTGATGCGCTGGCGCTTGTTTGTTGAGAACGCGTTGCGCAGCGAGTTGCTCGGCCGGCACTTGCCAAAAGCCATTGCGCTTGCGTGGCACTTCAATACGCAGGCTGCGCGCCAGGTAGCGCCCTGTGAGTGATTGGGGGCTCGCCTCAATATCTGCAGGCGTCCCTTGCGCCATCACTTGACCACCGTGCACACCGGCGCCTGGCCCCATGTCGACACAGAAGTCCGCCGCGCGAATCATGTCTTCGTCATGTTCGACCACCAGCACGCTGTTGCCAATGTCGCGCAAATGTTTGAGGGTGTCGATCAATCGGTCGTTGTCGCGTTGGTGCAATCCGATGCTGGGTTCGTCCAGCACATACATCACGCCAGTCAGGCCTGAGCCAATTTGCGACGCCAAGCGGATGCGCTGTGCTTCTCCGCCAGACAAGGTGTCTGCGCTGCGGTCGAGACTTAAGTAGGTGAGGCCTACATCGTTTAAGAACTTCAAGCGTGAGGCGATTTCACGCACCACCTTGTCAGCGATCTCTGCTTTGGCGCCTTGCAATTGCAATGAATTGAAATAGGTAAAGCAATCGCCCAAGGTGGTGTGGCTGATCTCAAAAATACCGCGCATCTGCGCGCCTTCACCGATGCGCACATGGCGCGCCTCGCGGCGAAGCCTAGTGCCCTCACAACTTAAACATGCCCGCGAGCCACGAAATCGGGCAAGGTCTTCGCGCACCACGGATGAATCGGTCTCGATATAACGCCGCTCCATATTCACCAAAATGCCTTCAAACGGGTGTTTTTTATTCAGCTTTTTACCGTTGGCTTGCAGGTTGTAGTTGAACTTGATTTCTTCTTCGCCAGAGCCATAGAGCAAGACTTTTTGAACCTCGGGCGTCAATGACTCGTAGGGCGCATCTAAATCAAAACCGTAATGCTTAGCAAGACTCTCCAACACGCCGAAATACTGCGGATTGCGGCGGTCCCAGCC
>RFMZ01000043.1 GCA_009927445.1 Betaproteobacteria bacterium
CCATGATCACTATTCGCAAATCCCTTGACCGCGGCTACGCCGACCATGGTTGGTTGAAGTCTTTTCATAGTTTTTCTTTTGCTGGGTATCACGACCCGCAATTTATGGGGTGGGGTAATTTGCGGGTGATCAATGAGGACCGTATTGCGCCGGGTTCGGGGTTTGGTACCCACGGGCATCGCGATATGGAGATCATTAGTTATGTATTGCAGGGCGAGCTAGCGCACCAAGACAATATCGGCAATGTGGAAGGTATTCCACCTGGGGGATGTGCAACGCATGAGCGCGGCTCTGGGGTGATGCACAGTGAGTTCAACCACGCGCCTAATGAGACGACCCACTTTTTTCAAATTTGGATTGAACCTAATGTGCGCGGCATCGCGCCAGGATATGAACAAAAAACGGTTCCGCCTGCTTCAAAGCGTGGGGCTTTGAGTCAAATTGCTGGGCCTAAAGATGCGTTGGTGAAGGTTCATGCGGATGCATCTTTATATGCAGGGCTTTTTGATGGAGATGAGACGGCCACTCTTGCCTTGCAATCAGGCCGCAAGGCTTATGTGCATTTGGTGCGCGGTGAGGTGCAAGTCAATGGACATGCATTGAAAACTGGAGATGCCGCCATGTTGGACATGGAAACCCAAATTTCAATTTCGCATGGTGTGGATGCAGAAGTGTTGGTATTCGATTTGGCGCCTTAATTCTTAAGTAAGCGCCCCCTTTTTTTCAACCCTTCAGGATTTCCCATGACTAAAACAGTCGTTATTTACCATTCAGGCTACGGCCATACCCAGCGCGTGGCGCAGTTTGTGGCGGAAGGCGCTAAGGCGCAAGTGATTGCGATTGATGCGGACGGCAATATCACTGACGCTGACTGGACCGCATTGGACGCAGCCGATGCCATCATCTTTGGCTCACCCACTTATATGGGTATGGCCTCTTGGCAGTTCAAGAAATTTGCGGATGCCACGTCTAAGCGCTGGTACTCTAGTGCATGGAGGGACAAAGTTGCTGGCGGCTTCACAATTTCTGCTAGCCCCAGTGGCGACAAGCTCTCCACGATTCAGTACTTCATCACTTTGTCTATGCAACAAGGCATGGTCTGGGTGGGGCAGCCTTCTATGAATGACGGCACGATCAACCGCATTGGTTCTAACTCTGGGTTGATGGCGCAAGTGGGTGCCACTAGCCCGGCTGCCGACATTCCACAGGGAGATTTAGCCACGGCCAAGGCCTACGGCGAGCGTGTCGCGCTTGTTGCTTTTAAGCTTCGCGGTTAATTCAAATTTAGTGAATGCATTTATTTGCGTAGTCCATTAGTGCTCATGCACGCTTAAGGGTTACGCAAGCCCTCAGGGTGGGCATGTGGTGTGCCTACAATCAACTTCATGTTTGTTCATTTACGCCTGCACTCTGAGTTTTCCGTGGTCGATGGGACTAACCGAATCGATGATGCGGTACAAGTGGCCGTTGACGACAAACAACCTGCGCTGGCGCTCACTGACCTCAATAATTTATTCGGCACGATCAAGTTTTACAAGCAAGCCCGTAGCGTTGGTGTGAAGCCTTTGCTTGGCGCTGAGATTTATCTGGAGAGCCTGACCCAAGACGCTAACCATCTCTCCAAGATGATTTTGTTGGTGCAAAGCCAGCAGGGCTATTTAAATCTGTGTGAGTTGTTGAGCCGTGGTTGGACACAAAACGTCCACAAAGCTGTGGGCGTTATCAAGTTGGCTTGGTTGCAAGAGTTGTCACAAGGGTTGATTGCACTTTCAGGCGCGCAGAGTGGGCCTGTAGGCCAAGCTTTGGTGCAAGGTGACTTATCGCGGGCCAGTGAGTTGGCACTACAAATTGCTGGCATTTTTCCGCACCGCTTTTATTTAGAGTTGCAACGCGCTGGTCGCTCGGATGATGAAGCGCATGTGTTCGCTGCTGTGCAGTT
>RFMZ01000042.1 GCA_009927445.1 Betaproteobacteria bacterium
CTATCTAGGACCCGTGACCAACGACGATGTCAAAACTCTCACCGATATCAATACGCGCGAATTCTTTATGTTGGCGTTGCTAGCGATTGCAGTTTTAGCGATGGGTATTTATCCAAAACCATTTACCGATGTGATGGATGCCTCCGTGACAGACTTGCTCAAGCATGTTGCAATTTCCAAATTGCCGCAATAAAGAGGAATAACACATGATTGAAAAACTCAATATCGCGGCGCTACTTCCTGAATTAATTCTGTTGGTGATGGCGATGGTGATCGCCATGATCGACTTGTTCGATACCTCGGTGCGCCGTCATAACACCTATGTGTTGACCTTGATGACCTTGGGCTTGGTGGCGGTTCTGCAAGCGTTTGATGCCAGCGAAGGCGCAACCATTTACAGCTTTGGCAACATGGTGGTCTCAGACCCGATGGGTAATTGGCTGAAATGCTTCTCTACCTTGTCGGTGATGGTGACCTTAGTCTATGGACGTCCTTATGCCGCAGAGCGCGATATGTTGCGTATGGGCGGTGAGTTGTTCACCCTAGGTTTGTTTGCTTTGGTTGGCATGTACGTCATGATTTCAGGCAATAACTTCCTAGTGCTCTATCTCGGTGTTGAGTTGCTAGCCCTCGCAAGTTATGCCTTGGTCGCTCTACGACGCGACAATGCCACCGCCAGTGAAGCAGCGATGAAGTACTTTGTACTCGGCGCCTTAGGAAGCGGCTTTTTGCTCTACGGTATGTCATTGCTTTACGGCGCTACTGGCTCACTCGATATCAGTACCGTATTCAAATCCGTTACCTCTGGCCACATCAACCACCAAGTTTGGTGTTGGGGCTGGTATTTGTGGTGTGCGGTTTGGGATTCAAGTTCGGCGTAGTGCCTTTCCATATGTGGGTGCCTGACGTTTACCAAGGTGCTCCTACGGTGGTGACCCTGCTGATTGGTGGCGCACACAAATTGGCGGCCTTCGCTATGACCATGCGACTCTTGGTAGAGGGCTTATTACCCTTGGCGATCGATTGGCAACAAATGCTGATGGTCTTGTCGGTTGCCTCCTTGCTTATTGGTAATTTGGCAGGTATTGCGCAAACCAATATCAAGCGCATGATCGCTTTCTCCACTATTTCGCAAATGGGTTTTGTGTTGATCGGCTTGTACTCAGGTGTGGTCAACGGCAACACGGCGGCGGCGGCTAACGCCTACAGCTCCGCCATGTTCTATGTCGTGACTTATGTGCTGACCACCTTGGCAGTGTTTGGCATCGTCATGTTGTTAGCGCGTGAAGGTTTTGAGAGCGAGGAGATCGCTGATTTCGCCGGCTTGAACCAACGCAGCCCCCTGTATGCAGGCGTGATGGCTTTGTGCATGTTCTCTTTGGCTGGTATTCCTCCTATGGTTGGATTCGCAGGTAAGTTGTCGGTGTTGCAAGCTTTAGTCTCTTCAGGTCAAACAGGCGCGGTGGCCCTTGCGGTGTATGCCGTCATGATGTCTTTGCTCGCCGCCTTCTACTATTTGCGCGTTGTGAAAGTGATGTACTTTGACGCGCCTATAACGGCGAGCACCGTTACTGCTGGTGCAGATGTACGCATCGTTTTATTGATCAACAGTGGCCTGTTACTGGTTCTAGGTTTATTGCCTGGCGGTCTGATGACACTGTGCGCCCGTGCCATTGTTTCTACCCTTGGCACCTAAGCGTTTCATCGTTAATATCTGACGCATGAAAGTCTTAGACCTCCACTGCGCGCACTTTCATAGCTTTGAAGGATGGTTTGCGAGCGAAGACGACTTTCAAAGTCAGTTGTCGCGCCAATTGGTTTCTTGCCCTTTGTGTGGGGACACCGATATACAAAAGAAGCTCAGCGCTCCACGCTTAAACCTCAGTTCTCCCCGCGGTGAACAAGAGCCGCCAAAGTCGACCGAGGTAGTTCCCGTAGACAACATTCCCACAGCGCCCTCACCACAAGAAGTTGCGAACCTCGATACCAACCAACTGCAAGCCGCATGGATGCAAATGGTGCGCCATGTGGTGGCGAACACGGAAGATGTTGGTACTAAATTCTCTGAGGAAGCACGCAAGATGCATTACGGAGAAGCTGAGCACCGCAACATTCGCGGACACGCGACGCCAGCTGAAACTGAATCTTTGCTGGAGGAAGGCATACAAGTGATGCCTTTGCCAGTACCTGAAGCCCTTAAAGGCCCTTTGCAATAAAGCTATGCACAAGCGTTAATGCTTGTGCGGTTGGATCTACGCTGTCGCAAGCAATGATGTGCCGCTCAGGCATGCTGCGTAACCAAGTCAACTGCCTTTTTGCCAATTGCCTAGTGGCAGCAACGGCTGTTCTTGCAGGTTGACCAACATCTCTTGCGAGTGGGTGCCTTGCAACTGCATTGCATCCATTTGTTCCCACGCCTGTCGGTATCCCACACAGCGCATACTGGGTAAATCTGGCGTTAGGTCACCACGAGCGCGCAAGGTTTGCATTTCCTCTAAAAAACCAGCTGTCAACATGGCA
>RFMZ01000123.1 GCA_009927445.1 Betaproteobacteria bacterium
CTTTTGGCCATTGCCTCGCAGGCAAGGGCCATCGGCTTTCGATGGCTTGTGCGCGTGACGAAAGTTCTGATCTATCCATTTTTTGTGAAGTTCTTAATGCGATGACGATCGAGTTGCCCGGTTTAGTAGGTTTGAACATCCAAACCGCGCCATCAGCAAACACTCGGGCTATTTTTTGAGCACTTTCCTTTGCGTTGGAATGGCGTCCAAAGATGTTGACTGTCATACAACCGCTTTCAGTAAGAAGCTTTTTGCAATTGGAATAAAACGATTCGGAGTCTAATACAGGACATTCAGCATCTTGGTTGTATAGGTCAACTTGCAGTACATCTATCTTTGCTTGCCATTCATCGCGTGTAACAGCCTCAGCAGCATCGCCAAGTAAGACTTGTAAATTGTTATTGTTATCAGGCAAATTGAACCAAAGTTTGCAGGTTTCTATCACCATTGGATTCAACTCAACGGCGGTAGTCTGCATGCCTAATGTCAAATTACAAAATTTAGTGAGTGACGCAGCACCTAAGCCAAGTTGTGCATGTAAATGTTTGATTTTTTCTAAATCTGCAAATAACAACCAACCCATCATCCGTTGTTGGTATTCCAATGGATTTCAAGCGGCTTACTGATCTTCATCGAGCCTTGAACAGCGGGCGAGCCTAAATAGAGAAACCGCATGTTGCCATAGTCAAAATGGGTCACGGTAGGTAATTCGCCATCACCAGGTTTGTGATTCGTATCTAGGCCATTGCTTTGACCTGAAAATGTGCGGGCCTGTTTCTTTGCTAAGTAAGCGCCAATGAAAACCGCGGCGATGCAACCAAGAAGCCCTAAAAATATGTCCATGTACTCAGTTAAGCGCCATTTTTATTGGTTCATCCTAGCAATCCAAAGCGAAGCGCCTTGAGGGCCATATTTCTCTTGGTGCGGCATGTTTCTGGAAACTCTAAAAGTGTCACCTTGGTTTAGGTGGGTAGCTTTTCCATCCATGGTGAGCCAAAACTCTCCTTTGACGATGAATCCAAACGCTTCAAAAGGATGTTCGTGAACTGGGGTCTCGTGGTTTGCTCCCCACTCTCGGGTTAAAACTTCGTCGAAACCCTCAGCCATGGTGACAGCTTTAAATTGTTCAAAGGTTTTCATAAGGCCTCCTTTACTCGATTGGATAGACAAATACAGGCATTGTCAAATTAGGAATTAACCAATTCGTATGAAAAAATAGTTCGAAGTCACGCATTGTTGATAGGCATAAGGGATTACTCTATTCTTGAAGATCAGTTGTAGGGCTATTCTGTAACGTGGGCAATAAAAAACGACTACTAAGGAATGAAGGATGATCCCCACCAACGTCAGTGACCCCAATTATTTCCATAAAGTTGTCGATTGCCAGTGGGCTTGCCCAGCCCATACGCCAGTTCCAGAGTACATCCGATTAATCGGCCAAGGTCGCTACAGCGACGCCTACATGGTGAACTGGGTATCC
>RFMZ01000186.1 GCA_009927445.1 Betaproteobacteria bacterium
ATGCCAATTAAGGCATGTCGCTCACTCAAAGAAATGACTCATTTATTTCTATTTGAATCAATTTACTGTTAAGTGAGTACTACTTTTTTCATTGTCCAAAAGGACTAAATGCTTTCTAGTAGTACCCACAATTATCGGTTGACTAATTTTTAAAGAGTAGCTATTTGTTTTTTTAAAGAACAATTAGCGAAGAAGTGAGACTATGACAGATAAATTTTTTACTGTCAAGTGTCTTTGCAGAAAACTTTAATATTTTTTACAAAAATTTCTCAATTCTTTGTTTTTTCTTTAAACAATGTCAAAAACCGACTCCAACAAAAAAGCCTACGGCCCTTCTACTTACCGTACTTGTAGTCCAGCAGTACACCCTTTTATCAGCTTTTGCGCTTTTACTAATTATTATGACAAATGCCGGGGGGCGTATAAATTTCAAACACCTTTAGCTTTTTTGATCTGTCAGAATTCGAAAAAAAACGCGGTTATTGATTTTTAGAGTGAAATTGCGATCTGGCTGCTTTTGGACCGCCTTGGATCTGTGGCGCTTAGTACAAGGAGTTCTACGCTCCTAGCCACCTCCTATTTACTGGTCGACTCAGGCTTACCAGGGTTATCTAAACGCGCCTTTTCTTCTTCCGAAATAATATCAAAAAACTTAATTACTTCCTTGACGCTACTACTACTGCTACTTGCTACAGTAGCCGCTGCCTTCGCCTCTAATTCGGTAACAAGTCCCAGCAAATATACCCTGCCAGCCTCAACAACAATTTTCATCGAGTTCGAAGGGATGTCAGTGGTTGCCAAAAACTTGGTTTTAATAATGGTAAATAGCGTACTATCTGAAACCCTAGAGCCGGCCGAACTAATCGCCCCGACCTGCAGTTCATTAAAAACAGTTTTTGCGTTTGACTGCGCCTTGGCAATTGCTCCAATTTGCTCTTTAATGGCGGGATTAGAGGCCTCGCCGGTGATTAAAACCTTTTGATTAAAAACATGCACATTGACATGGGCAACCTCACCAAAATTTTTTGTGATACTCGATTCGATTTGAAGCTGCAAGCCGCGATCAATCGTCGAAACGGATACCGGCCTTCGATCTCCCAGTACCAGCACTCCTTGCACGACACCCGTAGCAATGATTGGAAAGCAGCCCGGCAGCGTTACTACTCCGGCAGCTAGAAAAATAGTTGTAATTATGTTCCGTTTTGTTTTTACATTCATCATGTTCATTTTGCATCCAAAAGTAAGTAATCAATTCCATCACATAAACAGTGTATTAGTAGCAAATGCGTCTCTTGAATTCTTGCGGTTCGCTCTGATGGCACGCATAAGTGCACATCCTCAGGCTCGAGCAAATCTTTTATTTTTCCACCTCCACGGCCTGTAAATGCAACGACTCGCATCCCCATTTTTTTGGCCGCCTTGATTGCCAGGATCACATTCGGTGAATTACCCGAAGTTGAAATCCCTAGCAAAATATCCTCTTTTTTACCAATTGCGCGCACTTGCTTACTAAAGATTTCATCAAATCCATAATCATTACCTATCGCTGTCAAAATGGATGAATCGGTTGTTAAGGCAATCGCCCCCAACTCCATTCGCTCTCGCTCAAAGCGGCCAACCAACTCTGCTGCAAAGTGTTGTGCGTCGCCTGCAGAGCCCCCATTACCACAGGCTAAAATTTTTCCACCCAGCTTTAAACTATTAACCATAACCTGCGTAGCCTGCGCAAGATCTTGGGTTAAACGCTCCATACTGAGCATTTTTACAGAGAGGCTTTCTTCAAAGTGTTCTTTGATACGATCAGTTAAGTTAATTTTCATCTTTGTCTATTTTCTTTAGGATACTTTCCATCATTTTCGCATCTACAGATATGATTGAATCATATACTTCGATTAACCCCATTTATATTTGATTACCTATGACAGAGACAAAGCAACTAGACCTGCAAGATTTTCCAGTCGCATGTCTTTATGTGGTTAGTACTCCTATTGGTAATTTATTTGATTTGACATACCGCGCAACTCATATTTTATCCAATGTGGATGGGATTGCTTGTGAAGATAAGCGTCACACCACGAGTCTTTTAAAAGCATTTAATATACAAAGACCCCTACTCGCACTCCACGAACACAATGAAATGGAGGCATCGCAAACTATTGCCTCGCACCTAGCCGCTGGCCAAAGGTGGGCCTATGTCTGCGATGCGGGCACTCCTGGCATCTCTGACCCGGGTGCGCGCCTTGTAAGCACATTAATAAGGGGTGGTTATAGGGTGATCCCTATTCCTGGCGTAAGCGCCGTTACTACTCTTGCATCAGTTGGCGGGGCTGCTAATTTACAAACCGATGGCCGATTTCAATTTCTAGGATTTCTGCCCAATAAAACGAAAGATCGGGATTTATCTTTACAAAAAATTAATGCTTTTTCTTTTAATACTATCGTTTATGAATCGCCGGTTCGTATTCAAAAAACCTTAGAGGACTTATATGCTGCCTTGGAAGATAAAAATCGCATGGTTGTTATTGGTCGTGAGTTAACTAAGAAATTTGAGACGATCACCTACCTAAAGGTTCGTGAGATACCGACATGGCTCTTTGGAAAACCAGAATTACGTGGGGAGTTCTCGATCTTAATCGAAGGACGGCCCCTGTCGGAATCCCCTGAGCCTAACTCGGTTGGAGAGGTCCCAATCAATCCGCAGCTGTTGGCATCTTTATTAAATCCTTATTTGGGAAGTAAGGATATTTCTGAAATATTCGCAAAGGCCGGCATTATGACCAAAAAAAATGCTTATCAACTCGCTATCAACAATAAAACCCTGCCCTCATAATCAAGCGCTAACCAAATTTACTTTTTCTCTGCAGTAGCCTCTTTTGGCTCGGCCAGCTTTCCACCTGAGGCATTCACCAAGTAAACTACAGATCGGCCAAGTTCAAGGTCATTAACATCATCAGGTGCTGCGCCGCCTCGCGCTGGCATCGCGCCCTTGCCCTTCAAAACCGAACTAAGCAATGCTTCATAACCTTTACCGACTCTTGCTGACCAGGCGCCATTATTTGCAAATGCAGGCGCTCCAGCGACTCCAGCGGCATGACATGCCGAACAAACACTTTTATAAACCTCTTCCCCAGTTTTAAGCACTTTTGGCGCACTACTGTCTTTAAAATCTAATTTAGCAATAGGTTGAATAAGCGCATTCGATGTCGCTAGGTTGAGTGCCGACGATCCTGTATGACTGGTGTCGTATATTATTAATAATAGAATGATAATTAGCGGTATAAAAAAAACCGCAAACACCGTCACAATCAATTGTTTTGGTGTCTTGATTAAACTGCCGTGTTCTTCGCTCATGCTGTTTCTTTCTCTGAAGTATGATTCATAGTGATTATAGCTAGTCTTGGAAGATAACTTGCTAGGTCGGCCTGAAGATATGCCCTTTTTTTGATCTATTTATTACTAAAAAAGTCCCTTCTAGCGAAAATTCTTCTTTTCGCTCAGGCGCTAACTTACAATAGCGGTTGATGTCCTTAAGCGCCCGTAGCTCAGTGGATAGAGTATTGGCCTCCGAAGCCAAGGGTCGCAGGTTCGATTCCTGCTGGGCGCGCCATATACAATCTTTATTGTCTTATGCTTCTGGCTCTTTGACCTGTTGTTTGGCTACAACTTTAAATCATCTTCATGGAGCTGAGCTTCTAAGGGTCCCTCGCTGCCATTGACGCGCCATGGTTTTTATCAATTTGTGCTTTATTTGCAATCTTAAAACCTGAATGCGTAAATGTAGATAAAATGGAACAATATTAATTTCAAGCTAAATCATTATGTCAACATCATTAAGCCCAGATACGCAATTACCTATTCCAGAAGGTTTGCCTATTCCAAACAGAAAAATTATTCGGGGTTTCATTGAGCCATTTGCGGTCAAATCAACTGCACGTGCGATCCTTTTGCTACTCTTAGATATAGGTATTTGGTTTGCCTTAATCGCTGGGGTTGTATTGATAGAAAACTTGCTCGTCAAAATTATTTTGGGAAATATTGCTGGCTTTTGGATTGGAAGACTTTTTATTTTGGGTCATGATGCATGCCATCAAAGTTTTACGCCACATCGCGAATTAAATAAGATTTTAGGACGTATCGCTTTTTTGCCATCCTTAACACCTTTTAGTTTGTGGGAAGTTGGTCATAATGTCGTACACCATGGCCAAACAAATCTGAAAGGTTTTGACTTTGTTTGGGCTCCAGCCAGTTTAGAAGAGTTTAACTCCATGCCCGCTTGGAGAAAAAGTCTCGAGCGCCTTTATCGAAGTGGATGGGGCCCTGTGTTTTATTACATCATTGAAATCTGGTGGTTCAAGATGTTCTTTCCCAGCAAAAAAGATATGCCTTCAACTAGAAAAGTTTTCTTTAGAGATAGTTGCTTTGTGAGCGTATTTGGTATTCTTTGGATCGCTGCACTCCTCTGCGCCGCACTTTTAACAGATCAATCTGTGGTTACCCTGCTTATTTGCGGTTTTGTAATCCCTTATTTGTTCTGGAATGGCATGATCGGTTGGGTTGTATATGTTCACCATACGCACCCTAGTGTTTCTTGGTACGACAATAAATCAGAGTGGTTAAGAGCGCAGCCCTTTGTTTCTACTACAGTACATTTGACATTTAAGTATCATTTTGGAGCCATTTTGCATCACATCATGGAGCATACCGCTCACCATGTGGACATGGGTGTGCCTCTTTATGAATTGCAAAATGCTCAAAATAAATTAGAGGAACTATTACCCGGGAGAATTATTTTGCAGCCGTTTTCGTGGAAGTGGTACTTTGAAACTGCCAAGCTTTGTAAGTTATACGACTTTAAAAATAAGTGCTGGTTAGATTTTGATGGCAATAAAACCGCTGACTCAATTAAAGTTGTCTTAAGCGCACAAAGTTAAGCCCTTAATTAATTTAGGTTAAAATAGTGGTTTTGTTGCTCAGACTGCTGCTAATTTATGACTACGACAACCTCCACCCCCGAGACTAGTTCACAATCTTTGAAATTTTGCTCTTCTTGTAGTCGTGAAAAACGCCTTGATGGTGGAACTTGGATACCAACTAGTAATCGTAAACAGCGTTGGATTTGTGCGAGTTGTTTATATAACCGGACTCATCGCACTGGGGCAGCAAAAACCTAGGGCCATTGGTAGCTTTTCCAAGACTCTATCGGCTTTAGGCTCACGAATTTAAAACCCTTTCGGGGCAGAGCGCGTCATAAAAAAATCATGCTCTCCATCTCAAACCGCTTACCTCTTCCAAGCTAAATCTACATCTTTAAAAATTTTTAGGTTAAAATTATTTCGTTGGTAGGAGAGTGTGTTAATCACCGCCGAAGGCGCAATGCCCAAAAACGCTCAGGCAAAAAGGACTGTCAACAATTACACTCTGGAGAGCGGCATTTAATTGCCCACCGAAGGGGCTAACATGTATTCATTATTGGATGTGTGGAATCTCTCAGGTAACAGGACAGGGGGGCCTACCTCGGGAAACTCGATCGTGTCGGCCAACTTAAGAACTATTTTTTATCATCAACACCTTTTTCTCAAAGCCAAAATAGCCAACTTTGGTGGCTGGGATATGCCGATCCATTATGGATCTCAAATTGCTGAGCATCTACATACGCGCTTATCCTGTTGTGTCTTTGATGTTTCCCATATGGCTATCGTAGATTTGACCGGCTCGGAACAAAAAGCCTTTCTTCAAAATACCTTAGCTAATAATATCGATAAGTTAAGTAAGGATGGACAAGCGCTCTACTCATGTATGTTAAATCATGAAGGAGGAATTATTGATGATTTAATTGTTTATCGGATGGGTGATAATTACCGCCTAGTTATCAATGCGGCAAATGCACTCAAGGATTTAGAGTGGCTTGATGAACAGGCCAATAACTTTAATGATTTAAAAATAATTCCAAGGCGAGCAGACCTTTCCAACGCCCATAATCCCTTAGTTATATTAGCAGTACAAGGGCCACATTCTTCAACACAGCTAGCGAAGCTCTTCCCAGAATTAAACAACGCCCTGAACCAGTTAAAGCCTTTTCACTCGACCGTATGCGCTTGTGCTTTTGGCGAAATCATGTTTTCTAGAACGGGCTATACGGGGGAGGATGGTTTTGAACTTTTTCTTACCCAAGGTCAAGCAACTGCCTTATGGGATGCTCTGTTACAAGCAGGTGTTTTACCTGCAGGTCTTGGTGCTCGAGATACTTTGCGTATCGAGGCAGGCTATAACCTGTATGGTCAAGATATGTCTTTGACCACTAAACCCATCGATTGCGGCCTATCTTGGACTGTTGATTTACAAGCAAATCGGTCCTTTGTTGGAGCACAGGCTCTGCGCTCTAGTAATCAACAGCGCGCTCTTTTGGGACTCGTTCTTCTTGATAAGGGTGTTTTACGAGTCCACCAAGAAGTCATCACCAACCAGGGTAATGGCACAATTACTAGTGGAACATTCAGCCCAAGTTTACAAAAATCCATTGCCTTTGCCAGCCTCCCCAAAGATACTCCTTTAAAAAGTATCGTCCATGTCAAAGTTCGAGATCAGCTTTTACAAGCCCAAGTTGTCAAAAATGCTTTTGTTCGCCTTGGCCAACCCCTTCTTTAATACTCTTGGAGTTCATTATGTCTATTCCTCAAAACCTTCGTTATGCAAGTTCCCATGAGTGGGTACTTAAAAATGCAGACGGGTCCTTATCTGTTGGGATCACCCATCACGCTCAAGACGCCCTAGGTGATATTGTTTTTTTAGAGTTACCAAGTGTTGGGCAAACTCTGCAAGCGTCTGGGAATTGTGCAGTTGTAGAATCCGTTAAAGCTGCTAGCGATATTTATGCCCCTGTAAGTGGTGAAATCGTTGCTATCAATGACTCCCTTGCGGCCTCACCTGAATTAATAAACTCGGCGCCCTACGATTCTTGGTTTTTTAAAATCATGCCTAGTTCTCCAACCGAAATTGATAAGCTCTTAGATGCCAATGCTTACGGTGTACAAATTGGTAATTAGGGCTTTATAAAATGACCATATTTTCCAAAGACTTATTAGATCTTTCTGCAGCATTTTTAAGTCGCCATATTGCACCGTCGCACGATGATCAGACTGCGATGCTTCAAGTTTTGGGTTTGAAATCAACCCTGGACTTAATCAAAGCGGTTGTGCCGACAAGTATTCTTGAAGTTGAAAATCTGGACTTCGAAGAATTTCAAATTGCTCTACCAGAACATGAGGCTTTGGCAAAGCTACAGCAAATAACGGATCAAAATATCTTACATAAATCCTTTATTGGGCAGGGTTATTACAATACCCTGACACCTAGTGTCATTCAACGCAATATCTTAGAAAACCCTGCCTGGTATACAGCCTATACACCCTATCAACCAGAAATTTCTCAAGGGCGACTAGAAGCGATTGTCAATTTTCAGCAAGTAGTTATTGATCTAACGGGTATGGATATTGCCAATGCATCCATGCTCGATGAAGGAACTGCTGCTGCAGAAGCGATGACTTTAGCTTTTCGATCTAATCACAATGCATCGAAGGTGTTTTTTGTTGCGCGCGATATCTTCCCACAAACCATTGCAGTTCTCCAAACTCGCGCTAAACCATTAGGTATTCAAGTGGTGATTGACGACCCAAGCAATATTCATCTGTACAATATGTTTGGGGCAATAATTCAGTACCCTAGCGCTAATGGTCAATTACGCACGCTATCTGAATATCTAGAGATGGCCGGGGCAGTTCATCATCAAAAAGCATTATTCATTGTTGCTAGTGACTTACTAGCGCTAACTGTCTTAAACTCTCCTAAACATTTTAACGCTGATATCGTTGTTGGAAATTCACAACGGTTTGGCGTACCTTTAGGATTTGGCGGGCCGCATGCTGCTTTTTTAGCGACCAAAGATCTATATAAAAGAAATATGCCAGGGCGTCTAGTTGGCGTGAGCATTGATCAAGCCGGCAATCCAGCTTACCGTCTAGCCCTACAAACAAGGGAGCAACATATTCGTCGAGAAAAGGCAACCTCGAATATTTGTACTGCGCAAGTCCTTTTAGCTGTTATTGCAGGCATGTACGCCGTTTACCACGGCCCTGAGGGATTAAAAAGGATTGCTAACCGGGTGCACTATTTAACTTGTATCCTTGCAGATGGTTTGAAAAGAAATGGCGTTCATCTTAAAAATAATTCTTGGTTTGATACCTTGGAAGTTCAAGTCCTAGATGCTCAGCATGTCTCTAGCCTAGCAAGTTCAGAGAAGATATGCTTTAGATTGATTGATCAACATCATGTTGGTATTTCCTTGGACGAGTCAACTACCAAAGATGATGTGTTTCGTATCCTGCGAATTTTTAACTGTCCAGATGAGAGTTTATTGTGGGATCAAGGATACGAACAGGAGCAACATGCTATACCCCCCTGCTTACAGCGTGAAGAGCCCTTTCTAACGCACCCAACATTTAATCAGTATCATGCAGAGCATGAAATGCTTCGCTATATTCGCAGGTTGTCCGATAAAGATTTAGCATTAGATAGAACCATGATTCCTCTTGGCTCTTGTACGATGAAGTTAAATGCGACCAGCGAAATGTTACCTATTTCCTGGCCTAACATTAATCAAATACATCCATTCGCACCTCCCAAACATTGGCAAGGTTATGCAGTTTTAATTGAACAACTTGAAAAAATGTTATGTGCGGCAACTGGCTATAGCGCAGTTTCGCTGCAACCTAATGCTGGATCTCAAGGGGAATATGCCGGCTTACTTGTGATTAGAGCTTATCATGCCTCTCGAAATGAATCACACCGCAATATATGTCTTATCCCATCTTCTGCGCATGGCACAAATCCTGCGTCAGCCCAAATGGCAGGCATGGATGTCGTGGTAGTTGGTTGTGATTTAAATGGCAATATTGATATGGCAGATCTGCGCATCAAAGCTGAACAATTTTCGGAGACTTTAGCCGCTATTATGATTACTTATCCCAGCACACATGGCGTCTTTGAGTCTACAGTTAGCGATATTTGTAATCTAATCCATTTACATGGTGGTCAAGTTTATATTGATGGTGCCAATATGAATGCTCTTGTTGGTACAGCTGCTCCTGGGCACTTTGGTGGAGATGTTAGCCATCTTAATCTTCATAAAACATTCTGTATTCCTCATGGTGGCGGGGGACCAGGAGTTGGTCCAGTTGCCGTAAGAGCTCATCTTGCGGAGTTCTTACCCTTTTCTTATACTGCCAAAACTGTCGACTTTCAACGTACAGATCTACCAAGAATTAGTTCGGCTCCTTTTGGCTCAGCTTCTATTTTGCCAATATCGTGGATGTATATTGCCATGATGGGAGCGCATGGGCTCAAAACGGCCACTGAAGTTGCAATTTTGTCGGCGAACTATCTGGCCCAAAAGCTCTCTTCTTTCTACCCCATTTTATATACGGGACAAAATGGTCTTGTGGCACATGAGTGTATTCTTGACATTCGCCCTATCCAAAAATCCTCAGGGATTACAAATGAAGATATTGCAAAACGTTTAATTGACTACGGATTTCATGCGCCGACAATGAGCTTTCCAGTGTCAGGCACATTAATGCTTGAACCCACCGAGAGTGAATCTAAAGCTGAATTAGATCGTTTTATTGAAGCAATGGTTTCGATTCGCGAGGAAATTGACAAAGTGATTTCTGGAGAGTTTGATGCTATGGATAATCCTTTAAAAAATGCCCCTCATACTTCACGCATGCTCTCATCAGATATCTGGAAGCATTCTTATTCTAGACAAGTTGCTGGTTTTCCAGTATCTCGTCTTCATCAAAATAAATATTGGCCGCCAGTTAACCGTATAGATAATGTTTTCGGCGATCGTAATTTGTTTTGCGCTTGTATACCCGTAGATGAGTACGCTCTTTCTAAGGAGTCAGTTTGAGTAGTGGTTGAGGATACCGGCTATGACTATTTCAGTTACTTAGTCGCCGTAAATACATATTTTTATATGTCAATTTACGATTACCTACTTTTTATTGAAGGAAAGCAGACCGCATGAGCTCAATCTCAGCTCGCGGAATTACGAGTTCTCTAGCCACAGCTTCCCATGTTCTAACCACTTCAAATACTTCACTCGTAATTAGCTTTGCTTGATTAGGTGTTAGCTCATAATATTCAGCTGTAGTAATCAAACCATCTACTTGAGGGTAGTTATCAATAGTATCTAAATTCAATGCATGCTCGGCTTTATCAATATTGGGATTCAAATCAAATGCTGGTGATAAACGCCATCCTGAAATATCAAGAATAAAGCCATGATTGCGTAAATGATCATCTCGATTGCTAATAGCAACATTGAAAACCACCCTGCGGAAAAGTTGCGCGAGGTCCTCTTTAATCCATCCACTTGAGCCTCGGGTCATGATGAATTGCGCAATATCTAAATAACTTGCCCCTTCACTTGACTTTTGTTTGAGCATCGTCATAGCAGATGCATAATGAATTCGTTGACCATGAGCCCGATCAAAACGCTTCACAGCAAAAGTTCTGTATTGTTTACCTAGTTTGATTAACTTCGCTTCTGGTATCTTAATATTTGCACGTTTGGCCAACAGGTGCGCCAACATCTCCCATGCGCCGATATCCCTGTCATCATCTTTTGCTGGAAATTTTGCAATCCAAAGCGATCCGTCTTTTTCGGTAAAGTTGGCTTTCGGTCTTGCCCCACCTAAGGAGGATCCTGGCGCTACCAATACTCTCAACCACTTCCTTAAGCTATCTAAATCTTCAATTTTTTTATCGGTTAGTTCTCTAGCAATATTTTCTAATTCGGCTAACTGAGCTAGGGGCGGTGCCGATAGCTCATGCGAAGCTAAAAACTCATCTGTGCCAGGATATTTAAAGCGCAGAGCTCCTTGCCTTGTCTTATCTTGTACACCAATTAAATAATCCCACGCATACAATGACCGGACCGGACGACCGCTATCTCTGGCCTCCATGGCTTCCCGTCGCTTCATGAGCGTTTGTCCCCACCGATCCGGTGAAGAATCTAAAAAGGTCCCGAAATTCCCTTGCACAGGATTCGGATGGAAAACCGCTTTATCTAAGCTCAAATCAGGATCTATTTCAAAGCGCAGGGAGTTGTCAAGCCAATTGCTGTCATAATGAAATCGTACATTACCTCTGTCGTGTTTTAGGTATCCTAGTTGGATGGGACTCGGCCCAATAAATTCGGTATCAATCCAAACCTCTAACTCATCACTAGACATCTTGTGTCCTTTGTTTTGTTAACTCCAAATCTTGAAGAAGTCTACCCAATTGATCATCTTTAGCTAGTAAATTGAAGTCATCTTGAAGTTGTAGTGCTGCCAAGATTCTGAGATAAGTTCCAAGGGCTACCGCCGCATGACCTTTTTCTGCACGGTGTAATGTCATTCTTGAAATAGAGGATCTCTGCGCCAAAACTTCCGCGGACATTCCTCGGCGTAAACGAGCTAGCTTAATCCTTTCACCTAAATTGATTAAAATTTTCCGCTCATTAGGAAAGATGGGTTGAGGTTTTGTAGGCATGTATCACATTATATACAAAAAATAATTTATTTGTATATAATGTGATACTTTTTTCTTTGGAAAACCACGAAGGGTTTTATTAAAACTGGATTGGGTCACGGTCTATGATGATTTTAATAGCCCTAGATTTCTTTTTAACTTTTTCTATTACCCCAAGACAGTGTTCCAAAGCGATTTGAAGAGCCTGCCGGTCGGCAGATTCCAACAACATTTGAGCCCTTTCTTGACCCGCCAGTTTTTGAATTCCTCTTGGAACTGCGTCATAAAATAAAACCTGCGCAAATTGATTATGGCAAGACATTACCTCTTTTTTAATTTGCTGTAAAACCTCGACGTTTTTTTCAAAGCTTCTCGATTCGGCTATGATCATTGCTTGGTAAGAATAGGGTGGTAATTTCGATTGTTTTCTCTCATTCACCAAACTCGTTAGAAATTCCTCATGTCGATCAGTTGCAATCGCCCAAAATAAAGGGTGCTCTGGGAATTGCGTTTGAATATAAATTTTTGCTTGCTCGCTGCCTCCACCCCGGCCTCCCCGACCGGCAACCTGAACAAGTTGGGAAAACATTTTTTCAATAGCCCTAAAATCATGCGAATACAAACTTTTATCAGCATCTAGAACTACGACTATTTCAACCTGCTCAAAATCATGCCCTTTTGTAAGCATTTGAGTACCCACGATTAACTGGGCTTGTCCACTGTGTATCTTTGCAAACAAAGTTTCTGCTTGACCTTTATTTTTAGAGGTATCACTATCGACCCGAAGTAAACTTATCTTGGGAAATAACTCTTCTAAAACATCCTCTATTTTTTGGGTTCCCATTCCAAGCATTTGTAAGTCCTGATTGCCACAATCGGGGCATATTTTGGGTAACCAGTTTACTAAGCCACAATGATGGCATTGCAAGATACGATCTTCTTGTTTGGCTGATTTTTTATGTACTACCATCCAAGCACTACATTTTTTACATTCCGACTTCCATGAGCAATGAATACAACTTAATACTGGAGCATACCCACGCCGGTTCACAAATACTAATGACTGTTTACCAGATTGCCATGTTTTCTCGATAGCTTGTTTAATTTGGCTTGTTAATCCATTTTTATCGAGTTGTTTGTTAATCTTTGCATTTTTTAAATCAATTAACTCTAATTGGGGCGTTGTTGCTCCCTTTTTTGCGCGATGGCTTAGTTTTAATAATGGTATCTTGTGTTCCATTACTTTTAGCCAAGTTTCACAGGATGGAGTGGCTGAACAGAGTAAAATCGGAATTTTTAAATCCGCAGCGCGCCAAATAGCTAAATCTCTGGCCGAGTATCTTAATCCTTCTTGCTGTTTATAGGATTGATCGTGCTCTTCGTCAATTACAATCGCCCTTAGCTTGGGAATCGGTGCCAGCACACTTAAACGCGTTCCAAGAATAATTTTCCCATGACCGCTTTGTAGCCTCCACCAGGCAAAATTTCTTTCTAATGGGGTCAGATTACTGTGCAATGTAATTAGATCCTTTTCCAAAAAATACTTTTTTAATGTCTTCTCTAGTTGGGGGGTTAAGTTAATTTCAGGTACAAGTATTAAGGCTTGAGCATCGCCTCCTTTGGTAATATCCTGTAGCCAATTTAAATAGACCGCTGTTTTTCCACTACCTGTAACCCCTCTTAACAATACTGTTTTATAAGCTTTTTTTTCACTGTAATCTAGTAAGGTATTTAATACCTGTTGCTGTTCTTGATTCAGTTCGTAGTTCTGGCCCAAAACTTCTGAGCTTTTTTTGCCCTCTAATTTAAGTTGTTGTTTTTCTATTTGTTTTGTTAACTTTTCCCAAAGCTGTGGTTTTTTCCATTCGTTTGGAATTGTGGATAATAGAATCTCCCCGATTGGGCGCAGATAATATTTAGCAGCGAAATTACCCAGTCTCATTATTCCTGGATCTACTCTTGCAATCGGTGCCAAGCCTAAAACATCTTTGACATTACTTTTCTTACCAGCTCGCTCAGTATATGACAGAGTTTTACTTACCCGCAGTACGATTCCAGTAGTAAGCTTCTTGCCAAACTCTAACTTTACTAAAGTTCCTATTTTAGGCGGCGCGCCTAAGCTTTCTTCATTCCAATGATAATCAAATAGGTTAAAAAGAGGTGCATCTATCCCGACCTGTACATACAAATTTGCCATTATATTTTTGCTTTCACAAGGCTCTAGTTTGACATCTTTTAATTGTCACTGATACACAACTGGCCTGTGGATAACTCTGTGGATTAGTTTTTAATTTTTGTTTTTAAAACTGATTTTGTTAGTAAGTACTCTTTCCTAACTTTTGGGCAACTGCTAATTACTGTTTAATAACAATAACTTATATAAATTACCTCATAAAGTCTTTTGATTCCCCGACTAAGCCTTTGTATTTTGCATGCATTAATAAACTGTGTATAACTTTTGAAAATTTACTATCAACTAAAGCTTTAAACATTTTGTGTTCGCAGTTTCTTGGACTCAGTTTGAATGGTATCTATTAAGAAGTGCACCTGTTCTGGCGCAGTAAATTGAGAAATTCCATGACCCAAATTAAAAATATGCCCATCTAAAGGGCTGATGCCCTCCTTAATTGAGTTTGTTTGCGCTAACTCACTTAATATTTCTGCCGCTTTTTGTTGAATGATTTTTTCATTACCCATTAATATCAACGGGTCTAAATTGCCCTGAAGCGCAACTGATTGGTGATTGGCGACCAACTGATTCCTTGCCCTAGCCAAAGACATTGTCCAATCCAAACCGACCACATCCGCGCCCGAATTGGCTATATCATTCAGCCAAACACCACCACCCTTAGTAAATAATAAGATGGGAATCGAGGCGTGATAACTTTTGCTGGACTTTAAGCGAAAAATAACCTCTTTCATTGGATCTAAAGAGAACTCTTGATAGTCGCCGCTGGCCAATAAACCTCCCCAAGTATCAAATAACATTACAGCTTGGGCGCCTGCATCAATTTGCAACTCTAGATATTTTGTGACTGACTGAATATTTATCTCTAAAATCCGATGCATGAGATCTGGTCGTTTGTACAGCATGGTTTTAGTTTCCAAAAACTCTTTTGACCCACTACCCTCTACCATATAGCATGCTAAAGTCCACGGGCTGCCTGAAAAGCCAATTAAAGGTACTCGCTGTTTTCCATTTTGCATTAAATCTTTACGGATTTGACTAACCGCATCAAAAACATACTTTAGTTGATCCATGTCCGCTTCATGTAAATCTAATATGCTTTGTTCAGATCTTAAGGGGCGCTCGAAGCGGGGACCTTCGCCCTGTTCAAAACTCAAACCCAAACCCATCGCATCAGGAATGGTCAATATATCTGAGAATAAAATGGCCGCATCAAGAGGATAACGATCTAATGGTTGTAAGGTAACCTCGGAAGCTAAATTAGGGCTTTTTGCTAATTGCAAAAAGCTGCCCGCCTTGGCACGCGTTTTATTGTACTCAGGTAAATAACGGCCTGCTTGGCGCATTAACCATATAGGTGTTACATCAACTTTTTCTAAAAAACATGCTTTTAAAAAGCGGTCATTGATTAACTCCGTGCGCTGAGAACCCGACATAAATATTATCTTTTACGTCGCAATCTAGCAATTGTTGCTATTTCAGCTGCAGCAATAGCAAATTCAGATTGAGCTCTTGCAAAATCAATATCTGACGTACGGTTTGACATGGTCTCTTGGGCACGACGTTTTGCTTCTATTGCTTTAGCCTCATCTAAATCTTTGCCACGAATAGCCGTATCTGCCAAAACGGTTACACACTTTGGCTGTATCTCTAAAATACCGCCAGCCACAAAAACAAACTCCTCGCCACCATCCTCAGTTTCAATTCTAACCGCACCAGCCTGAATCCGAGTAATCAGCGGAGTATGCCCTGGCAAAACCCCTAACTCTCCAGCTTCGCCCGGCAAAGAAACAAATTTAGCTTTACCAGAAAAAATAGCTTTCTCAGCGCTTACTACATCAACATAAATTGTGGACATTGTTTTTAAGACCCTATTAATTAACCATTTTTAAAGCTTTTTCGCTTTTTCAATCGCTTCATCGATGGTGCCTACCATGTAAAAAGCTTGCTCTGGTAAGTGATCTAACTCCCCGTCAACAATCATTTTAAATCCACGAATGGTTTCCTTTAAAGAAACATACTTTCCCGGGGATCCTGTAAAGACTTCTGCCACATGGAAAGGCTGGGATAAAAACCGTTGAATTTTTCGTGCGCGGGCAACTGATAACTTATCTTCAGGGGAAAGCTCATCCATACCTAAAATAGCGATAATGTCACGTAACTCTTTGTAACGTTGTAAGGTTGTTTGCACACCTCGAGCAACATCATAATGCTCTTGCCCAACAACTTGCGGATCGAGCTGACGGCTGGTTGAATCAAGAGGATCGACGGCTGGATAAATACCTAAGGCTGCAATATCTCGCGATAAAACAACCGTTGAGTCTAAGTGTTGGAAGGTGGTTGCTGGCGAAGGGTCTGTTAAGTCATCGGCCGGAACATAAACAGCTTGAATAGAAGTAATAGATCCTGTCTTCGTCGAAGTAATTCTCTCTTGTAAGCGACCCATCTCTTCAGCAAGTGTTGGCTGATAGCCAACAGCTGATGGCATGCGGCCTAGCAATGCAGAGACCTCTGTTCCGGCTAATGTGTAACGGTAAATATTGTCTACGAAAAATAAAATATCTCGGCCTTCGTCACGAAAACGCTCCGCCATAGAAAGACCTGTTAACGCTACGCGTAAACGGTTACCCGGAGGCTCATTCATCTGTCCAAAGACCATTGCAACCTTGTCCAAAACATTGGACTCTTTCATTTCATGATAGAAGTCATTTCCTTCTCGCGTACGCTCTCCAACCCCAGCGAAAACTGATAACCCAGCGTGCTGCTTAGCAATGTTATTAATTAACTCCATCATATTGACGGTCTTACCTACGCCCGCCCCTCCGAAAAGTCCGACCTTGCCGCCTTTTGCGAATGGGCAAACTAGGTCAATCACCTTAATACCTGTTTCTAATAAGTCTACTGACGGGGCAAGCTCATCAAAACGTGGCGCAGGTTGATGAATCGAACGGCGCTCTTCAGTCGCTATCGGCCCAGCATCATCGATTGGCCTTCCTAAAACGTCCATAATTCGACCTAAAGTTGCCGGGCCTACCGGCACAGAAATCGGCGCGCCAGTTCCATAAACATGCATTCCTCGACGCAAGCCATCGCTTGAGCCCAAGGCAATCGTACGAACCACGCCATCACCAAGCTGTTGTTGTACTTCAAAAGTAAGACCTTTTTCCGCGAAAGATTCTTCATTTTTTTCATCTAGTACCAAAGCTTCATAGATTTTCGGCATGCTATCGCGTGGGAACTGAATATCTACAACAGCTCCAATACATTGAACGATATTTCCACTACTCGTCGCGTTACTCATTGCATCTCTCCATTCAAATCAATTTATGTAGTTTCTTCATTAAACCGCGGCTGCACCACTAACAATTTCTGATAATTCTTTCGTAATCGCCGCTTGACGAGTTTTGTTATAAACAAGCTGTAGTTCTCCAATAACATTCTTCGCATTATCAGAAGCGGCCTTCATGGCAACCATGCGAGCTGATTGCTCAGATGCCATATTTTCTGCAACCGATTGATAAACTAACGCCTCTATATATCTTTTTAATAACTCGTCGATTACAGTTTGCGCGTCCGGCTCGTATATGTAATCCCAACCGGAATCATTTCGCTCTAAACCACTCTCCTTGGAAAGTTTCGCGGGTAACGGCAAAAGCTTTTCAATAACCGGCTCTTGACGCATCGTATTAATAAAACGGTTATATGCGATATAAACCTCATCAATTTCACCGTTCGTAAAAGCGTCTAATTGCACTTTAATCTCGCCAACCAAATCGTCAAATCGCGGATTGTCGCCGATATGTGTGACGTGCGATACGAGTTTTGCCTTGATGCGATTTAAAAACTGCAAACCTTTGGTTCCGATTGCAGTACAACTAATACCCAAGCCTTGCTCTGTCCAGTCTTTCATTAAACTAGTGAGCATGCGAAGGATGTTTGTATTTAAACCGCCACACAGGCCTTTATCCGTGGTAATTAGAATAACACCGACATTTTTCACTTCGCGCTCAACAATAAAAGCTGGTCGATACTCTGGATTGGCGTGCCGCAAATTCGCGGAAATTGTCCGAACCTTCTCAGTAAATGGTCTAGCAGCACGCATCCGTTCTTGCGCACGGCGCATTTTAGATGCAGCGACCATTTCCATCGCTTTGGTAATCTTTCGCGTATTTTGTACGCTTTTGATTTTGTTTCGAATTTCTTTTGTTCCAGCCATTTAGGCTTCTCCTTGCTGCTTATTAGTTAGAAAGAAGCAGAACGTTTGTAATCCTCAACAGCAGCTTTTAATGCCGCTTCGTCGTCTTTAGTCAGATCTTTGGTATCTTCAATTCGGCCAATTAATTCTGCATATTTAGATTTCAAATGATCCAACATACCTTTTTCAAATGGCAATATATTTTTTACTTCAATATCATCTAAAAAGCCATTATTTACAGCATATAAAGAGGCGGACAATTGCCAAACTTGTTGCGGATTGTATTGTTGTTGCTTTAACAGCTCGGTAACCCTTCGTCCACGCTCGAGCTGCTTTCTTGTAGCATCGTCTAGGTCTGATGCAAACTGGGCAAACGCTGCTAATTCGCGGTACTGTGCTAAATCCGTCCTAATACCACCAGACATCTTTTTGATAATCTTTGTTTGAGCGGCACCACCAACTCGCGAAACAGAAATACCTGCATTAATAGCAGGCCTTATACCTGCATTGAATAAGTCGGTTTCTAAAAAGATTTGTCCATCCGTAATCGATATAACATTCGTTGGTACGAATGCAGAAACGTCTCCTGCTTGGGTTTCAATAACGGGCAATGCCGTCAAGGAACCAGTTTTCCCTTTGACTGCACCGTTCGTAAATTTTTCGACATAATCTGCATTGACCCGAGCAGCACGCTCTAGTAGTCTTGAGTGCAAATAAAACACATCTCCTGGGTAGGCCTCTCGTCCTGGAGGTCTGCGTAATAAAAGAGACACCTGCCGATAGGCAATAGCTTGTTTTGTCAAATCATCATAAACAATTAAAGCATCCTCACCCCGGTCACGGAAATACTCTCCCATCGTACAGCCAGAATAAGCAGATAAATACTGCATAGCCGCTGACTCTGACGCTGAAGCAGCAACAACCACGGTATAAGCCATTGCACCCTGCTCTTCTAACTTACGCACAACGTTACTAATTGTCGAGGCTTTTTGTCCAATCGCTACGTAAACGCAATAAACACCCTTACCTTTTTGATTAATAATGGCATCTACTGCGACGGCTGTTTTACCTGTTTGACGATCACCGATGATTAATTCTCGTTGCCCTCTACCAATTGGCACCATCGCATCAATCGCTTTAAGTCCAGTCTGCAAAGGCTGACTAACTGATTGTCTTGCTATCACACCAGGGGCAACTTTTTCAATAATGTCTGATTCTTTAGCATTGACCGGCCCTTTACCATCAATAGGCTGTCCTAACGCATTTACTACTCTGCCCAACAATTCCGGGCCAACGGGTACTTCTAAAATGCGTCCGGTACATTTAACAGGGTCGCCTTCAGAAATATGCTCATACTCTCCTAAAACCACAGCACCAACAGAGTCTCTTTCAAGATTTAACGCCAATCCAAAGGTGTTGTTAGGAAACTCTAACATTTCACCCTGCATTACTCCCGAGAGGCCATGAATTCGGCAAATTCCATCAGTTACTGAAATAACAGTACCCTGATTTCGTACCTCGGTGTCAACACCGACACCACTAATTCTACTTTTGATCAGCTCGCTGATCTCAGATGGGTTAAGTTGCATGTATAACTCCTAAGTTCTTTGAATTTCGTAAATACGCATATTTATACTGACAATGCGGCTTGCATTGCCTCTAGCCTTGACTTTACAGAGGAGTCTAAAACCTCATCGCCAACTTGTACTCTTACACCACCAATGAGTTGTGGATCGACCGTAACGGTAGGACGCAGTGCTTTACCACCAAAACGTTTGGTAAGCGCCGCAAGCAAAGCGCTTATTTCTGTTTCAGACATCGGAAAAGCACTAATAATACTGACCTCCGCAGCACCTTGTTTCGCATTTTTTAACTGTTCAAACTGACTAGCGATTTCTTTTAATACGGCAATACGATGGTTGGAAATAATCAGCTTAACTAATTGCTCCAATGGCTCTGATGCCTTAGAAGATAAGCCAGACAACAGGACCCCACTCAGTTGTTCTTGAGATACTTGCGGGTTATTCGCGCACGACGCAAGTTCTGGATGGCTTGACATATTTGCTAATTCCGAGAGTTGCAAAGCCCAAGTTCCCAATTCCACATCGGATGCCAAACTTACCAAAGCCTCAGCATAAGGTCTTGCAATCGTTGCTAATTCCGTCATCTTACAGCTCTGCTTTCAACTGGTCTAACAAAGCGGCATGCGCTTTTGGATCAACTTCACGACGTAATATTTGCTCTGCTCCTTTGACCGCTAAAACGGCCACTTCATTACGCAAGACGTCTCGAGCACGGATAACCTGCTGTTCGGCTTCAGATTTGGCTTGAGCAATAATGCGCGCGGCCTCTGTTTGGGCATTTTGCTTTATTTCCTCAGCACTTTGCTGGGCACGCTTCTCGGCCTCAGCGATACGCTGGGTACCTTCGTTCTTAGCCTCCGCAAGAGCTTGATCGGCACGCTTGGTAGCAAGGTCTAAATCAACCTTACCTTTCTCTGCGGCAGCTAGTCCATCTGCAACTTTAGCTGCTCTTTCATCCAAGGCTTTAATTAGTGGTGGCCATACAAATTTGGCCACTACCCACCAGAGTATAAAAAATACAACCATTTGCGCGAATAAGGTCGCGTTCAGATTCACGGCTTTTCCTTTCGGTTTTGTTGACTAAACCACTCGTGAGTGGCCATACCTAAAACTTAACTACCCAACTTGGACAATAGTGGGTTTGCAAATGCAAATAACATTGCAATACCAACACCAATCAAAAATGCTGCGTCGATCAAGCCAGCCAATAAGAACATTTTTGTTTGCAGAGGCTCCATTAATTCTGGTTGTCGAGCACACGCCTCAATATACTTGCCACCCATCAAACCAATTCCTAAACAAGCCCCGATAGCGCCTAGACCGATAATGATACCAATACCAACAGCCGTCAAACCTTGTATGTTAGCGATAAATTCCTGCATTGTTGACTCCTAGTGTTTAAAAAAGTTAAAAAAAATTAGTGGTGGCTGTGAGCCTGACCGATATAAACGAGGGTAAGCATCATAAAGATAAATGCTTGTAATAAGATAACCAAAATGTGGAATATTGCCCAAGCTGCTCCAGCAATAACGTGACCAACAAAGCCAAAAATGGATAGGTCAACTCCAAATGTCCAAACACCACCTAAAAGAGCAATCAACATAAAGATCAGCTCACCAGCATACATATTTCCAAACAGCCGCATTCCTAAGGATACAGTTTTTGCTACATATTCGATCAAATTCAAAAATAAATTAAAAGGCGCCAAAAACCACTTATCGCCAAAAGGTGCAGAAATCAATTCATGAGCAAACCCCCCGAATCCTTTGACTTTGAGGCTGTAATACAAAATGATTAAAAGCACAGAAAGGGACATGCCCATGGTGCCATTTAGGTCCGTCGTGGGAACAATTTTATGATGAGGAATGTGCAGATGAAATCCAGCTAAAACAGCATTTACCCCATTGACCCAGTCAATTGGTATGAGGTCTAGCGTATTCATAAAGATAATCCAGCAAAAAACAAAAAGTGCTAAGGGAGCGATAAATGTTCTATCTCCTTGGACAATATTTTTCGATTGTGTTTCAACTAACTCGACAATCAGTTCAATAAGCGCCTGAAACCGTCCTGGTACGCCAGAGGTTACTCTTCGAGCAGCTAAAACTAACATCCCCACACTTAGTAATCCCATGGTTAAAGACCAAAAGATCGTGTCATAGTTCAAGATAGAAAAATCAACAATAGAAGTTTGAGCCTGACCCAAAGAGTTCAGATTTGTTAAATGCTCGAGAATGTACTCTGTAGGTTGTATGCCTGCGGATGTTGCTTCTTTGGACATCTATAATTTCCTTCTTGCCATCAATCAAACAATATGTGTTGAGATAATACTAGTTTAATTCTTCCTTTTCAACCCAATTAGCCAATAACTTTGCAAAGTTATTATGTACATTCCCAAAAAAGGAAGCCATTCTAAGTCGTCATACAATGCCACCACGAGTACTATTAGTATCAGCGTGATCAAAATCTTTATTACTTCAGCAATCATCAGTCTTCCAACAAATTGGCTAGCATTATTTTTGCTGTTGCGGGGATGAATCCCCAAACGCGTGATGAATGCAATCGTGGGCAATATTCCTACCAAACCACCACATAATACTGATATGAATAAGCCGTTATTTGTTTCAATAAAACCCCAGATAACAGCGATTATTGTAAACCAAAACGTCGTTGTAACTTGTAGCTTTACAATTTCCCACGGGCTTTTTACCTGCTGGCGTAAACTTTGAGGGGTAAATATTTGCTCCGCACGTGCTTGATCCAACGGAATGAATTCTTTATCAAATAATTCATCTTGGTCATCGTGACTCGAGAACTTGTCCATCCAAATATTCGCCCTACTGCGCTAATCCTAGCTTAATTAGCAGGGCTTGTAACTCATCAATTTGAGTAAATTTTATTTTTATTTCGCCACCCTTTGCCTTGGGCCTTATTTCTACGTCCAAACCTATCAAATCAGCCATTCTTATTTGTAACCCGAGTAAGTCGGGATCCTTATTTGCGCTATTTTTTGCTAGCGTGCGAAGACTGTTTTGTCCTACAGCATTCTTTTTGTTGTTATTTACGATGCTGTTTGCTAACCTTTCCGTCTCTCTCACGGAGAGTCCTTGCGCTACAACACGCTGAGCTAGTCCAATCTGAAGAGCTGTGGGGATGACAAGTAGTGCTCGCGCATGTCCCATATCAAGGTTTCCTGCCATTAACATAGCCTGAACGCCCTTACCCAACTGCAAAAGTCTTAATAAATTCGTTACTGCACTGCGCGACTTTCCAACCGCTTGCGCGGCATTTTCATGCGTGTAATTAAATTCTGAAATTAGCCGAGCTAATCCCTGCGCTTCTTCTAAGGCATTTAAATCTTCACGCTGCATATTTTCAATCAAAGCCATTGCTGCAGCAGCTTGATCATCCACATTTTTTACGAGCACAGGGACGATTTCTAAACCTGCCATCTTGGCAGCCCGAAAACGTCGCTCCCCAGCAATAATCTCGTATTTTCCTTCCCCAATTGCACGAACTAATAGAGGCTGCATGACCCCTTGGCTTTTAATGCTTTGCGCCAACTCCTCTAGTCCAGACTCTTGCATCAAGCTTCTTGGCTGATATTTGCCTCGCTGTAATTGTCCAAGCTTTAGCTCACTGATCAGAGGTTCCTGATTGGACGAATTTAAATCCATAGACTCTCCCAATAAAACCTCCAACCCCCTACCTAAGCCCTTTTTTTTCATCATATTTCTTTATAAAGTTTGAATTCGTTGGATCATTTCTGCACCAAAATCAATGTATGCTTTGGCACCACGAGATGATTTGTCATAAATGACGCCCGGCATTCCATAAGAAGGCGCCTCTGCAAGGCGCACATTTCTAGGAATAATTGTCTTAAAAACCTTGTCCCCAAAGTGGCTTATTAGTTGCTCCGAAACTTGTTGCTGTAGGGCTGTACGTGCATCGAACATGACCCGTAACAGCCCGATAATCTTTAGATCCTGGTTTAAGTTTGCATGAACCTGTTTGATCGTATTTACGAGGTCCGACAACCCCTCCAATGCAAAATACTCACACTGCATAGGTACAATCACTCCATTTGCAGCACATAGTCCATTGAGAGTTAATAATGACAGCGCCGGTGGACAGTCAATGAGGATAAAGTCATAATCCATCCTAATTTGATTGAGCGCTAGCCGTAATATTGACTCGCGATTATCAAAGTCGACCAGATCAATTTCCGCACCCGCCAAATGCCGATTGGCAGGAATTAGATCGTAACCACCTGATTCTGAATGACATTTTGTTTCAATAATTTCACGGTGACCAATTAAAACTTGGTAGATTGAATATTCTAATTGGCTCTTATCAATGCCAGAACCCATCGTTGCATTACCTTGGGGATCTAAATCTACCAATAAAACACGCTGCCCCAAATTTGCCAACCCGGCCGCTAAATTAATCGCTGT